>CAYGZE010000061.1:0-17478 GCA_964354185.1 uncultured Anaerolineales bacterium | reverse complement strand
ACCAGCCAGCGATAGGCGCCCAGCGGCTTGCCGCCGCTCTGCCGGACGCTGGTGGCGACGAAGTCGGCCTCGGCCGTCTTCTGCGTGTCGAGGTCGATGATCGGCGTGAAGACTCTGCGGTCCTCGACGCTCCACCCGGGGTCGGTTGCGGCGCGGCTGCCGTAGAGCACGAAACGCTGTCGGCCGCGGTTGCGGTTCTGGTTGAAGGAAAACGTGTTTACCTGAACGATGCTCACAACAGCCCCAAGGTCGAGCTTGTAGGCGCCGTCCACGACGCCGTTGCCAAAGACCGGGCCGTAGTTGCGGGCCAGTTCGCCGTCGGTCAGAACGGAGACGGGCTCGTTCATGGTTCCGGGCTTACCGGCGATGATCTTCGCCGCCAGCGCCGCCGAACGCGGGGCGAGTGGTATGATCTTGAAGTCGGGCGTGGACTGGCATTCCGACAGGTCAAAGGCATATTCGGCCACCTCGATGTTCACCGGCCCCTGTTTGCGCCTGACTTCGACGGCCAGTTTCCCGCCGGCGGCCTCATCCTGTATCGCCCACAGGTCCCTGACCGTTTTCACGGGTTTGCCGTTGCAGCCGAGGATCACGTCGTCTTTCTGCAAGCCGGCCTTGGCGGCAAGGCTGTCGGGAGGCACGCTCAGCAGCAATACGCCGCTTGCTTCGGGCAATCCGTAGGCCGACCGGTCGCCCAGTCCGGAAATGTTGCGGACCTGCGCCTGCCAGACGAAATGCGGGCGCTCGGCCGCAGGCTTGGCGCGGCCGTCGCCGGCGGGCGCAGCCAGCCCGGGAATCTCCGGCGTCCTGGCGATGGCCTTGAGTTCGGGTTTCTGCACGCCGAACTGGTCCATCGGGAAATTCACGAACCCCAGTTTGAGCGCGGGCGAGCCTTCCTTCACGCGGAAATCGCCCCCGGCGGGATCGACGAACATCGCATCGGCGACGAGGGAGTGTGCGTCGCGCTGCGACTGCTCGGCCAGCCGGACCGCAGGGTTCGGCTCGGCCATGCCGGCGCGGTGCACGAGGTTGAAGTCCATCTCCTTGCCCCACGGCGTCGAGGGCATGCCGCCGGCGGGAAGGTAGTGGTCGGTCCACATGATGTTCCGCCGCACGACGTCCTCGCTGTGCTTGTACCAGACGTGCGGGTGGAAGCCGCTACCGACCATGATGTTGTTCTCAACGACGCGGAAGAACCCCTCGCGGTTCTTGATGCCGCCATTGAGGCACAGGTTGTTGCGGAGTTCGTAGTTCGTCGAACCGTCGTCCAGGTCGATGTCCCAGCCGTGGTCGCAGCGCCAGCGGTTGTTGCGCAGGACGACGGTCTTGACCGCGTCCAGCCGCACGGTGGCCTTCTCGGCCTCCCACGTCTTGTCATCGTTCAGGTTCAGGCCCTCGAGGCCCCAGAAGCGGTCCCGGCCCCACGAGTTGAAGGACCCGTGGTCGCCCGTCTCCTTCACCGTGTCGAAGACGTCGCAGAACTCGATCACGTGGCCGCCCCAGCAGCCGTCGCCGATGTTGATGCCGGCGCGCGGCACGTCGTAGAGGGAGCAGTGGCGGACGGTGATGCCCTGGGAGAGTTCAATCTGGACCGGCGAGGTTTGCTTCTCCACGCGGCCCGACAGGTAGATCAGGCAATCGTCCACAAGGCAGTCGGCGGGGTAGTTGTCGGTCTTCGGCCCCGGCGTGCGGTCCAGCGTCGCGAGGCTCTGAGAATGGTCATTCCAGTCGCGCGGCACGCGGGCGGCATCGCGGTCACCGACGAAGGCCACGCCGTTGGCACCGGCCCCGGCGATGTGGCAGCCGCGCACCGTCAGGCGGCGGTTGTAGTGGTTCACGAAGACGGCGTTGCCGCCGACCTGGTCGATGAAACAGTCCTCCAGCACGCAGTCTTCCGTGCCCGTGTAGAAGACGGCCCCGCCGCGGTACGTGGTCCAGTCGCTGCGGACCAGCGGTTCCTTGTTGTCCATGAAGGTGCGGGCCGCGTGCCGGAAGGTCAGCCCTTTGAGCGTGATGAACCGGACCGGCGCCTGGGCCGTGCCGCGGAACTCCACGAGATGCCGCAGCCGCACGGCCTCGATGGTGGCCGTGGACAGGTCCACGTCGGCCGGCGGATAGAAGTAGAGCGTGCCCGCCTTGGAATCGAGGAACCACTCGCCCGGGGCGTCGAGTTCCTCGAAGATGTTCTCCACCATGCGGAACTGGCCGTGCATGCCGGACGGCCGGTTGTTCTGCCAGCCGCCCTCGTAGGTAACCTTGTTGTCGGGGCCTTTGCCGGTGATCACGTAGTGCATGCCGCCCCATTCGGCCGCGTGCATGGCGTGGATGAATCCGCCGCGGGGATCCTGCCATCGGGCGGCGCGCTCGGGGCTGATGGCGTCGGCGGCATAGCCGCTCAAGTGCCGCACCTTCGGGTCGAAGTTCGGATAGCGTGCCATGGGCTGGCGCCGGCCGTTGACAAAGAGCTGGTCGCTGGTGAATCCCCCGGGGACGGCGGCCTTCATGATGCCGTCGCGATGCGGCTCCCACGTGAGGTTCCGGAGCCTGGCACCGCCGCTGATCACCGCCTGCTCTTTCCGGTAGGCCTGATAGGCGACCGGGGCCGCCTGGGTCCCGGAATCCTCGGCCGTGAAGACCACCGTCTCGGGCAGGTAGTAGACGCCCTCCCGCAGGGAGACCGTGACCGGCTCGCGGCCCCGTGCCTGCCGCGCGGCCTGCTGGGCCCGCTGGAGGGTCGCGAAGGGCCGCTCCAGCGTGCCGGGGTCCGCGTCGGACCCGTTCGGGGCAACGAAGTAGCCCGCGGCCTGCGCCCGGGGGTCGCCGGCATGGAACGCGGCGCCGGTCAGCAGGGCGCCAATGAGCAGCGGTATTCTCATGAGTTCCCTCATTGCCCCGCAGGGGCGAACCGGGGGAGGATCCGCAGGGCCTCACGGTCGAACTGGGCATATCGGCTCGGCATCGTCTCTGGTTCTCCGGCGCGCGACCGCCGTCGCGCGATGGCGACAAGGATAGCCCGGGCGCCGGGCCGTGTCCACGGGAATAGGCCTTGCGGGAGGAAAGGGAGGCGGGCCTGTCATCCGCCCGCGCCGGCGTCGGCCGGGTCGTAAGTGGGCGGCGCCGGGCCCCCGCGCTCGGGCGCCCGGGGGTCGGCGTGTGCCTGGACGGCCTCGCCCTCGGCCGGTTCGACGATGACACGGGCCCACTCCCTCTCGCGGATCCGGACGGGCGCCCTCACGAGTTCCGGCGCGTTGTAGGTGCGGATGCAGGCGTCGTAGTAGGCCGGGGCCTTCTGCGGCAGGGGGAACGGCGGGTGCGACTTGCCGCCCTCGTCGATGTAACTGAAGAACGGCCGGGCGAATATGCCGTCCATCCGCTTGCTGCTGAAGACGATCCAGCGGCTGTTCGAGGACCACGAGTGGTACGAGTCGCACCGGTCGCTGTTGCAGCCGAGGCACTCGTACCGGCCCGTCGCCAGCTCGATCAGGTACAGGTCGCTCGAGGGCTGGTAGATGGGGAAGTTCCCATACTCCGACATGCACACGAGCAGCCAGCGCCCGTCGGGAGAGGGTCGCGGCTCGGTGATGCTGAGGCCCGTGTCCGCGGCCGAGAGGACCGTCTCCGGCTCTCCCCAGGCGTCGGCCTCCGGGTCGTAGGCGATGCGCATCAGGTCATAGCGTACCTCGCGGTACCGCGCCTTCGGCAGGACGGGGGCGCTCGAGAAGTACAGGTGCCGCCCGTCGGCCGACCAGGACGGCCAAGTCTCCAGACGGTCCTCGCGGCAAAGGCCCGGCGCCGTGCACACCGTGTTGGTCTCGACGCAGTAGACGCCCACGTCGGAGGCGGCGTCGAACACATCGCGGTTCTCGCCCGCCGTGTGGAAGAACAGGGACAGTTTGTTCACGGAGAAGGCGACCAGCCGCCCGTCCGGGTGCCACGACGAGTAGGCCGCCGGCGACGCGTTGAACTGGGTCCGCGTGTCGACCTTCACGACCTTCCCGCCGCGCACCAGCATCATGGCCAGTCCGTGGCGGCTGCGGATGTGAAGGACCATCGGGTCCGGCCGCTGGTTGAGGAACGTGTGGCAGTTCAGGCACCCATAGTCGAAGGACTGTCCCCGCACGACGACCGAGGTCCGGTAGTTCGAAAGGTCTCTCTGATAGATGCCAATGTGTTTGTACTTGTTGTACAGGGGGTGCATCCACCGGTAGACGAGGTGGCCGTCGATCGGTTCCGGGGCGATCCGCGCGCTCGTGGTATCGAACCGCAACCACCGCCCGTCGGCGTCGCGGACGCGCGCGTCGACGTGCAGGGCTTCCCCCCGGTTGGCGGCCAGGAGCCGACGCCAAGGCCCCTCGGGGATCACGACGGCCGGCGTGCGGCCGCGAAGGATGATCGGTTCGCCACGGGCCGCGCGGATCGTGACCTCGAACGGGCCCGGCCCCTCCTCGAGCAGGAAGTTCAGCGGCGCGATGTTCGGCGGGAGGACGACCCCGGCCCACGGTGGCCGCATCCGCGGGGGGCGGTTCGCGGGTGCGGCGTCCCAAGCCGCCGGGCCCGGCCCGATGATCCACCAAGCCGCGCCGGCCGCCAGCACGATCGCGCCGGCCAAGTATGCATGGCGCAGGCGAATCCTCATTTCGTCTTTCCTTCACCCGGCGGCGGGCCCGGGTGGTCCCAGCCGAACGGCGTCCGCCCGAACGTGCGGTAGAACCAGTAGGTGGTGCCGTAGTCGTCCTTGAGGGCGTTCCACGCGGCCCGCGGGTCGTCCCTGTGGCGATTCAGGATCGCCAGGAAATCGCGGAACCGCTGGAGGGTCTGCGGGCGGATCCGGCGCCCCCGGAGGTCGGGGATCGGTTGCCGCGCCGCGCTTGCGTATTGCAGGATCGCCTCCTCGTAGTGAACGGGGATCTCCGGGTAATCGAAGTCGTCGAGCCGGTGAATCTCCCGGACGACCAGATCGCTTCGGGCCGCCAGGAGCAGGTGGGCCATCAGCAACTCGAAGGCGGCCCGGTTCCGGGGGTTTTCGGCCAGGGCCTGCTCGAACATCTCCGTCGGCTCCGCCTCGTCGACTCCCCCGGTCCGCATCACGAAGGGCCGGACGGCCCGGACGAAACCGTCGAACGGCAGGTCACCTTGCGCGGCCAGAGACGCCTTGGCGCGGCGTGCCCAGTCGCGGTGCCACAGCGTCCTTTCGAGGCGTCCGAGGAAGACGCGGGCGGCGTCGACCTCGCCCTTGAGGACGTGGATCCTGGCCAAGCGACAGAGGATGGCCGGCGTCTCGCCCACCAGTTCGAGCGCCTCGTAGGTCATGTGCTCGGAGGTGTTGACCCGGCCGATCTCCAGCAGGACCGCGCCGACCTTCAGATAGTGGCGGTACCTGTAGAACGGCGCCATCGAGGGCGGCGGCGCGGGAATCTTTGCGGCCTGCGGATACGAGAACATCTCGTGCGGCAGGCGGCCCATGCGATACAGGGCCCGCATGACGTCGTTGGCGGCGTAGGAGTTGAGGCAGCGCGGCTTCCGGGCCTCGCGGAGCACGTCCTCCCACATCTCGTGCTCGGCGCAGTAGTCGATGGCTAGGAGGGCGCGCGCCTCGGCGTCAAAGGCCAGGTGGGCGAGCCCCGCCGCCAGCACGATGACGGCCGCGGGCCCCGCCAGGCGCGGCAGCGGCCCCTCGCGCAGGCGCGCCAGGAACGTCCTCCTGCCGCCGCGCTGCCTCTCCGGCTGCGCGCCCGCCGCGGCGCCCGCCCGCCATCGCCACACGGCCGCGCACGCCAGCGCCATGGGGAAGAAGGCCCATAGCGCGATCGAAACGACCAGCACGAATCCCCCATCGGAGAAGGGCACGAGGTCGGTGTAGGCCGCGGCCGCGCCCCTGCCGAAGACCAGCGTCCCGAGGACGCAAGGCACCGCCGCCCCGCACAACGCGCAGGCCGCGCCCAGCAGGCGCCGCCGCGGCGTGAAGGCTTCCAGGAGGGCCGCCAAAGCAGCGTAAAGCAGGAACGGCCCCGCCGCCGCCCAGTATAGGGCCGCGCCCAGGACGAGGAAGGCCGCCAGCCGCCCCCACGACCGTGCGACCGGCAGATAGGCGTAGGCGCTCGCGAACCCCAGCGCCGCCACGAGGCCGACCGAGGTCGTGAGCGGCTCCTCGTATCGACTCCCGAGCGCCAGCAGCAGCGCGGCCGGCACCAGCGAAAGCCAGCCCGGCCTCGCCGCGCCCGCCTTCCGCAGAAGCAGGTATGTGCCCAGGACAGCCAGCGCAGCGAGGCCCACCAGGACCGCCGCCCCGAGCGGCCCCTTGTAGCACACTGCCGTCAGGAACCGCGCCACGTATCCGACCAGGCCGCCCGGTTCTCCCAGGAACTCCCGGAAGAACTCGCCGTCCGTGCAGAAGACCACGTTCTGTCGGTGGCAGGTGAGGCAGGGATTCACGCGGAGCCAGAGATAGAGATACCCGGCGCCGAAGAACGCAGCCGCATAGAGCGCGAAGTAGACCCGGTGCCGCGAGGGCATCTCCCCTTGGGCCGCCATGCTCGCCTCTCTCCGGAGGCACCGCGCAGGCCCTGGCTTCCGGCTCGACGTGACCAGGACCGCCGCCCCGCCCGGTGCCCTGTGTTCTCTGCATCGTCAGACGTGAGTGACCCTCCCCGGCCCAAGGGGCGGGGCTTCGCCAGCCTCCGCTCTCAGAAGAGCTCCGGCTGGTTGGTTGTTTCTTCCTCATGCCGGCGGATGTACCGCCGAATCAGATCACGCGTCACCGGATCGCCCACCGTGCGCACCGCGTAGCCGTCCTCCCACAACTCGCCCGACCAGAAGCGTTCTCGTAGCCACGCAAACCGCCGGAACGCCCGGCTCGCGGAGGTGCTCTTCAGAATCCCCACCACTCGGGCCACCGAGTACCGCGGCGGAAACGATGCGAACACGTGCACGTGGTCTTCTTCCACCGCCAGTTCCTCTAGCTCGATCTCATACTCCTCCGCCGCTCGCCGCATCGTTTCCGCCACCCACGCCCGCACCTCCGCGTCGCCCAGCCGGTTCCGACGCTTCGGACACCCGATCAGGTGGTACTTGCGGTCCTATCGCGCGTGGCTACTCGAACGCCATCCCATGCCGGGCTTTCTACCACATCCCCAGCCGGCAACCAAGCATAGGATAAGGGGAGGCTCCGCTTCCCCTTATCAACCCCTGGGTGAGGATTCAATTCCCCCCCGCCCAGCGGACGGGGCTACCTTGAATAGGTAGTGTTCTTGTCCCAGCAAACGATTCTACCTGGCAGCCCCCCTGGGTCAAGCGGATTGCCTTGTGACCTTCGAGCCACGGTCCGCATGGGCATTCCTACCGTGCCCCCCGAGCCAGCCACGCTGTCGCTGCTGGCCCTAAGCGGCCTCGCACTGGTTGGCCTTCGCCGCTCGGCATCATCGTGAGCGGTGGGACATAACCGCGCCACTCGCTCAGGCATACTCCTTGTCGATCCGCACCTGGCCGCTCCACGCGGGGAAGAACCGGATGCAGATGCGCATCCGCACCCGCGCGGGCGTCCTGGGCCGCAAGAGCTGGCTCGAAGTGGAATACGCTAGGGCTCCGCCGCACGTGTCGACGCGTGCCATGCCTTCACGTCAGTAGAGATTGGGCCTGGCTGGCACGGTCACGCGCGTTGCGGAAGCGAGGCAGGCGTCACCCCATGCTTTCCAGGTTGAAGGACGACTACGTCATCCGGTCATACTTCTCCGGCGTGATCACATGCTCGAGCGGCTGACCGGTGCAGAAGGCCTGGAGGTTCCGCGCGGCGGCTTCGGCGGCCAGGCGCGAGAACGTGGCGTTGCCTCCGCCCACGCAATGCGGATAGCAGATCACGTTCTCCATGTGCGGCAAGGGGCTGTCGGCCGGCAGGGGCTCGGTCTCGAAGACGTCGAGCCCCGCCGTCACGTCCGGGCGGCGGCGCAGAAACTCGATCAATTCGCTCTCGCGGACGACCTTCCCACGTGCCGTATTGATAAAGATAGCATGGGGCTTCATTCGATCCAGCAGATCGCGGCCGATCATGCCGGCCGTCTCCGGCGTCAGCCCGCAGTGGAGGGTGACGATGTCCGATTCGGCAAACAGGTCTTCCAGCGAGGTGAATCGCCCGACGCCCTCGGGCAGGTCCTGGGCGTAGGGATCGCAGGCGCCGAAGCGGCACAGCATCGGCCGCAGCATGCCCGTGAGCGTGCGGGCGATGGCGCCGTAGCCGACAAAGCCCACGCGCTTGTCCCGCAGCGTGGGCGAGGGGTGGGGAAAGGGGAAGGCCGTGCCGGGGCTGGTCCTCATGTGCCGGCCGATCCGGTGCGTGGCCTTCAGGCAGGCGAGCATCAGGGCCAGGGCGCCCTCGGCGAAAGGCCAGATGCCGCGATCGCCCCAGTTGGTGCACAGGATGCCGGCCTCCAGGTACCGCCGCGGCAGGAAATAGCCGACAGCCCCGGCCAGGTGACAGATGTACTTGAGTCGGCGCTCCGGCAGGTCCACCAGGGCCTCGGGCAACCGCGGCGTGGGCCAGCCGGTCAGCGCCACGTCGGCCGGCGCCAACCGGCACAGCAGCTCCCGCGGCGACGGAGGGTCCTTGCTGCTGCAATCGTACCGCTCGTACCGGCCGAACCGGCTCATGACCTGGCGCAGCTCGTCCAGCACGAATGTCCGCTCGTACTCGGCGGTGTAGAGACCAAGAAACAACATGGGCGCCATCTCCTTCCCCGCCCTGCCCGATCACCGCTTCAGCCTAGCGGCGAGCCACTCGCGGCCGGCCTTGACGTCGGGGCCGGTCACGACCAGGCAGTCGACGTTGATGCCGCGCCCGTGGGTGTTCGTCAATCGCTCATGCAGGTTCATCACACAGATCCTTCAGCATCCGCACGGCTTGCCGGACGACCTGTTCCGCCGCCGTCGGGGCGAACGGACTCGACTGGACCTCGTAGCCGCCCTCCTCGTAGCTCGGCTTGGTCGGCAGATATCCCGCGGCGCCGTTGCAGTGCGTCACCACAAAGGTATGCCGAAACGGCGATGCCGCCTTGATCGCCTTGCCGATCTCATTGAACACCTCGCCGCCGAGGCCGACCAGCGCCACGTCGCCCACACGGCCCACGCTGAGGGTGAACTCCACGGGGGCCCCCTCGGCCGCGGCCGGGGCCTCGCCGCGCGGTTTTCCGGGCAGCCTCAGCGTTTTGAGGGCCGTCTTGATCGGGCCCCCGGCGCCGGGCTTCTCGATGTCGTTCAGCACGTGCGCCACTTCTTCGCCGAGCATCGTGCCCAGGAGCACCGGCTCCGGGATCCAACCGTTCCTGGTGTTGAACTCCGGCAGCACGCGGAACCACGGATCGATGTTGCCCGACGCGCCGGCAAAGGCCGGAGCCAGCACGCCGCCGCCGAGATACTTCTCCAGGAACTGCGCCGCCAGGCCGTGAACGTCGCTGCTGACGAGGTAGTTCCTCGGGCCCATCGACGTGCTATGCGTGGCATACGCGAAGACGACGGCCACGAGGTCGCCCGTGCCCGCGCGCGAGATCTTCAGCACCTGCACCTCGCGGTCCGTCGCCAACGAGGGGTTCCGGCCCAACCGGATCGTGGAACCCCCGGCGGGGTCCGTCACGACCTCGCGCCGGTTCGCGCCTACGGGAGAAGAGCCCGACCCGACCCCGATCTGGACCGGGGCCGTGCGGGCGAGCGCGTCGCGAACCACGTCCACGAGCCGCGTCTCGAGCGTCTGAACGTACTCGACGTTGTTCGGGTGCCCCGTCCGGCGGTCGATCCCGACGTTCGGCGCGCTGTGGGTGTGGATCGCCGCCAGGAACAGCTCCGACGGCTCGAGGCGGCAAACCTCGAGGATCGCCTTGCGGTAACTCGCGGCCGTGCCGCCGTAGAAGCCCAGGATCTCCGTCGAGACCAGCACCAGGTGCCGGCCGTTTTGCTCGAATGCGACGGCCCGCGCCGACAGCGGATCGTGAACGCCCTGAGACACCTTGTTCCGCGATTCGTATCCTGCCAGCGTGACAGGCTTCTCCGGTGTGATGTCCGTCCGGGCGACCCCGGCCCGCAGGACGTCCGGGCCGGCCTGTTCGCCGTGCGGGGGAGTGGGAGGATCGGATGGCGGCATTGGGCTGTCTCCTGCACGGCCCTTCCGGAAACGGGCCCTGGGGGACCATGATACCCCTCCGCGGCGCCGCGGCAAGCGCCTCGCGGGGTCGGGGCGGAAAGAGGGCTTGTCAGGGCCCGCGTTCGAGGTAGACTCAGGGTGAGGGCTTTCACGGGGGCCGAGGAAAAGGTTTCCCCTTGCCGCCGGACGCACTACTTGTTCCCCTATGTTTTCGCTGGACCGGTTCCGCGAGCCGGAGTCTGTCGAGATGCGTAACGCCCTACTTTCGCTCTTCATCGCTTCCATGGCCGGCGGCGCCGCGCTGGCCCAGGCCCCCGACGCGGTCTTCGACCTGAACAAGCCCTACGACCTGGAGATCGTCACCTGGACGGCCGACAAGGAGACCGAGGGGCTGACCTGGGAATGGCTGGTCACGGAGTACCAGCGGCTGCGCCCGAACGTCCGCATCAAGAAGGAGATCCAGTCGAACCAGACGTACCCGAGCTGGGCGATGACCCAGTTCATCTCGGGGACGGCGCCGGACATCATGCAGTCGTTCCCCTGGAAAGCCCACCAGTGGGGCGCCGAGCTGGGGTACCTCGTGCCCCTGAGGAAGTACCTGAACCGCCCGAACCCGCACGACCCGCGCGACCCGAAGCGCTATCCCACCTGGATGTCCTGCCTGTACGAGGAGTTGCTGGAGCACAACGCCGACCCGTACTACGGCGAGATCTGGACGATCCCGATCAGCCTGAACACCCAGCGCTTCTACTATAACAAAGATATCTTCAAGCGGTATGACCTGAAGGTGCCGCGGACGTTCACGGAGATGGGCGAGGTGTGCCGGCAGGTGCGCGAGCGTTCGGCGGGGACGATCGTCCCGATCGCGATGCCGTCCGGCGGGGCCTGGCTCGATTACCTGGGCGCGGGCGTCAACAGCGACACCATCGACCGGTTCGACCTGATCCGCAGAGACGCCACCGTCACCGAGGCCGAGGAGCTGGTGGCGGCCCTGAGGGGCCTGTGGAACGCCCGCACCGACGCCCTGTACTCCTTCCACAGGCTCCTGAAGAAGATGAACGATGAGGGCTGGTTCCAGGAAGGATGGGCGGGCTTCGATCTGAACCAGTGCGACAACCTGTTCGCCAACGGGCGCGCGGCCATGATCCGCGAAGGCTACTGGATGAAGGAGGGCTTCGACAAGCGCATCGCCGGGGCGTTCGAGTTCGGCGTGATGCGCGAACCGTACGTCGACCAGGAGTTCGCGGGCCGCGACCTCGGCCGCATGCTCGAGATGATGGGCAGCTACGGCAGCGAGGTGGCGGTGACGCGGAGCTGCGCGGACCGCGGGCGGCTGGCCGCCGCCCTCGATTTCCTCCAATGGATCACCAGCCCGGAGGTGGCGATCCAGCTGGCGGGCCGCCGCGGGGCCATGCCCTCGACGCGCGACCTCGACGCGTCGCTGCCCGCCGAGACGCGCGTCTTCAAGCCCGAGGTCGGCGGCCGGCCTGGCGGGCCGCTCTTCTATGGGTTCAACCCCGGGTTCCAGATGCGCGAGGCCATGGCGCAGGTGGCGCCGCTGTACGTCTCCGGCCAGATGGAGCTTCCGGAGCTGAAGGACTTCCTGTCGAGGTACGAGAAGCGGTTCGTGGACCTGGCCCTGCGCGACACGCAGGAAAGCACGCAGATGGGGATCGTCAAGGGGGCCCGACTGTACGCCCGCTTCGTGTACGACCAGGAGCAGTGGCGGCGGCGGGCCGAGCGGGCCCGGTCCGAGGGCTCGCCGCAGGCGCTCGCCTTGGAGAGCCGGCGGGCCGAGGTCCTGAGCAGCGGCGCCGTGACCATGGACAACCTGTCGGACATGGAGGAGGTCGTCAAGGCGGTGGCCGCCGCCTGCCCGGGCGCCGGCGGCGCAGGCTACTGGCATCGCCCGATCATCGACAAGCCGACCGGGGAAGTGCTGGGCCACCTGGCGTATGCGGCCGCGGGGGTCTCGCTGGCCGGCCTGGGCCTCTTCCTCGCGCGCAAGCGGCGGATCGCGCGGATGCTGGGATTCCCGGAGAAAAGTATCTACGTCTTTCTCCTGCCGAGCCTGCTGTTCGTCCTGGCCTTCAGCTATTACCCGGCCTTCTCGGGCATCTACCACGCCTTCACCCGGTGGAACGGCGCCGGCCTGGACGAGTTCATCGGGCTGGGGAACTTCAGGGAGCTGTGCCGCGACCAGATCCTCGGCGTCTCGGTCCTGAACCTCGCGTGGATGCTGGCGGTTTTTTTCATCAAGCTGGCGCCGCCGCTGATCTGCGCTGTGATCCTCTATCACGTGGCCAGCGCGCGGCTGCGCTACTGGTTCCGCGTGATGTTCGTGTTGCCGATGATCGTGCCCGGGATCGTCTACTGGCTCGTCTGGAAGCTGCTGTACCAGCCGGCGCCGTCGGGCATCTTCGACCGCCTGTTGATCCCGCTGGAGAACCTCCTGCACTATCACGGCGTCGAGGTGCAACTGGCCTACAACTGGCTGGCCGATCCGCGGACGGCCCTGGGGGCGATCATCTTCCTGGGGTTCCCCTGGGTGAGCACGCTGGGCGTGCTGATCTACCTGGCGGGCCTCGAGAACATCGATCCGGGGCTGTTCGAGGCCGCGGGCATCGACGGCGCGGGGTTCCTCAGGAAGCTCTGGTACATCGAGCTGCCCCTCCTGGCACGGCAGATCAAGCTCAACCTGGTGCTGGGCCTCATCGGTGTGATCCAGGGCTACGGCACGATCCTCTTGCTGACGAAGGGCGGGCCGGCCTACGCGACGACGGTGCCCGGCTACCAGATGTACTCCGAGGCGTTCGATGCGGGGCGGATGGGCTACGCCAGCGCCATCGGCCTGGCGATATTCGTGGTGATTCTCCTGGCGACCCTGGCGGCCGGCAAGGCCATCAGGCCGCAGGACTGACTCCAGGGCGCCAGGGCGCCCTGGGGCGAGCGCGGTCGTGCGGCCAGGATGGCCGGCGTGCCTGGCAAGCGATAAGCAGGATATGAGCATGAGAAGTCTTTCGGCAATCCTCGCGCTGCTGGCGCTGGCCGCGGTCGCCCCGGGCCTGGCGGGCTGCGGCAAGTCCGAGAAGCCCGACGGCACGCCGCGCGACTGGCTGGATGAGGCCCGCCGACTTGAGGAGCGCGGCGCCTGGTTCCAGGAGAAGCACCCCGGCGCGCCGCTTGGTGCGCTCGAGTATTACCGGCTCTGCCTGGAGGCCGGGCCCGCGGCCGCCAACCGCGAGGAGATCCAGGAGAAGGTCGACTGGTTCGAGGCCCTCAGGCTTGTCACGGAAGACGCCGGCCGGGGCAAGGCCGACTATGCGGCGGCCATCCAGGCGATGACCGCCTTCCGGCGGCAGCATCCGCGGAGCTCCGAGTACGCCATGGCCCTGTTCTACCGGGCGCTCGCGAAGGAGTACGACACCGACCGTCCCGACCTGGCGGGGGCCATCGGCGACTACCGGCTTTTCATCGAGGAAAATCCCGGCCGCGACCTGGTTCCTGAGATCTACATTCGTATCGGTCACTGCTATTCCTTTGACCTCGACAAGCCGGACTACGACAAGGCCGTCGCCGTCTACGACGAGCTGATCCAGGCGTACGGTCCGACCGACGAGGCGGTCGCGAAGGCCCCGGCCATCGTTCGCCTGGCCGTGGAGCGCGCACTGTACCAGAAGGCGCAGATCCTCGATTCGCGCGGCACTCAGGGGCCGTCGGCCGATGCCGCCAGGCCGTTCTATGCGCAGGCCGCCCCGTGCTACGAGCGGTTGACGCACGACGTCTTCTTCGACCAGGCGCGGTTCAGGAGATTCCAGTTCGTCCATTATCGGCTTGGCTGCATCCTGGCCGAGAATCTCGGCCGCAAGAAGGAAGGCCTGGCCGTGCTCTGCCACATGGCGGCACGGTGGCGCGAGAGTCCCTGGTACGGCCGGGTGATCGCCAAGCTGGAGACGCTGACCGGCGAGAATCTGCACGAGGACCCGGACGGAAACCTGAAGATGACGGTCGAGGACCTGCTGAAGAAGGTGGCGGCGATTCCGGAGCGCGAGGCCGGGGCACCGCGATGAAGAACCTCGGCAAGAAGATCCGCCGTGGCTTCACCGAGCTGCCGAAGGTGTCGATCCTCCTTCTGGTCGGGGCCCTCATCCTGTTTCCGATGTACATGATGATCGCCATCAGCCTGATGACGCCCGCGCAGCTCGAGAAGTGCCCGTGGTTTCCGCTGTCGATTCCCATGCCCGAGAGCCTCAAGGCGCCCCGGGCCGGCGAGTTGGTCCTGGCGCCGCCGTCGCTCGAGGTCCAGCCGGAGAGCGGGCCTCGGCTCGTCATCTCCGTTCCTGCCGACCGGCGGTTCTATGTCCATTGTCCAGATGTTGATATGGACACGTCCGAGTGGACGGTCAAGCCAAAGAAGGACGCCGGCGGGGCGGCCCGGCCGGCGGTCGTCGCCGAGTACCGGGCGTCGAACGTCTGGGAAATCGGCCGGGACGGCGCGGGCGCCTACCGGGTCGACACCCGCCCGTTCACCGTGCCGGAAGGGTTCACGCCGATTCTTCCCGGCCTCCAACTGAAGGCCCAGGCCCTGGAGCGCTTGCAGGCGGTGGACAAGGCGTCGCGGGCCGCCGCCGAATCGCTCAAGATCGCCGGCAGTGCCGAGAGAATCCCTGAGCCGGGCCCCCAGGCCCGGCGCCGCGCGGAGGCGGTCCTGAAGTGGGTCGAGGCCGGCCTCTACCTCGAGCAGGCCGAGGCGGCCCTGACGGAAGCCGCGGGGCTGGCGCAGCGAGCCGAGGCGTTTCACGTCACCTTCGCCGACAGCCTGGGCGAATTCCGCCGGAAGAACGACCAGGCGCGCGTCCATTACGATCGCGCCGCCGGGAAGATGGCCGGTTACGTCAGGGATTACGAGCAGGCGGCCCGCGCGCGCGCCGCCGAGACGACGCGCGCCGCGCCCCGAGACTCTCGGATCTTCAAGGTGGACCGCGGCGAGCCGGTCGCCCTGCTGCTGGTGGACAGGCCCGCCAGGGTCTCTCGGCGGTTCGGCCTGATAACCGTCCAGACGGCCTGGAGCTACGAGCTCCACGGCCAGGAGCTGTTCAGAATCCGGCCGCTCGTCGCCAAGACCGGCCCCCGGGGCCGCCAGGTCGTCCCCGGCGAACCGCTGGCCGAAGCCTGCGCCACTCGCCGCGTCGAAGCCGCGTGGGACGGCAGCCGGTGGCAGGTGGGCGGGGACCCGCTGGCGTCGTTCCTGCCGCCGGGCTTCGTCCTGACACTCGCGGAGGGACCCCGGGGTCAGGCCGGGCCCACGCAGACGATTGAGCCGGGCGAGATCATCGCCCGGGCCGAGGCCCCGAAGGTCATGGCGGTCGGCCTCGGCGAGGACGCGCTCATGGTCGGCCTGGCGACGAAGCGCGGCGACCGCTACGGGATCGCGGCGGGCGACGGCCGCTGGCTCTACAGCCTGCGAGAGGAGAGCGACATGCCGTTTGCCGTTCGCATCGCCCCCGCCGTGCCGCGACGCCCAATCAAGTCGGGCGAGGGCGGGGCGCCGCTCCTGGAGCTCGACGCCAAGCCCGGCGACCTGCTGGCCGCGCTCTGCGTTACCCGCCGGCGGACCGTCGTCGGCAAGCAGGGCGGCACATGGGCCACTCGCGAGGAGGGTGTGGCGATGGCGGTCCCGCCCGGATTCGTCTCGAAGCTCGAGCCGCCGAAATCGCCGGCCATCGAGACCAAGGTGCTGCCGGCCAACACGATCCTGGCCGAGCTGCGCATGCCCACGGCTACGCTCACGGTCGACGACGATTTCCTGATCGTCTCGATGACTGGCTCGACGTGGGGCAGCGGCCAGTGGGAGTATCCGCTGGGCCCGCTCCAGGCCCTCCAGGTCGTGAAGGCCGACCTGCCGCCCAACGGCCCCGGGGCGTGGGACGTTCCGGCGGGCGCCCTCATCGCCGAGCTGCGGACCTCGCGCCGGACGGTGTTCCGGTACGTCGACCAGGGGTGGACCCTGGCCGGCAGACCCATCGCTCAGCTCGTGAGTGCCGAGATGCTGCGACGGGCCCGCGACGATTTCGATGCCGCCGCCAAGCGGCTGAATGCCGCCAAGCGGGACGCCGGGCCGGGCGCCGCCGTAAAGGTCCGGGAGGCCGACCCGGCGTGCGAGAAAGCCTGGGCCGACCTGGGCCGGGCGGAGAAGGGCTTCGGCCTCGCGGTGCTCTCGGGGCCGGGACAGGTCCTCGACCCGGCCAGGCCCGAAGTCGTGGTCGAGCCGGGCACGGCGATCGCGCGGCTCTATGCCGAGGCGCCCGCCGGCGGGGCGGCGCAGGCCGGCCGCCACGTCCCGCCGCGGCCCATGATGACGCGCGTGGCCGTCCGCGGCGACACGCTCGAGGTGCGGTTCGCCCACGCGCTGCCCCTGCCGGCGAGCGCCACCGTCGAGGTTTCGCCCGGGGACCGCGTGGCCGGCGGCCAGGTCCTGGCCTCCTACTTCCGCCCGCAGCGCTTCGACCTCAGGAACTATTCCGAGGCCGCCACCTATGTAACTCCGTTCCTCGTGAACACGGTGATCGTGGCGGTGGCCGACATGGCCCTCAGCCTGCTGTTCGCGAGCCTGGCGGCCTTCGCGTTCAGCCGCTTCAGGTTCCCGGGCAAGGCCCTCTTCTACGGCATGATCATGGTGCTGATGATGATCCCGGGCGTGCTGAACCTGATTCCGATGTACGTCATCGTCAAGAACATGGGGCTCGTCACGCCGGTCCGCTGGATCAACCTCCTGGCGCTCCTTCTGCCGTCGATCGCCGGTGGGCTGACCGTGAATATCTACATCATGCGGAACAACCTCGAAACTCTGGCCAGGGACCTCTTCGACGCGGCCCGCATCGACGGGGCGAGCCATTTCCAGACCTACCGGCACATCGCCCTGCCCCTCTCCAAGCCGATCATGGGCACGCTGGCCATCTTCGTCCTGCTGTCGCAGTGGAATAACTTTATCTGGCCCTGGGTGGTCATCAAGGAATGGAAAAACATGCCTGTGACCGCCGGCCTCGCGCTCCTCCAGGGGCAGAACCTCAGCGACTACGGCCTCCAGATGGCCGGGTCCGTGCTGGCCAGCCTGCCGCTGGTGGTGCTGTTCTTCTTCACGATGAACCTCTTCATCCGCGGCATCCAGTCCGGGGCCATCAAGGCCTGACCCCGCCGATCATGCCGTGGATGGCGAGTGCCCTGTGCCGCCTCTTGCCCGTACCGCCGTCGGCCGCGCCGCCGCGTCTCGAACCCAGGCTCCTTGCGGTACGCCTTCGTCGGGTGTGACTGTTTTTTCTGGCAGCCCCGTCAGGGGCGCACTGTTATCTAGCCAC
>CAYGZE010000060.1:6935-17606 GCA_964354185.1 uncultured Anaerolineales bacterium | reverse complement strand
AGCCATCGGCTGGCCGCCTGAGGTATCTTGAGCTTAAGTTGCGTTGTAGTATTAGATAGAAGCGGGGCGCGGCACAGGAAAGGCCGCGTCCCGCCTCATCGTGCTCTAGTCACCCCTCTACCGCTACCGCCGCCGCCTGAGGAACATCAGGCCGGCGCCTGCCGCCAGCAGTCCGAGCGTCGCCGGCTCGGGCATGCAGACCGTCTTGACCACGATTTCCTCGATATTCGTCGAGGACACGAGGCCGAACTTGAGCCACTCGCCCGGCGGGTTGCCCGGGATGTCGACCTCGCCGTTGTACGTGTACCAGTTGCTTGCGTCGTGCTGGATCTGCGGGATGCCCGTCGGCACGGCCGTGCCGGGCGGAATCGTGGTCGGGGGGTTGCCCTGCGGCGTCGGCGACTTGTCGGAGGTCATCTGCCAGAAGACCTTCTTGACCAGATTCGGCTCCGGACTGTTGGGGACCCAAATCGAGACGGGGACCAGCACGCTCGTGTCCTCGTTCCCCGCTTCGGGATCATACACCCCGATGTGAACGGTGGGGGTACCCGGCACGGTTATCCCCTCGGGCGTCACGTAGTCGATGACCTGAACCGTCACGCTCACGTAGAAGAGGTGGATGTTGCCTTCCTCATCCCGAACGACCAGGTACTCGGAAGGCCACTTGACATACGGTCCGCCGTAGGGGTTCTCAACGGAACTCGGCGGCGTGTTCCCCGACACGGAAGTCCCGTCCCCCCAGCCTGCGAAAATCTCATCGAACTCCCAGGACTGGGAGGTCTGATAGGGCAGTGTCGGGTCCCACGGGGGATCCGACAGGTCCTCCGCCAGCACGGACGGCGCCACCAGGCCCATCACAGCGAAAAGAAGGACTACGGGTCTCATGCTCGGGCTCCTTGTGACCAGCGCTCTCGGTTGGGCGACACCCCGCGCTCTCGCACACGAGGCCGCCTGCTGTCCCTGCTCTCACGGACTTAGCGCTTGTGGTCTGCCCGAGGGCCGTTCCGGACAACGAAAAAAGGGCCCGGACCCGAAGGTCCTGCCCTCCCGATGACGTACAGCGCGCCTTGCCTACCCTTACTCCTTGGCCATAGAGTACACCACTCTGTGCGACTTGTCAAACGAGTCGCGGGGATTTTTTTTGCGGAGATTCTTCTCTAAGTGCGACAGGCGCCGTCGTACATGCCCTCCCCGGCCCTGCGTCTATAACCGCAGAATGACCTCTTGAAGGGGCCTCTTGGGCACGTGGTGGACCCCCTGGGCATCGCGGTAGTAGGTGACGCTGCCGCCCGGCGCGGCGTCCTCCAGGACGCATTTCTCGGCCGGGACGCCCAGGGCGACCACCAGAAGGATGCCGTAGCGGTCGGGGACGGCGAAGTCGCGCCGGATGGCCTCGCGGTCGATGGCCCCGAGCATGCAGCCGCCCAGGCCCCGCTCGGCGGCAGCCAGGAGCATCGACTGGCAGGCGATACCGTGGTCGCAGCCAGGGTCCTTCGAGACGGCCGTGTCGTGCAGGACGACGACGTAGGCGGCCGGGCGCTCGCCCCGGGACGGCCCACCCCAGCCCTTCAGGGCGGCGGCCCACCGAAGGTGGGCGAACAGGCGCTCGCAGGCGGGCCGGTCGGCCACCAGGAGGTACTTCAGGGGCTGAAGGTTGCCCGCGCTGGGCGTTCGCCGCGCCAGGTCCACCAGGCCCGCGAGGACCATCGGATCCATCCGCTTCGACTCGTCGAAGCGGCGATAGGAGCGGTTGCGGACGATGAGTTCCTCGAAGGTCATGGCGCCTCCTCCCGAAGCGGCGGGCCGGTCCCCGTGCCGCGCACCGCGGCGACGGCCGGGCCGCTCGCGACCCGTTGGGCCACGAGGATAGCGGACCCGGCCGCGCGCGGCAAGCCCGGACAGGCGCCCGCCGCACCGGGCCGTGCGCGGCCGCCCCCAAATGGCCTGCATCTTGACAGCCGCCCCTGCCGACAGTATTAGGGCGACGCGAGAGCGGGGTTTCGAGCCCGGGAGGAGTGCGTGCCCAAGCACGTCGTGATCGTCGAGAGCCCGGCCAAGGCGAAGACCATCGAGAAATACCTCGGCAAGGATTACCATGTCGAGGCCTCGATGGGTCACGTGCGCGACCTGCCGCCCAAGGCCCTCGGCGTCGACATCGAGCACGACTTCAAGCCGACCTACCAACTGCTGAAGGGCAAGGAGAAGGTCCTCGGCAAGATCCGGAAGGCCGTCAAGGGGGCCACGTCGGTCACCATGGCGACGGACCTCGACCGCGAGGGCGAGGCGATCGCGTGGCACCTGTGCGAGGCCCTCGGGCTGGAGGCCGCCGACGTGCGGCGCGTGATCTTCCACGAGATCACGCGGCCGGCCATTGCCGAGGCGTTCGCCCATCCCACCCGGATCAACCAGGCCAAGGTCTCGGCCCAGGAGGCGCGGCGGATCCTCGACCGCCTGGTCGGGTACAAACTGAGCCCGCTCCTGTGGAAGAAGGTGGCCAAGGGCCTGTCGGCCGGGCGGGTCCAGAGCGTGGCGGTCCGGCTCCTGGTGGAGCGCGAGCGCGAGATCCGGGCGTTCAAGCCCGAGGAATACTGGAAGATCGCGGCCACCCTGAGCCGCAAGGGCCAGGCGCAGACCTTCCAGGCGCTCCTCGCGGAACTCGACGGCGCGAAGTTCCGCCCCGCCACGGGCGACGAGGCCCGGCGCGTGGGGGCCGCCCTGCGCCAGGCCGCCTACCGCGTCCTGGCAATCCGCCGGCGGCGCGTCCAGGACAAGGCGCCCCCGCCGTTCATCACGAGCCAACTCCAGCAGGCCGCCTCGACGCAACTGCGGTTCAGCGCCCGCAGGACGATGTCGATCGCCCAGCAACTCTACCAGGGCGTCGAACTGGGGCCCGAGGGCTCCGTCGCCCTGATTACGTACATGCGTACCGACTCGTACCACGTGGCGCCACAGGCCCAGGCGGCGGCCCGCGACCTGATTGGCGGCACGTTCGGCGCGGACTACCTGCCCGAGGAGCCGCCCGTCTACCGCTCGCGCGGCCGCGCCCAGGAGGCCCACGAGGCCATTCGCCCGACGGACGTCTCGCGGACGCCCGAGGCCGTGCGGCCGCACCTGAGCCGCGACGACGCCCGCCTCTACGAACTCATCTGGAAGCGGTTCGTCGCCAGCCAGATGAAGCCCGCCGTCTGGGACGTGACCGACGCGGACGTCGAGGCGGCGGGCGGCTCGGTCCAGGGGCTCCTCAAGGCCCGCGGGCGCGTCCTTGTCTGGGACGGACACACGCGCGTGACGGGCCTGCGCCTCGCGGAGGACGAGCAGCAACTGCCGGCCCTGGCGGAGGGCGAGGGGCTCGACCTGAAGGACCTCAAGGAGACGCAGCACTTCACGCAGCCCCCGCCGCGGTACACCGAGGCGACGCTCGTGAAGAAACTCGAGAGCCTCGGCATCGGCCGGCCCAGCACCTACGCGGCCATCATTTCCACCATTCAGGATCGCGGCTACGCGCGGCAGGAGCAGCGCCGCTTCTTTGCCACCGAACTCGGCGAGGTCGTCACGGACAAACTCGTCGACCACTTCCCCGAGGTCATGGACGTCAAGTTCACCAGCCACATGGAAGACGAACTGGACGAGGTCGAGGATGCCGGGGCTGACTGGCTCGGCGTCGTCCGGGAATTCTGGGGCCCCTTCTCCAAATCGCTGGAGAGCGCCGAGGATAACATGAAGAGCACCAAGCAGGAGCCGGTCGAGGACGCCGGGCCGTGCCCGCAGTGCGGGGCGCCCCTGGTCAAACGCTGGTCCAAGGGCGGACCGTTCCTCGGATGCAGCAAGTACCCCGAGTGCACGTTCACGCGGCCGGTGGAGGGCGAGGCCCGCCCCGAGCCCAAGCGGACGGAGCACGCGTGCGAGCGGTGCGGCGGCGTGATGCTCCTCAGGCAGAACCGCCGCGGCGAGCCCTTCCTCGGCTGCGAGAACTATCCCAAGTGCAAGAGCACCCTGCCCTGCGACGCCCAGGGAAACCCCATCCGGCCGGCAACGACCGACCTCAAGTGCGAGAAGTGCGGCTCGCTCATGGTCCTGAAGTCCGGCCGCCGCGGGCCGTTCTTCGCCTGCTCGGCCTATCCCAAGTGCAAGAGCACCCTCCCCTGCGACGAGAAGGGCAACCCCGTCAAGCCCGAGCCCACGGGCGAGGTGTGCGAGAAGTGCGGCTCGCCCATGGTCGTCAAGAACAGCCGCCGCGGACCCTTCCTCGCGTGCTCGGGGTATCCGACGTGCCGGAACGCCAAGTCGCTTAAGGGCCGCAAGAGCGCGGGCACCGGCGGTCCGGGCGGCGACGGGGACGAGCCGCCCGCAGCGGGCGCCAGGCGGGCCGCCCCGAGGGCGCCCGCCCCGGAACGGGTTCAGACTCCGGAGCGCCGACGGCCCAAACCCGCCGAGACCGACCGCGAGTGCCCCGACTGCGGCAAGAAGATGGTCGTGCGGCAGGGACGCCGCGGGCCGTTCCTCGGCTGCACGGGGTATCCCAAGTGCCGGCACACGGAGGACCTGCCGGACGACCTGGCGTCGTCGGCCGGCACGGAAGGCGCCTGACCCGTGCGGATCACCGTTCTTGGATCCGGGACCAGCCACGGCGTGCCGATGATCGGATGCCGCTGCCGCGTCTGCACGTCGGCCGATCCGCGGAACCGCCGGACGCGGACGAGCGCGGCCGTGCGCCTGGTTGATCCCGACGGGCCCGCCGGCGGGCGGACCCTCCTCATTGACGCGGGGCCGGAACTCCGCCTCCAAGCGGTCACGTGGGGCGTCGACCGCGTCGACGCCGTCTGCTTCACGCACGGCCACGCCGACCACATCATGGGGTTCGACGACCTGCGGCGGTTCAGCGAACTCCAGGGCGCCGCCCTGCCCGTCTATGCCGCGCCCCAGGTCCTCGACCGCCTCGGCCGCGTCTTCGACTATGCCCTGACCGACGCCGGGTCTGGGATGTTCGGCGTGCCGATCGTCTCCTGGCGGCCTCTGGTGGAGCCCGTGGCGCTCTGGGGCCACCGCCTGACGCCCGTGGCGCTGGAGCACGGCGTGTACCCCGCCTGGGGCATCCGGATCGACGCACCCGACGGCCGGTCGCTGGCGTGGTGCCCGGACTGCCGCGCCATCCCGCCGCGGTCGGCCGAGGCCCTGCGAGGGCTCGACGTCCTGTTCCTGGACGGCCTCCGCCACCGGCCGCACGCGACCCACTTCACGGTGGCCGAGGCGTTGGAGGCCCTGCGCCGGCTGGCCCCGCGGCAGGCCTGGCTCGTCCACATGACGCACGACCTCGACCACGCCGAGACGGAGGCGGCCCTGCCGCGCCTGCCCGAGGTTCCGGGCGGGGTGCGGCTGGCGTACGACGGCCTCGTGGTGGAGGTGAGCGGCGCGTGAGGCGCGCCGGCCGCCGCTCACGGCCGGGCCATAAGCGCGTCGGCCTCGGCCCGGGTGGGCAAGGCCGGGATCGCCCCTGCCTTGGTGCACGTGATGGCGCCGACGGCGTTGGCCCGCCGCACGATCCGCTCGAGCGCGGTCGCGCCCAGGCGCGCAAGCGGCGTTCCCCCCTCGATCTCATCCAGGAGGTCCACGAGGAGGCTGGCGACGAAACCGTCGCCCGCGCCCGTGCACTCGACGACGCGGACCTGGAAGCCCGGCACGGTCGCGGAGCCGGCGGCGTGATGGAACGCGGCCCCCTTCTCGCCCAGGCTGGCGACGACGAGTTTCGGCCCGGCGGCGAGGATCTTGCGGGCCCCGGCGGCCAAGTCGTCGGTCCCGGTGACGATCCGCCACTCCTCGCCGCTGACCTTGACGACGTCCGCGAGGGCGATGCCGCGCCAGATCGCCTCGCGGCCGCGCGCCTCGCTCTCCCACAGGGCGGGGCGCCAGTTCGGATCGAACGAGACGAGCCGTCCGGCCCCGCGTGCGACCTCGGCCGCCCGGATCGTCGCGGCCCGGGGCCCCGGGTCGATCAGGCTGATGGAGCCGAAGTGGAAGCAGGCGGCACCGGCCACGTAGGCCTCGTCGATGTCCTCGGGCGCAAGGAGCATGTCCGCGCCCGGATTGCGGTAGAAGAAGATCTCCTTGCGCCCGTCGTCGTGGACGCCGATGAAGGCGAGCGTGGTGCGGGCCTCGGCGGTGGCCAGCAGGCCGCGGACCTCGACGCCGGCATCGGCGAGGGTGCGCCGCAGGAAGTCGCCGAAGGGCTCGGCGCCGACCTTGCCGATGAAGCCGGCGGACCGCCCCAGCCGCGCCACCCCGCACGCGACGTTGGCGGGGGCGCCGCCGGGCGCGCGGCGGAAGGCCGGCACGTCGGCCAGGGGCCGGTTCGACTCGGCCGCCACGAAGTCGATCAGCAGTTCCCCCAGACAGACGACATCGGCCATGGTCGGGCTCCCCCCTTCGAAGCGTCCTGAACCCCAAGTGTCCGATTGTAGCCCGCCGGCCCCGCGCGGGCAACGCACCACCCGCGCGGCGTCCTCCCGCCGGAAAGTTGTCTTGCAACGGCCGGGCGGGTTTCGTACCTTGGTGGGCGCGCGGCCGCACCTATAATGAGGATGACACGGGTGCGGGCGGCCGGGGACGCGCCAAGGGGGGCCGTCCACCGTGCCGGAGCACGCCTTGCTGCCGGGGAGCGCCATGAGAGGCCAAGCCTTGCGGTGCCGTGGAAGGCGGGGGTTCACGCTCGTGGAACTGATGATCGTCATCATGGTCATCGGGATCCTGGTGGCGATCCTCCTGCCAGGCATCTCGGCGGCGCTGGCCTACGCCGAGCAGATCAACTGCCAGTCGAACATGAGGTCGATCGCGTCCGCCGTCCACACCTTCTCGGCCTCGAACGGCGGCGCCGTCCTGCCGACCCTACGCTCCAGCGACAACGCCACCTGGCCGGTCATCCTCGTCCAGGACGGGCTGATCGAGGCGCCGAACACGCTGGCGCTGTTCAACCGCGCCGCGAAGATCACGACGCCGGAGCGGAACATCTTCCAGTGCCCGGGCGGGGTGGATGCGCCGGGCGACACGCCGTCGGCCGTCGACGGGCCCGGGTCGGGCAAGGTCCAGGGCTTCTGGCGGTCGGGCTCGGCCACCTTCAAGGTCGACTGCTGGTACTACTGGAACGGCACGATGCAGGTCGCCGACACGGCGAACGGGACCCGGGACGTTCCGTCGGCGGCCTACGGGGGCTCGCAGCCGACCTACGGGTATCGCGACGCGATCCGCCGGCCCAGCCAGACGGTCATGCTGGCCGACGGGTACGCCACCGACGGGCCGTTCGTGGCGAACGGCAAGTACCGGATCGCCGGGCGGCACGTGGGCGACCGCGGGGGCCGGACGGCCACCAACGTTGCCTACTGGGACGGCCACGTGGACACGCTCCAGCGGAACCTCGACAGGACGCCGCGCACGGGCCAGGAAGACCCCATCGTCTCGCGCGGCGCGGACCTGAAGTCGTCGAAGGCGCCGTTCTTCCGCCTGAGCGACCAGTTCTAGCGCCCCGGGGCGGAGCGGCGCACGGGAGAAGGACCATGCCCTCCAGACCGTCTCACGGCCGCCCCCGGGCGGCTTTCTCGCTCGTCGAACTCCTGATCGTCATCACGATCATCGGCATGCTGGTGGCCCTGCTGGTCCCCGTCTCGACGGCCGCCTACGACTACGCCCTGACCATCTCCTGCCGCGCCAACATGGGCCAGATCGCCAAGGCCGTCCTCCAGTACTCCGCGACGAACCAGCAGTGGATCGTCCCGGCCGTCTACTTCGAGGACGGCGAAGGCCGCGCGTACCCGGGCAGCCTCCTCGACCGGCCGCACTGGTGCAACATCCTCGTCGACGGCGGCTACACGGACGCCCCCAACACCTCCTCCCTCGGCACCAAGCAGGAGAGCACGAAGGAGGAGAACATCTTCCGGTGCCCGGCCGGCACGGAGGACCTGTGGCCGACCGCGAACACCTACCCGACGGCGTCCACCCCGAGCGCCCTGGCCGTCCTCGGGTTCCTCCGCCTCGGGCGGAGCGGCCATAAGATCGACTGCTGGTACTACTGGAACGGCAGCAGCGACACGGACACCGACCAGTTCACGCAGAAGATGAATGCCCTGGACTTCCCCAGCATGGCGGTGCCGCTCGGGGCCAACGTGCACATGGCGGACGTGCGGCTGGACCCGCGGCTGGGGCTCCGCCGCCTGGACGGCATCAAGGACCTGACGTCGACCGTGATGTTGGCCGACGGCGTCGGCATGGACGCGGGCACCGGCCCGGCGACGAGCAACCGCGCCCGGATCTCGGCGCGCCACGCCGGAGACGGCGGGCGGCGCAGCGCCACGAACGCCGCCTTCTGGGACGGGCACGTCGAGGCGATCGACCGGGGCGAGAGCCCCAGCGAGGACGGCGTCTACCTGATGGACCACCTGCACTCGAGCGGCCGGCCCTACTTCCGCCTGAGCGACCAGGGCTTCTAGCCCTAGCCTACAGGTCTCCTCTCGCCTTCAGCCACGCCAGGATGCGCCCGGCCGTCTCCTCGGGCGAAAAGCGGTCCGTCGGAATCTCGTAATCGCAGGCGGCCCGGTAGGCCTCGCGCCGGTCCGCCAGGACGGCGCGAACCTCGGCGATGCCGCCCGAGTCCGTCAGGTCCGGCCGCTCGGCCGCCGTCTTCGGATCCGCCTTCATCCGCTGCCAGAGGACCTCGGGCGCGGCTGTCAGCAGGATGACCCGGCCGCTCGAGCGGAGGGCCTTGCGGTTGGCCTCGTCGAGGACGGCCCCGCCGCCGGCGCTGAGGACCTGGCCGTCGCACGCCGCCACCGCGGCGACCGCCTCGCGCTCCAGCCGCCGGAACTCCGGCCACCCGTCCGCGGCCACGATCTCCTTGATGCTGCGCCCGGCCCGCTCCTGGACGAGCGTGTCGGTGTCCACCAGGGGCCAGCCGACTTTCTCGGCCAGAATCCGACCGATCGTCGTCTTGCCCGTGCAGCGGTAGCCGATCAGCACCAGGTTCATCGCTTCTTCTTCCCCGCGCCCTTCTTCGGGCCCTGCCGCGCCACCAGGCCCTGCACCTTCATCGGCAGGCCAAAGAGGTGGATGAAGCCCGTCGCGTCGGTCGGGTCGTAGCCGGCGCCCATGACGAAACTGGCGAGGGCTTCGCTGTAGAGGCTGTAGGGCGACCGGGCGCCGGCGTAGAGGGCCTGGCCCTTGTAGAGTTTCAGGCGCACGGAGCCCGTCACCTTCTCCTGGGTCCGGTCGACGAAGGCGTCGAGCGACTCGCGGAGCAGCGAGAACCACTGGCCGTAGTAGACGAGTTCCGCGTACCGCAGGGCGACCTGGTGCTTGTAGTGGAGGGTGTCGCGGTCGAGGCACAGGGCCTCCAGGGCCGCGTGGGCGGCGTAGAGGATCGTCCCGCCGGGCGTCTCGTACACGCCGCGCGACTTGATCCCCACCAGCCGGTTCTCCACCAGGTCCACCTGGCCGACGCCGTGCTTGCCGCCCAGGCGGTTGGCCTCCTCCACGAGTTCGACGGGCCCCCGGCGCTTGCCGTTCAGGGCGACGGGCACGCCCGCCTCGAACTCCAGGTCGACGTACTCCGGCCGGTCGGGCGCCTCCTGGACGGGCGAACTCAGGACGAAGACCCCGGGCTGCGGCTCGTTGGCGGGGTCCTCCAGTTCCGCGCCCTCGTGGCTGATGTGCCACAGGTTCCGGTCGCGGCTGTAGATGCTCTTCTTGGACTGGGCGATCGGGATGTTCCGGGCCTGGGCGTACTCGACGGCGGCCTCGCGGCTCGTGAGGGTCCACCGCGGGTCGCGCCAGGGGACAATCACCCGCAGGTCGGGCGCCAGGGCCATGAACGTGAGTTCGAACCGCACCTGGTCGTTGCCCTTGCCGGTGGCGCCGTGGGCGATGGCGTCGGCGCCGGTCGCGCGGGCGGCCTCGACCTGCTTCTGGGCAATGAGGGGCCGCGCGATGCTCGTCCCCAGGAGGTATTTCCCCTCGTAGACGGCCCCGGCCTTGAGCATCGGCCAGAGATAGTCGGTGACGAACTCCTCGCGGAGGTCCTCGACGAGGACCTCGCTCGCGCCGGACGCGCGGGCCTTCTCGACGATGCCGTCCAGTTCGCCCTCGCCCTGGCCCAGGTCGGCCACGAACGCAACGACCTCGCACCCGTAGGTCTCCCGCAGCCAGGGGAGGATGACGGACGTGTCGAGCCCGCCGGAGTAGGCCAGGACCACCTTCTTGACTTCCTTGGACGTTGCCATGCTGCGTCTGCCTTTCTCATCACACATACGGGGTGCCACTGGCGGCTTGCCAGCAGGCAGGCTCGAATGGTGCCGCGCGTATCTCCCTCTGCCTCCCCTCTCCCTCAGGGAGAGGGTGGCCGAAGGCCGGGTGAGGGTGGCGCTTCCCCCTCACCCCCGCCCCCTCTCCCTCCAGGGAGAGGGGAGTTCACGAACACAGGGCGGCCGCACGGCGCGGGTCAGTTCCCGCGACCGGCCCGCCCTTCGGTTCTCTTCGGGGCCGCACGCTTGCCTCCCTTGTTGCCGCGACCCCGGCCCTTGCCGAGGCTGACGGCCCGGTTGATCGCGCCGAGGTAGGCCCGCGCACTGGCCTCGAGGATGTCGGTCGACGCGCCGCGTCCGGAGACCAGGCGGTCGCGGCTGCGGGCCTCAA
>CAYGZE010000060.1:2291-6835 GCA_964354185.1 uncultured Anaerolineales bacterium | reverse complement strand
ATGTCGGTCGACGCGCCGCGTCCGGAGACCAGGCGGTCGCGGCTGCGGGCCTCAAGGCGGACCTCGCCCACGGCCTCCTTGCCGGCGGTGACCGAGCGGATCTGGTAATCGGCCAGTTTCAGGGGGACGCCCGTGATCCGCTCGAGGGCCCGGAAGACGGCGTCCACAGGGCCGTCCCCGGTGGCAGCGTCGCGCGTGCGGCGGCCGGTGGCCCGCTCCTCGAGTTCCACCGTGGCCGTCGGCATACCGCCCGTCGCGGTGGCCACCTGGTAGCCGACGAGGTGCCACGTCTCCGGCACCGTGACCATCTCGCTCTCAACCAGGGCGAGGATGTCCTCGTCGAAGACCTCCTTCTTGCGGTCCGCGAGTTCCTTGAACGGGCCGAAGAAGAGGGCGTCGATCTTGGCGTCGGACATGCGGAAGGCCAGGTCCCGCAGGCGCTGCTTGAACTGGTGGCGCCCGGAGTGCTTGCCGAGGACGAGGCGGCTCTTCTGGAGTCCGACCGCCCGCGGGTCCATGATCTCGTACGTCGTCCGCTTCTTCAGGATGCCGTCGGCGTGGACGCCCGACTCGTGGGCGAACGCGTTCTCGCCGACGATGGCCTTGTTGCGGGCGACGGTCAGGCCGGTCACCCGGCTCACGAGGCGGCTCGTCGGGACCAGGAGTTCCGTCCGGATGCCGGTGCGGCAGCCGCCATACAGGTCCGGCCGCGTCGCCAGGGCCATGACGATCTCTTCGAGCGCCGCGTTGCCGGCCCGCTCGCCGATGCCGTTGATCGTGACCTCGACTTGCCGCGCGCCCGCCTGGACGGCGGCCAGCGTGTTGGCGACCGCCATGCCCAGGTCGTCGTGGCAGTGGACCGCCAGGACGGTCCGCGCGATGTTCGGCACGTGCTCGAACAGGTGCTCGATCAGGCGATGGAACTCGGCGGGCGTGGTCCAGCCCACCGTGTCCGGGATGTTGACGGTGGTGGCGCCCACGTCGATGACCGCCTCGACCACCTGGGCGAGGAAGTCGGGTTCCGTCCGGGCGGCGTCCTCCGGCGAGAACTGGACGTCGCGGACGGCGGCCTTCGCCCGCCGCACGCCCTCGACCGCCAGGCGCAGGATCTCGCGGCGGGCCTTGTGCAACTTGAACTCGCGATGGATCTTGCTCGTGGCCAGGAACACGTGGACCCGCGGATGCCGCGCGGGCCCCACCGCCTCGATCGCCCGGTCGATGTCCTTCGCCACGCACCGCGCCAGGCCCGCAACGGTCGCCTTGCGGACCTCGCGGCTGACGGCGCGGACGGCCTCGAAGTCGTCCTGCGAGGTGATCGGGAACCCCGCCTCGATGACGTCGACGCCGAGGCGTTCCAGGGCCCGGGCGACCTCCAGTTTCTCCGTGAGGTTCATGCTGGCCCCGGGGGACTGTTCGCCGTCCCGGAGCGTCGTGTCGAACACGACCACCCGCTTGCCCGTTTGGCCGCCCATGGCGTCCTCCCTGGGTCTGCGAAAGACCCTCTTATAGCGCCCGTCGCGTCCGCCGCAACGGATTTCCGCCGCCCTGCCCTCCGGCGGCTGCCGGCCGCCCAAAAGAAAGGCCCCGGGACCTTTCGTCCCGGGGCCGGCTCAGTTGTGACCAGGCGCGCGGCGACCCCGGGCTAGTTCCTAAGGCCCAGGACCAGGATGCGCCCGCGCGTCTTCATGGCGGGTAATCTATCGGCCGCGGCCCGGCCGTGTCAAGAACAAAACTGCGAAAGCGCCGCCGCGAATGCCGATGAACAGGGGGCGGAGGTGGTGGTGCGCCCGGGTCCCGGGGTGTCCCGGGCTTGCCGACGCCGGGGGCGATGCTAGGATGGTCTGGGGGGATCGAGGTACGGATGCTGCTTCGCCGGATGAAGTTGCGGACGAGGGTCCTCCTGGCAATCGCGATCGTCTGGGCTGCCCTGTGGGTCCTCGGCCAGGTCACGACGCTCTATCCCGACTACCTGTGGTTCCGCTCGATGGGCTACGAGGACGTGTTCGTGACGGAACTGGTGTCGCGCGTCGTGATCGGCACAGTCGTGTTCCTGGTGACGGCCCTGTGGCTCTCGGTCCACACGTATGCGGCGGGGAAACTGTCGCCCGGCCGGTGGTTCACGGTGCGCGGCCTGCCGGTCGAGGTCACGCCGCTGGCGATTCAGCGGCTGCTGCGGGTGGTGGCGGCGGCGGCGGTTCTCCTCCTGGCGCTCTGGTTCGCCCATGACTACGCCGACCGGTGGTTCCTGTTCCAGCAGTTCCTGAACGCCACCGACTTCCACTGGACCGACCCGGTCCTCCGCTACGACGCGGGGTTCTACGTCTTCACGCTGCCGGTGCTGGAGGCGCTGAAGAACTTCGTCTTGGCCCTGGCGGCGCTGGGCCTGCTGGGGGCCGGCGCGGCCTACTTCTTCGGCGGCGGCATCGGAATGCCCTTCGCCCGGATCACGCGGCCGGCCTCGATCCACCTTTCCCTTCTCGGGGCAGTCCTCCTCGCGGGGCTGGCGTTCGGTTACTGGCTCGACCGCTTCGCCCTGACGCACTCGGCCCGGGGCGTCGTCTTCGGCATCGGCTACGTCGACGACAAGGTCCGCCTGCTGGCCTACTACGTGATGATGGCCGTCTGCGTCCTGGCGGCCGTGCTCGCGCTGTGGAGCGGCCTGCGCATGCGGCCCAAGGTGGCCGTCTCGGGACTCCTGCTGGTCGCGGGCCTGCACATCGTCCTCGTGGGCCTCGCACCGGTGAGCATGCAGCGGTTCAACGTCATCCCGAACGAACTCCACCTGGAGCAGGAGTACCTCCGCCACAACATCCGCGCGACGCAGTACGCCTACGGCCTGGACGAGGTCGAGGTCCGCGAGTTCCCCGCCACCGGCAACCTCACCCTGAAGGACCTCCAGAGCGAGCCGGGCACCCTCGACAACATCCGCCTCTGGGACTGGCGCGTCCTGGGGCCGACCTATCAGCAGTTGCAGGGCCTGCGGCCGTACTACCGGTTCCCGAGCGTGGCGGTCGACCGCTACCAGGTGGACGGCCGCTACCGCCAGGTCCACGTGGCGGCGCGGGAACTCGATCCCGAGCTCCTGCCCTCGCAGAGCCGCACGTGGGTCAACTTCCACCTCGCCTACACCCACGGGTACGGCCTGTGCATGAGCCCCGTCAACGCCGTCACCCGCAAGGGCCTCCCGGAGATGTGGGTCCAGAACATCCCGCCGGAGGCGACGGTGCCGATCGACCTCCCCCGCGCGGGCATCTACTTCGGCGAACTGACCGACGACTACGTCCTCGTCCAGACCCGGGAGGACGAGTTCGACTATCCGACCCAGGCGGGCTCCAGCCCCACCCATTACGCCGGCAAGGCGGGCGTCCCGGTGGACTCCCTGCTGCGGCGGCTCCTCTTTTCCTATCACCTCGGCGACTGGAACATCCTTCTGACGAGCAGCCTCACGGACGAGACGCGCATCCTCTGGCGCCGCAACATCCGCCGCATGGTCCGGCGCCTGGCGCCGTTCCTCGCCTACGACGGCGACGTGTATCCCGTCATCGACCAGGGCTGCATCGTCTGGGTCCTCGACGCCTACACGACGACGGACCTGTTTCCGTACGCGACGGTCCTCCCGGCCGACCGGACGTCTATCGCCAAGCCCATCAACTACATCCGCAATTCCGTCAAGGTCACCGTCGACGCGTACGACGGCACGACCACGTTCTACGTGGCCGACATGGGCGACCCCCTGATCCTGGTGGCCCGGGCCGTCTTCCCGACGCTGTTCCGCGACCTCTCGGAGATGCCCGAGTCGCTCCGGGCCCACATGCGGTACCCGATCGACCTGTTCGACGTCCAGGCGGCCCAGTACCAGGCGTATCACATGACCGACCCGCAGGTCTTCTACAACAAGGAGGACCTGTGGCAGCGCCCGACCGAGGTCTACGGCGACATGACACAGCCCGTGGACAGTTACTACATCATCATGACCCTGCCGGGCGAGAAGCAGCCGGAGTACCTCCTGATGCTCCCCTTCACGCCCGCCCGCAAGGGCAACATGGTGGGCTGGATGGCCGGCCGGTGCGACGGGGCGAACTACGGCAAGTTGTTCGTCTATCGGTTCCCGCGCGACCGCCTGAGCCTCGGGCCCATCCAGGTCGAGGCGAGCATCGACCAGGACCAGGCCATCTCGCCCCAGATCAGCCTCTGGCACCAGCACGGCAGCCGCGTCGTCCGTGGCAACATCCTCGTCATCCCTGTCAAGGGCTCGATCCTGTACGTCGAGCCGCTGTACCTGAAGAGCGAGAAGGCCGAGTTCCCGGAACTGACGCGCGTCATCGCCATCTACCAGGATCGCGTCGTCATGCGCGAGACCCTGGGCGAGGCCCTCGCCGCCGTCCTCGGCGAACCCGGCACCGCCACGCCCGTCGGGCCCGAGAAGCCCGGACCCGAACCGCGCCAGGACCTCAAGGCCATGGCCCAGCGCGCGTGGCAACTCTACGAGCAGGCCGTCCGCCAGCGCCGCGACGGCGACTGGGCCGGCTACGGCGAGACCATGA
>CAYGZE010000060.1:0-2191 GCA_964354185.1 uncultured Anaerolineales bacterium | reverse complement strand
CAGGCCGTCCGCCAGCGCCGCGACGGCGACTGGGCCGGCTACGGCGAGACCATGAAGCAACTCGGCGGATTCCTCGAGCGCATGGCCGGCCAGGAAGCGCCGCCCGCCCCGGCGCCGAACTCACCGCCTCCGTAACGGCCTCCGGAACCGCAAAGCGCAAAGAACGCAGAGAAGGACCTCTCCGGAGGAAACAACAACTCCAGGTCGCATTGGCCATGGCGTGGTTGTTTCCCCGTGCCGATGTTGCTGTCCCCCAAGATCGCCTTCCTTTGCACTTTGCGTCCTTTGCGGTTCAATCCGCCGTGCGGAGCGCGAGGCCCCCGCCCCGCCCGCCCCCCGAAAAGGCTTGAACGCCGGCCCGAATCCCCTATATTGGCTTCCCTTGCGGTTGTCCCGAAGGCCCCGGGAAGACGAGCGATGGCGGATTCCGCGAACATTCCACAAGCGGCCCAGGACGAGGCGAAGCGGCAACTGGAGGCCCTGCGCCGCGGGGCCGTCCAGATCTACACCGAGGAGGAACTCCTGGGGAAACTCGCCCGCTCCATCGCGGCAGGCCGGCCCCTGCGCGTCAAACTCGGCATGGACCCGACCGCCCCCGACATCCACCTGGGCCACACCGTCGTCATGTCGAAGATGCGCCAGTTCCAGGACTTCGGCCACAAGGCCGTCCTCATCATCGGCGACTACACCACCCGCATCGGCGACCCCACCGGCACGAACCACACGCGGCCGATCCTGTCGGAGGACGAAATCCGCGCCAACGCCGCCACCTACTTCGAGCAGGCCGGCAAGGTCCTCGACACGCGGCCGGAGCGGCTCGAGGTCCGCTATAACAGCGAGTGGCTCGAGGGCCTGACGTTCGCCGACGTCCTGCGCCTGGCGGCCCGGATGACCGTCGCCCGGATGCTGGAACGCGACACCTTCGAGAAGCGGTACAAGGCGGGCGACCCGATCGGCGTCCACGAGTTCCTCTACCCGCTGATGCAGGCGTACGACTCCGTCAAGATCGAGGCCGATGTCGAACTGGGCGGCACGGACCAGACGTTCAACTGCCTCGCGGGGCGCGACCTGATGCGCGACGCCGCCCGCGAGGCCCAGGTCGTCCTCACGATGCCGCTCCTGGTGGGCCTCGACGGCACGGAGAAGATGTCCAAGAGCAAGGGCAACTACGTCGGCGTCACCGACCCGCCCGGCGAGATGTTCGGCAAACTCATGAGCATCCCCGACACGCTGATGGAGAACTACTGGACCCTGCTGACGGACCGCCCCCTGGAGGAGGTCCGGAAGATGCTTCGGGCGCAGCATCCGCGTGAGGCCAAGGAGGCCCTCGCGGTGGACGTCGTGGCGCGGTACTACGGGGCGGACGCGGCCCGCGGCGCGGCCGACGAGTTCCGCCGCGTTTTCTCCCAGAAGGAGAAGCCGACCGAGATCCCCGCGAGAGAGCTTTGCGCCCAGGTAACGGATGCGCAAGCAGTGGTCATGGAGGGCACACCGGCAACCCTTCCGGCCAAGACTCTTTATCCAGTGTCCCTTGATCCACGCTATGATCTGGACAAGGCTACGATAAGGTTGGCGTGGACCATATACAATGTGGGATTCGCACCTAGTTACAGCCAAGCAAGGCGCCTCATCAAACAGGGAGCGGTGACTGTCAACGGTGAGTTGATCACGGAGCCAGATGCCTTGTTGCCATATAAGTCGCACAAGAGCTTCCTCCTTAGGGTAACAAAACGCCATTGGGCGCAGGTCAACATTAGGATTCTGCTGCCGAGTGATCTGGACCAGCCATAGGTCTCCTGTAGCCCGCCACGAACACACGGCGAGTGCGAGTGAAAGGACGTTATCATGTTCAACGCTGCGATCATCGGATGCGGCGTCATCAGCCGCTGCCACGCCCAGGCCATGCAGAAGACGCCGTCCATCCAACTCGGCGCCGTCATGGATGTCGTCCCCGAGCGGGCCGAGGCCGTCGGCAAGGAGTTCGGCGTCCCCTCGTACACCAACCTGCGGCGCGTTCTGCGGCGCAAGGATATCGACTTCATCGACATCTGCACGCCCAGCGGCCTCCACGCCGACATCGCCATCCGCGCCGCCCGGGCCGGCAAACACTGCATCTGCGAGAAGCCCCTGGACGTGACGCCCCAGCGGTGCGACCGCATCATCGAGGCGTTCAAGAAGTCCGGCACGACCC
>CAYGZE010000059.1:0-17681 GCA_964354185.1 uncultured Anaerolineales bacterium | reverse complement strand
GATGGACCAGGTCAGGGTCGGCTTGATCGGCACGGGTTTCATCAGCGACATCCACGCCGCCGCGCTCCGGACGCTGCCCGACGCGCGCGTCGTCGCCGTCGCCTCGCCGACGCCCGGCAAGGCGAAGGCCTTCGCGCAGGCGCGCGGCATCCCCAAGGCGCTCGAGAACTATCGCGATCTCCTGGCGCTCAAGGAAGTCGACGTGGTGACCGTCGCCGTGCCCAATCACCTGCACGCCCAGGTGACGATCGACGCGGCCGCCGCCGGCAAGCACGTCATCTGCGAGAAGCCCCTGTGCCGCACGGTCCAGGAGGCCGACCGCATGATCGACGCGTGCCGCCGGGCGGGCGTCCTCCTGATGTACGCCGAGGAACTCTGCTTCGCCCCGAAGTACGTTCGCGCCAAGCAACTCGTCGACGAGGGCGCGCTGGGCGACGTCTTCCTCGTCAAGCAGAGCGAGGAGCACTTCGGCCCCCACATGCCGTGGTTCTGGGACGTCGAGAAGTCAGGCGGCGGCGTCCTCCTGGACATGGGGTGCCACTCCGTCGAGTACGCCCGGTGGGTCCTCGGCAAGCCCGAGGTCAAAGGTGTCGTCGCCCATCTGGGAACCTATGTCCATGCCGATAAGACCCGCGGCGAGGACCACAGTTTCTGCATCGTCGAGTACGAGGGCGGGAAGGTGGCCCTGGCCGAGAACTCGTGGGCCAAGCGCGGCGGCGTCGACGACCGCTGCGAGATCTACGGCTCGGGCGGCTTCACGCGGGCGGACCTGCTGCGCGGCTCGTCGCTGCTCACGTACAGCGAGGCGGGCTACGGCTACGCCGTCGAGAAGGCGGGCACGACGCGCGGCTACACGTTCACCATGTTCGAGGAGATCTGGAACTACGGGTTCCCGCAGGAACTGGCCCACTTCCTGCGCTGCGTCCGGGGGGAGGAGAAGCCCCTGGAGACGGGCGAGGACGGCCGCGAGGTCCTCCGCATCCTCTCGGCCGCCTACGCCTCCGCCGGGACGGGCCGGCGCATCGCGTGGCCCTACGCGCCGCCGCCCGTGGCGAAGCCGATCGACCTGTGGCTCGGGGCCTGACGGGCGGCGCGCTCGGCCGGACGGCCCTGTACACGCCGCCTGGCGCGGCGTAGGATGGCCGGGCGCGTTTTCTGCCGGGGAGGGATCAGACGATGACGTCGGGCGCGGTGCGTCGGGGGACGGCGCTGGGCGGCGTGTGCCTGGTGGCCGTGGCCGTGCTGCTCTCGGGTTGCAGTTCCGGCGGCGACGAGGGCGGGCCCGCCCTCTACTGCTACGTCGGCGGGACGATGCGGCCGGCCATGGAGGAACTCGCCCGCCTCTACCAGGCCGACACGGGCCGGCGCGTCGAACTCGATTACGGCGACTCGGGCTCGAACCTCATCAAGGCCGAGGCCACGCGCCGCGGCGACCTCTACGTCGCCCACGACCCGTTCCACGGCGCCATGGAGCGCAAAGGGCTCTCGGTCCAGGGCTGGACGGTGGCCACGCTGGAGCCCGTCATTGCCGTCGCCAAGGGGAACCCGAAAGGGATCGGCGGCCTGAAGGACCTCGCGCGGCCCGGCCTGCGGCTGGTCCTCACGGACGCCGACTATTCCACGGTCGGACATATCAACGCGATCATGTTCAAGCGGGCGGGCCTCGCGGACGCGATCGAGAAGAACGTCGCCACGCGCACGAAGATGGGCGGCGAGGCCGCCAACGCCGTCATCCTCGGCCACGCCGACGCCACGATCGTCTGGAACGCCGTCGTCCACCTCCGCTCGAAGGACCTCGAGGCGGTCCCCATCGAGCCGGCCTGGCGGCCCGACCCGTCCGTCGACGCCATCACGAGCGCCACCTACGGGCCGATCGACATGAGCGCCGTCCGCGTGACCGTGGAGCTCCTGGCATCGAGCCGCCGGCCCGAGGAGGCCCGGGCCTTTGCCGAGTTCTGCGTCTCGCCGCGCGCCCGCCAGGTGTGGCGCTCGTTCGGTTTCGGCCCGCCGCCGTCGGGGGAGGGCGCCGCGCCGGCCGCGCCGCTTGCTGCGTCGCCCGCCGAGACGCCCGCGCCCGCCGGGGGCGCCGCCGGCGCGCTCTTCTTCTACTGCAGCGCGGGCCTGCGGCCTGTCATGGACGACCTGATCCCGGCCTTCACGGCCAAGGCGGGCGTGGCGGTCGAGTGCGACTACGGCGGGAGCGGCATGATCCTCTCGCGCCTGCGGCTCGCCGGGCGCGGTGACCTCTTCCTGCCCGGCGACGTGTGGTACGTTGAACTTGCCGAGCAGGAGGGCCTCGTCGCGTCGAAGGCGATGGTCTGCTACTTCATCCCGGTGATCCTCGTGCCGAAGGGGAACCCGAAGGGCGTCCGGTCGCTGGCGAACCTCGCGCGGCCGGGCGTGCGGCTAGGCCTCGGCAACCCGAAGACCTGCCAGATCGGGCGCGCGAGCGACGCGATCCTCGCCAAGAACGGCGTCCCGCGCGACGCGATCGACGCGAACCTCCTCTTCTCCGCGACGACGGTCAACGAACTCGGCCTCCAGATCGTGACGGGCCACCTCGATGCGGTCATCGTCTGGGACGCCATCGCCGCCCAGTACGCCGACCGCGCCGAGGTGGTCGCCATCCCGCCGGAGCAGAACGAGACCTCCCGTGTCGCCATCGCCGTGCTCAAGGCCTCGCGTAACCGGAAGGCGGCCGAGGCGTTCGTCCAGTTCCTCCTCAGCAGCGAGGGGCAGGCCATCTTCCGCAAGCACCAATACCGGACCGATCCGCCGTCGTGACCGGCCCGGAAGGGGGCGCCCACGATGCCCGCCGTCGCCGGACGCCGCGTCCACTGGGTCAGCGTCCTCTCGATCGCCTTCCTCGTGGCGTTCGTGGCGGCGGTGCTGGCGCTGATCGTGGCCGACCTGGGCTACGCGCAGCCGGGGGCGATGCTCGACGCCCTCGGGTCGCGCGAGGTGCGGCACGCGATTTTCCTCAGCCTCGTCACCTCGGGCGTGACGCTGGGCCTCGTGGTCTGCTTCGCGATCCCGGTGGGCTACGCGCTCAGCCGCTACCGGTTTCCCGGGAGCGTGGTGGTGGACGCGATCGTGGACCTGCCGATCGTCCTGCCGCCGGTCGTGATCGGCGTGTCGCTCCTGGTGTTCTTCCGGACGGCGGTGGGCCGATGGATCGAGAGCGTCCCCTGGCTCGACTTCGTCTACACGCCGAAGGGGATCGTCCTGTGCCAGTTCTTCGTGTCGGCCTCGTACGGGATCCGGGCGGCGAAGGCGTCGTTCGACGCGGTCGACCGGCGGCTGGAGCACCTGGCGCTGACGCTGGGCTGCACGCACGGGCGGGCGTTCCGTACGGTCGCCCTGCCGATGGCGCGGAACGGGCTGGCGGCGGGGGCCGTCATGGCCTGGGCCCGCGCGGTCGGCGTCTTCGGGCCGCTCATGGTCTTCGCCGGGGCGGTCCGGATGAAGACCGAGGTTATGCCGACCACGGTCTACCTGGAACTCTCGGTCGGGCGCATCGAGCCCGCCTTGGCCGTCGCCATGCTCATGCTCGCCATCGCCATGGTGGCGCTGACGCTCATCCACTGGCTCGGCCAGACACACCGGCGGTGGAGCACGTGATCCGCGTCCGCGACCTGTCATTCCGCGCCGGAGACTTCGAGGTGCGCGACGTCTCGCTCGAGGTCGCCCGGGGCGAGTATTTCGTCCTGCTCGGTCCCAACGGATCGGGCAAGACGCTGCTGGTGAGTTGCCTGTGCGGCCTGATCCGCGCCCGGGCCGGCCGCATCGAGATTGACGGCCGCGACGTGACCCGCGCGGAGCCGCGCTTGCGCCGCATCGGCTACGTGCCGCAGGACTGCGGCCTCTTTCCGCACCTGGACGTCGCGCGGAACGTCACCTTCGCCCTGCGGGCCACGGGGGTGGGCTGGGCCGCGGCCCTGGCCGCGGTCGCGCCGCTCGTCGAGACGCTCGGCCTCGGGCGCCTGCTCGACCATCGGCCCGACACTCTCAGCGGCGGCGAGCGCCAAAAGGTCGCGCTCGCCCGCGCCCTGGCAATCCGGCCCAGCCTGCTCCTCCTGGACGAGCCCGTCAGCGCACTCGACGGCCCGACCCGCGCCGAAGTACTCGAGCAACTCCGAAGCGTCCAGCGCGAGTTCGCCGTCACGACGATTCACGTCTGCCACAGCATCGACGAGGCCGCCGCCGTGGCGGACCGCGCCGGCGTCATGATCGCGGGGCGGCTGGTCCAGACGGGGCGGCTGCGGGACCTGATCGAGCGGCCAGCCGACGCGGGCGTCGCGCGGCTCCTTCAGGTCGGACGCCGCAGGGCAGGGGATTGAGGGGCGACCGATTCACGCGACGGCGCGGCCGTCCTGCATCCGGACGACGCGCCCCGCGCGGGCGGCGGCCGGGTCGTGCGTGGCGAGGACGACCGTGCCGCCCTCGGCCGCGAAGGCCCGCAGGTGCTCGAGCACCCGCGCGCCGCTCGCCTCGTCGAGGTTGCCCGTGGGCTCGTCGGCCAAGAGGAGCCTCGGCCGGTTGAGGAGGGCCCGCGCCAGGGCGACGCGCTGCCGCTCGCCCGTGCTGAGTTGAGCCGGCACGTGATCGGCGCGGTCGGCCAAGCCGACGTGGGCCACCAGGCCGCGCGCCCGCGCCGCCGCGTCGGCCGACGGCCGCGCGAGCGACGCCGCCAGCACGTTCTCGAGCACCGTCAGGTACGGCACGAGGTGGAACTGCTGGAAGACGAAGCCGACGTTCCCCGCGCGGAGGCGTGCCCGCGCGCCCGGCGCCAGGGCGTAAGGATCACGGCCGTCGAGGGCGACGCGGCCGCCGTCCGGCCTGAGCAGCCCGCCGACGACCAGCAGGAGTGTCGTCTTGCCGCAGCCGCTCGGCCCCTGGACGACGACGAACTCGCCCGGGTCCGCCCGCAGGGAGAAGCCGTCGAGGGCGCGGACCTCGCGGCCGGGTCCGCGGTAGGTCTTGACGAGGTTCTCGGCGCAGAGCACGGTCGGTCTCACTCCTCGCGCAGGATGACGGCGGGGTCCTGGCGCGCGGCCACGAGGGCGGGCACCAGGCCCGCCGCCGCCGACCACAGGGGCGCGAGGATCAGCGTTGCCGCCGCCAGGGCCGGGCCGAAGAGGGTGCCGACGCCAACAGCCTGGCCGGGGGCCGACCGGGCGGCGTCCCACGCGGCCGCCAGGCCGAACCCGGCCGCGTAGCCGAGCGCCGCGCCGAGCACGCCCACCGCGATCGCCCGCGCCAGAAAGATCGAGACGATCCGCCCGGCGCCGACGCCCAGGGCCCTGAGGATGGCGATCTCGCCGCGCCGGTCCCGCACATTGCCCAGCGCCAGGAGGCCCACCCACACGGTGCACCCCGCGACGACCAGCGGGACGACCCACGCGGCGAAGGCCTGGCGCTCGAGGCGGTGCCGGGCGCGCGCGGCCGCCTCGGCGTCGACCGTCTCGGTGCCGTGCGCGACGGCGCGGCTGCGGGCCGCGCGGCGGGCCGCCGCCTGCGGCGAGAGTTCCAGCACCTGGACCTGGCCGTCGAGGATGCCGCCGATCTCGCGGTTCATGCCCTCCGGCGTCGCCTCGTCGCAGAAACAACTCAAGGCCAGGATGGCGTTGATGCGGCCGGGTTTGCCGAGAAGGGCCTGCGCCTCCGCGAGGTCGATCCACACGGTCACGTCGTCCTCGTTGCCGCGCGGCGGATGGACCCGGGCGACGGTGAACGTGCGGCCGAGGAGCACCGCCTCGTCGCCGACGGCGAGGCCCGTCCGCTCGCCGACGACCGAGCCGAGGACCATCGTTCCCTTGGCGACGGGCGGCTCGAGCGGCTGCTTCGCGTCGCGGTGCGCGGTCGGCACCTCGCCGCGCGTCCCGATCAGCGTGATGGGCATCTTCCGCTCGGGCCACTCGGTCCGCACCTGGAGGCTCGGCAGGAGGTGCCGCACCGTCACGATGTTGGAGGCGGCCAAACGATCGGCGTAGGCCTCAGGCATCGTCTCCGCCGCATACCCGTCGGCGTAGAAGCGGCCGCGGTCCTGGTCTTTGGCGAGGATGAGGACGTTGTAGCCGAGGCCGAGGGTGATCTTGCGGTAATCGTCCTCGAGGCGTGCGACGCGCTCGCGGGCGGCGGCCTCCTGGTCGGCCCCGAGCCGCTCGGCCCGCACCTCGTGCGCGCGCACGAGCGTGAGTTCCGCGACGAGGCACCCCACGGCAACCAGGACGGCCGCCACCGCCAGGGCGAACTGGAGGCGGCGGTGGCCGATCTCCCGCAGCGCCAGGTGCCAGACGTTCATGACCGCCCCTCGGCCGATCGGTTCCGCCGCCACACCAGGAGCGCCGCAACGGCCGCGACGGCGATCCCGCCGCCCGCCGCCAGGAGGATGCGGCCCACCCGCGGCCCGGCATCGTCGGATGGCGGCGCGTCGCTCTCCACCTTGCCGGGGATGAACTCCGACACGCCCACCAGGGGCGGCGGCGTCACCGCGGGAATCGCCGATGCCTGCCCGGCCAGAGCCGCGTCCCAGTCCACCGCCATCAGGATGTCCATGCCCGGCGAACTCGACTTCACGATGCACGAGCACGGCCCTGTGAGGAACTCGCACACGGACGCCAGGTGGTCGGCGCTGAGCCCCTCGCCGGCCAGGGCCGTCAGCGCCCGCCCGCGCCCGTAGAACGGGAACACGACTGGCACCCGCGCGGCCGGATCGTCGCGCTCGCCCACCAGGAGGAGGCTCACCAGGGCCGCCTCGGCCGGGTCGGTCCGCGAGACGCGAACCACCGAGAAGGCGATCCGCAGGTTCGCCGGCGGCCCCTGGCGGTCGTAGACCGGATCGTCCCACTGGCCGGCCACCGGCTCCGGGATCCGGAGCGTCTTCTGCGACTCGGCGAGCTGCGCGTCCAGGAGCCGCGCGGCCGCGTCGTCCTTCTCCCGATCGCCGCTCTCGAGGAGCAGGAACACGGCGGACTCGCCGTCGAGCAGGCGGCGGGCGATCGTCCGCCGGGCCGGCGAGTCGAGCACGAGCGCCGCCGACTCAGCGCTCAGGGGCCCCGCCCACGCGTCGGGCTTCAGGCCAAAACTGCTCGGGTACCGCACGACCACCCAGGGCGGCTTGGCCGCCGACTGCGCGGCCCAGACGCTTGCCGCCTCGGCGTCCGGCGTCGCGGCCAGGTCCACGGCGCGCACCTCGACGGCGCCCGCCGCGCCTTGGAGCCGCTCGAGCGCCGCCTGGTCCTCGGCACCGAGGCCGCCGCGGTGGAACACGTAAACCTCGTACGGCTCGACCGGCCATCGCTCGAGCGCGTAGCGGAACACGGGGACGGAACACGCCCCCGCGGGCGCGGCGAGCAGGCAGACCAGCAGCCCCGCCAGCGCGAACCTGTCTGTGCCTCTGCGTGTCACGGAAGGAACCCCGGCCTCGTCCTGCGGACTCGCCGCAACCGGCCGTGCATTATACGCCCCTCGGCGCCGCGTTTCACCTGGAAGCCGGCATCTTCTTGTGTCCTGGCGGCCGGCGGGGTATCATCGTGGGTGTGCACGTCGGAGGGACATGCGATGTTCGCGAAACGCTTCGTTCCCGTCGTGGTGGTCCTTGTGCTGATCGTGGCGCTCGCGCCGGCCGCGCGGGCGGCGGAGCGCGGCGGCGCCCGGCTCCTTGAGAAGGTGGGCGTTGCGCGCGGCATCTGCGTCGTCCTGGACGACAAGGACTGCCGCCAGGCGCTCGACCTGGCGCGGGCGAGCGACCTGGTCGTCTACGTTCAACTCGCGCGGGCCGAGGACGTCGAGCCGGCGCGCCGCGCGGCCGACGCCGCCGGGCTCTACGGCACGCGCATCTGGGTCGAGGGCGGCGCGCTGGACCGCATCCACCTGGCCGACGACCTGGCCGACGCCGTCCTCGCCCCCGCGGGCGCCCCGAAGGCCGAGGTCCTCCGCGTCCTCAGGCCGGAGGGCAAGGCGCTCCTGGGCGGCGAGGTGGTCACGAAGCCCTTCCCGGCGGGCGTCGACGATTGGAGCCATCATTACCGCGGGCCCGACAACAACCCGCAGTCGCGCGACCGGCTGGCCCGCGCGCCGTACCTGACGCAGTTCGTCGCCGAGCCGCGCTACGCCCCGGCGCCCCAGTCGGCCGTCGCCTCGGGCGGACGCGTCTTTATGGCCTTCGGCAACATCGCCTGGCACGAGCGCGAGGAGCCGTGGATGAACACGCTCGTCGCCGTCAACGGGTTCAACGGGACGATGCTCTGGCGTCGGCCCCTCAAGCGGGGCATCATGGTCGACCGCTCGACGATGGTCGCCACGCCCGGGACGCTCTACCTGGCCGACGACGTCTCCTGCAAACTCCTCGACGCCGCCACCGGCGAGGTCCGGGGCGAGATCGCCGTGCCGGCCGACCAGGCGGGCGGCACGTTCTGGAAGTGGATGGCCCTCCAGGACGGCGTCCTCTACGCCCTGGTCGGCGAGGCCGACGCCCCCGACGCCGATGCCACCTGGAAGAGCCGCGGCCACGGCTGGCCCTGGGACGGCATCTCCAAGGGCTACAACCAGCCCGGTTACGCGTGGGGGTTCGCGCGGTCGCTCTTTGCCGTCGACCCCCGCACGAAGAAGGTCCTCTGGCACCACCGCGAGGAGGTGCCCATCGACAGCCGCGCCCTCGTCATGAATTCCGGGCGCATCTTCATCACGCACTATACGCAATACCTGGCGTGTCTCGATGCGAAGACCGGCCAGGAGGTCTGGCGCCGCACCGCCGAGAAGGATCCCGACCTGTTCCGGGAGATCGGCCCGTACCGCACCGACCACGGCTGGGTCCAGGGATGGAAGAGCACCGTCTCCCTCAAGTGCACCGACAAGGCCCTCTACTTCGTGGGGCCCCAGGTCAACTGGCTCACCGCCGTGTCGGCCGACGACGGGCGCTTCCTCTGGAAGTACGGGGCCAAGGACGTCCACGCGGTCCTCCGCGACGACGGCGTCTACACGGTCGGCTGCGAGGGGAGCAAGGGCCTGAGCAAGCGGCTGGATCCCATGACCGGCGCCGTCCTGGCCGAGTACGACGTTGCGCGCCGCGCGTGCACCCGCTCGACCGGGGGCCCCGACGGCATCTTCTTCCGGGCCAGCGAGGGATCGGTGCGGCTGGACCTCGCGACGGGCAAGCCCCAGTGGATCTCGCCGATGCGGCCGTCGTGCCAGGTCGGCGTCGTCATCGCCGCCGGCCACCTCTACTGGGTCCCTTGGGTTTGCGACTGCAACCTCCAGATGTTCGGCGTCGTCTCGTGCGCGCCGGCCGGCGACTTCGCCTTTGGCCGCCAGGCCACCGAGGCCGAGCGGCTGGAGACGGGCCCTGGCGACGCGGCCAAGGTCGTGCCGCTGGACGTCTCGCCCGACGACTGGCCGGCCTACCGCGCGAACAACCGCCTCTCCGCCGAGACGCGCGCCGCGGTCCCCGAGAAGGTCCGCCCCCTCTGGCAGACGAAGCCCGCGGCGGCGTTCGAGCCGACCGCGCCCGTGGCGGCAGGCGGCCTGGTCCTCTACGGCGGCTCGGACGGCGTCGTCCGCGCGCTGGACGCCGAGAGCGGCCGCGAGCGGTGGAAGGTCTACACGGGCGGCCCGGTCCGCTACCCGCCCACGGTGGCCGACGGCCGGGCCCTGGTCGGGTCGGGCGACGGATGGGTCTACGCCCTCGAGGCCGCCACGGGGCGGCTCCTCTGGCGGTTCCGCGCCGCGCCCGCCGAGCGGAAGATCGCCGTCTACGGGGCGCTCCTGTCGACGTGGCCCGTGGCGACCGACATCCTCGTCGACCGGGGCGTCGCCTGCTTCGCCGCCGGCCTCAACAACTTCGACGGCACCCACGTCTACGCGCTGGAGGCCGCCACGGGCCGGATCAAGTGGCAGAACAATACATCGGGTCATCTCGACGCGTTCTCGCGCCGCGGCGTCGCCGCCCAGGGCGACCTCCTCCTCTCGGAGGGGCGGCTGTTCCTGGCGGGCGGCAACTCCGTCTCGCCGGGCGTGTACGACGCGGCGGACGGCAAGTGCCTCAACCCGCCGCCCACCACGCCCGGCTCGACCGCGCCGAGGGGCCGCGAACTGGTCCTTCAGGGCAACGAGGTCCACGTCGGCGGCCAGCCGCTCTACTCCCGGCCCGAGGCCCCCGTCTTCGACGGGTCGGTCAAGTGGCCCGACGCGACCGTCCGCGCGCCTAATGCGAACCTGGCCTGCGAGGAGCGCGGGGGCCGGTGGGTCCTCGCGGCCCGCGCGCCGGACGGCAGGGAACTCTGGACCGAGCCGCTGCCGGGCGAGCCCGTCCGCTGGGCCGTTGCCGTCGACGCCCGCGGCCGCATCGCCGTCACCCTGCGCGACGGCCGCGCGCTCGCCTTCGGCGAGTGAGCGCCTTCCTTTCCGCCGGATGACGCGAAGGCGGCGACGATGAGACGCATCTGCATGCTAGGCGTGATTGCGGGAGGCCTTCTGGCCCCTCCCGCCGGCCCGGCCGGGGCGGCGTCCCCCGGCGCCGCGGAGGCCGTCGCCCCGGACTCGCCGTTCGGCGTCGTGGCCCACGTGACGCGGCCGGGAGAACACGGCCTCGCGCAGCGCGAGTTCGCGCTGATGAAAGAGGCCGGCATCGCGTGGGTCCGCACCGACTTCGACTGGGACCGTGTCGAGAATCCCGAGGGCACGTGGCACTTTGACCACCTCGACGAGACGGTCGCGTGGGCTGACGCGGCTGGCATCCGCCTGCTCGCCCAACTCAACTACAACGTGCCCTGGGCCGACCCTGCCCACCGGCACCTCGGGCCGTGGCTGACCTACGTCCGCAAGGTGGTCGGCCGCTACTGCAAGAGCGTGCGACACTGGGAGGTCTGGAACGAGCCGAACACCGAGCGGTTCTGGAGGTCGCCCGACCCCGCCGAATACACGGCCTTCCTCAAGGTGACGCACCAAGCCATCAAGGAGATCGACCCGGACCTGCGCGTCGTCTTCGGCGGCACGTGCACCATCGACATCGGCTACATCGAGGGGGCGCTGCGGGCCGGGGCCGCCGACTACTTCGACGTCATGAGCGTGCACCCTTACGGGACGAGCCCCGACAACGTGGGGAACGACCTCGCGCGGCTCCACGAGGTGATGAAACGGCACGGCGCGGCCGACCGGCCCGTCTGGGTCACCGAGTGGGGCTGGTCGGCCGTCGGCAACAAGCCCGCCGAGGAACGCGAACACGCCGTCAACCTGGCCATCGGCTGGCACATCGCCCTGCACGACCGGCTGGCCGCGCGGATCTTCTGGTACGAGTTCCAGTCCGAAGAGGTGAATCCTGCCGACCCCGAACACTACTTCGGCCTCGTCCGGAAGGACCTGGCGCCTCGGCCCGCCTACTTGGCGTACCAAGCGCTCACGCGGGCCCGGCCCGCGGGCTCGGAGGCCGCCCCGGGCGACTGGTGGCGGCAGGGCCTGACCTGGCCCCACTGGGTCCGGCCCGACGGGCGCAAGGGCTGGGCCGTCTGGGCCTGGTCGGGCGAGAAGCCCTATCGCCTGTTCGTCCGGGGCGAGATCGCGGAGGCCTTCGACGTTCTGGGCCGGCCGGTGCGCGTCGAGGTCAAGGACCGTCTGGCCGACGTGACGCTCTCACGCTCGCCCCTCTACCTCATCGGCCCGGAGTACCTCTCGTTCGAGGAGCGACCCGACCTCGCGAAGCCGGGGCTCCCCGAGTAGCCGCACGGCCGGTGCGCCTCACGCCTTGTCGAAACTCGGGACCTTCAGGCGCTCGCCGCCCTTGCGGCTCGATTCCATCGCGACGATGCCCGGGACGGTGAACGCGAGCGCCTCGTAGAAGTCGACCGCCGGCGGGCGGTTCTCGACGAGGGCCGCGATGAACTCGTGCGTGAGGAACCCGTGCGAGTTGCCGTGGCCCGTGCCGACGCGCATCGGCTCGGGCAGGAGGTCGAAGTAGTTGGGCAGGTCGCGGAGGTCGGGCTTGCCGGCCTCGCGGACCACGAACGGCTGGCCGCTCGCGCCTTCCATATACATGGACATCTTCTCGCCCAACCACTGGGCCCGCTCGCCGTCGGAGTGGACGCGCCAGAAGACGTTGCAGCGGCAGAGGTTGCGGCCGCTCGTCGCGAACAGGGCCACCTGGTTGCAGTAGGGGTTCCGGTAGGCGTTGTCCTGGAGGGCCGGGTCGTCGTCGCCCCAGGCGAGGCACGAGACGTCGGTCAGGCGCTCGCCCGTCACGCCGACGTGGAAGGCCGTCGAGTGCGTCGGGTAAAGCATCGGCGGATAGCCATAGCGCCATGTCGGCTTGCCGTTCCAGAACGACAGGCCGTCGCGCTCGGCCCCGATCAGGTTGTGGTAGTACTCGACCTCGGAGTAGAGGAACCGGCCGAACCGCTTCTCCTTCCACAGTTGCCGCGCCAGGATCGTGGCCCAGCGGTAGTAGGTCGTCTCGGCCATCATGTAGGCGAGGCCCGTCCGCTCCTTGGCCTCCTTCATGCGCTGGGCGTCCTCCAGCGTGAGGCACGCCGGCACGGCCGAGATGCAGTGCTTCCCGTGCTTGAACACCTCCAGCACGTGCCGCGCGTGGTCCGGCGCGCCCGTGAAGACGGCCACCGCCTCGACCTTGGGGTCGAGGACGAGTTTCTCGAGCGACTCGTAGGCCTTCTCGCACTGGTAGACTTTCTGGAGCCGCTCGCGCCGGTCGGGCCTGAGGTCGCTCACGGCCTCGACGATGCAGTTGGGGTCGAGGTGCCACTGGAAGTCGGCGCCGAACCCCCCGCCGACGATGCCCATGCGAACCTTGCGGTCGGACGCAAGGGCGGGCGCCGCGAGCGCCCCCGCGGCGGCCGGACCCGCCGTGCCCATCAGGGCCGCCGCTCCGACGGCGCCCAGGAAGTCGCGACGCGACCACCCGTTCGTCTGCTGCGACATGGCTTATCCTCCCTAAGTTGCCGGGCCCGGCGCCCGGTCTACGCCCGTCTCGTCACGCCCGCTCCATGACAAGCACCCAGTCCTCCAGCGTCGGCTGGAGGGGGATCGTCCACGTGCCGTCCGGCCCCGGCGCTACCGCGCCGATGGCGTGCTCGCCCCCCTCGCGCGGGTCGAAGTAGAACGCCCGGTACGCCGCGCCCGGCTCGAGGCCCGCGACGCGCATCGGCTTCGGTTCCCAGGGGAAGCGCGGCCGGTAGAGGTAGATCACGCGAACCTCGCCGGGGATGCCCGCCGCGTAGGCCGCGAAGCAGTCGCCCGCGGCCGCGCCCGTCTCGACCCATTCGGGGTGCGGCTCGAAGCGCCACCACGCGTAGCGCTCCAGCAGGCGCTTCCCCAGGCCGACCTGGGTCGACCCGGGCAGCCGGTAGGCGTCCTCCCACGGTTGGTTGCCCCAGGTCGCGCCGTGGGGCGAGGGCCCGTACGGCCGGGCCCGCGTGTTGACCTGCCAGACGCCGTTCGCGCCGTACGTGTGACCGGCGGCGCCCGAGAGGACCGACCCCCAGAACGCCAGGCGGACCGTCTCGGCGCTGTTGCCGAGCATCAGCCCCTCGTAGTCGACCTCGCCGACGAGGACGGGCATCGCCGGCCGGCGCGCGACCTCGGCCCGGACCTGGGCGATCGTGTTGGGGATGCTCGCGGGCCCGCCGTGGCCCGTCTGGAGCATGTCGAAGTCGAGGACGCGGTCGTCGGCGACCTGGTCGCGGGCGCGGTCGGTGGGATGGATCGTCACCAGGCGGTTCCACGGGTCGATCTGGCGAACGTAACGACCTATCTCGGTCCATCCGGCGACGAGGGCCGCGCGGTCGGCCTCCCTCGTCTCGGAGAGGTAGTACGGCATTGCGCCCTCGCCCGCCAGGCACCAGACGACCGGGTACGCGCCCCACCGCGCCACCAGGTACCGCCAGTGCCGCCGCATCTTCTCCAGGCCCATCCACGGCAGGTAGTAGCCCCAGCACGCGACGATGCAGGGGACGAGGCCCGACCGGACGAGCCAGGCGATCCGCAGGTCGGCCTGGTCGAAGTAGGCGGGCCGGACGCGCGCGAAGCCGGGCTCCCACGCCTGGCCGGCCTCGTTCGCGCCGCGCTCGTCGAACGCCGGCATGTCGGGGTACAGGCCCGCGACGATCTGGATGACGCTGAAGCCCTTCGCGACCCGGTCGGCCGCCAGGGCCTGGAACTCCTCCGGCCACCGCAGCCGCGCAGAGAGGCCCATCCACCACGTGTCGCCGAGCCAGAAGAAGGGCGTCCCGTCGGTGTGCTCGAGGTGGCGGCGGTCCTGACTGACGCGCAGGGCCCCGTGCCGCGCGAGCGCGCTCGCGCCGCCGCCGGGCGTCGCCTCCAGCGCGCCCTCGCGACCGTGGAGGTCGGTGTTCGATGCGTCGGAGGCGACCGTGCGGAAGCGGTACGTCCCAGCCTCCGGCGGCGCGAACCGGACGCGCCACGCGTTCCCCCCGGCCCAGTACGCGGGCACGCGCCACTCGCCCCCCGGGCCGCGGAAGACGACGTCCACCTCGACCTCGTGGAACGGGTCCGCGTACGCCCGGCCCGAGGCGTACGCCCACTCCGCCACCTCGCCCTGCACGCCGTGTTGCGTTGCGTCCACGTCGGGTCCTCCCTCAGGCATACGTGATCATCACGTCCTGCGGCACGGCGGGCGCGAGCGTGAAGTCGGCGTACCGCGACTTCTCGACGCGCGTCGTCCGGAACGCGACGGGGCGCCCGCCGACGCGGACGCCGGTCGCGCGCCGCGCGCCCGGCGGCAAGAGGACGTGACAGCGGCACTCTTCGCCGCTCCCCGTCACCGCGAGCCGCAGGCGCTTCCGCCGCCCGTCGTGCCGGTAGCGGTAGGCGACGTAGCCGCCCGAGGCGGGGTACGTCACGGTCGCGTTCGCGCGGTCGACGCCGGCGGCGGCCCAGCGCGGGGCCAGGCGCGCCCGCTCGTACATCGTCGCCGCGTCGACGACGCCGGCCAGGCCCTCGACGAGGGCGTACACGACGGCGGCCGCGCCCCAGTTGTCCGGGATGCCGCCCGACACCGGGTCCGGCGGGAAGAAGACCGGCCGGTCCGACAGGGTGACGCCCAGGACGAGGTAGAACCCGCCCGCCGGGGAGGCCTCCAGGACGATCCGCGCGATCCGCTTCGCCGGGTGCGGGTTGTCGAGGCCGTAGGCGAGGACGCCGACGTTCGCGCACACGCGGTTCCGGCCGCGCCACGCCACCGCGGTCGTCGGCTTCGCCAGGTAGGCCGGGCACGGCTCGGGCATCCACCACCCGGCGACATTGCGGCCCTGGATGACGTGCTCCGCGTGGCGCGAGCCGTCGGCGTACTCGAGCGTGACCGTGCCGCCCACGCCGCCCGGGGCGCGCGAGACCGTGTGCAGGAAGTAGACGCCGGCGGCCTTGCGGCCGACGGGCACCTCGGCCCGGCGCCGATAGCCGGCGGCCGTCGAGAGGGCGATGCAGCCGCGGCGTCCGTTGCGGGCCGGGTCCGGGATGAGGAAGTCGACGCCGGCCAGGCGCCGCCGGCCCGTGGGCATGCGGCCGAGGTCGTTTGCGCCCTCGCCCGTCCAGCCGGGGACGCCCGGGGCGCCGCGGCCCGAGAGGTCGGCGTTGGCCAGGGCCGAGAGGTCGAGCGGCGTGAAGCGGCGGCGCGGCGGCTTCGGGATCGAGCCCGTGTAGGCGCAGTGGAGGTGCCCGCGCGTCGAGCGGGCCAGGGCGAGCACCCGGCGCAGGATGTCGGCCCCGTAGGCCTCGAAGCCGTGCTCGAACGCGCCGCGGGCGAGTTCGCCCGCCACGATGGGCGTCACCCCGCCGTTCATGTATTGCCACTTCTCGTTGTGCCCGCCGAAGCCCTTCCCGAAGGGCGGGAAGATCGTGAACCACTCGCCGGGGCAGCCCTCGGGCAGGCGGCGCCGCAGGCCCTGGTAGGTCCGCAGGATGGCGCGGCACTGCGCGTGGGTGAGGCCGCGGTTCAGCGAGTAGGCGTTCGAGAGCGAGACCTGGGCGGACTCGTCCACGCCGAGGTCGCGCCGGACGCGCCTGTCCTCGGGCACGTGGTGGCGGAAGAAGCGCCCGTTCCAGGCCAGGCGGTCGAGCCGCCGCTGGATCGCGCGGGCGCGGCGGCGGTGGGCGGCCGCCTCGCGCCGCCGGCCCACGGCGTCCAGCATCTCGGCCAGGTAGCGGCACGCGGCCGCGTAGCCCGTGTTGTCGCCGAACATGATGCCGAACCGCGTCGCGCCGGGCCGCACGGCCATGGCATCGCCAAAGGCGAGGCTCACCGGGTCGCCGCCGGCGCTCCGGCGCGCGTCCTCGGCGTTCTGGAAGTCCCACGTGTCGATCGTGTAGCCGCGCTTCAGGAGGCCGTACTTCCGCGACCAGCGGTAGGGGCTGGTGATGCTGTAGTGCAGGGCCCGCACGGCCGCGTCGAGCGAGGCGGCCATCCACGCGTCGTCGCCGGTCGCCTTCCACGTGTAGTAGAGGCCCTCGACGAAGAGGTACTCGACGTCGTTCTCGACGGGGATGCGCCTGAACTCGCCGGTCCCATCGTCGAACGGGCGGATGAAGCCGCCGTAGCCGAAGCGCATGTCCCACGCGTTCGGCTCCGGCCCGGCGCGCGGATAGACGTTGTCCCAAATCATGCCGTCCGCGCGCTGGCTCTCGCGGTAGAGGTCGATCGCGCCGGCGAGGTCCGCGTGGAAATACTTCATGCCCTTCAGCGTGTGGACGTGGTCGCGGAGCCAGCAGACGAAGTAGCGGTAGATCCGGCCGCGCCAGCGGGTGACGGTCGCCTCGCCGAAGCGGAGCATCGTGACAAGGAGCGTCTGGAGGAGTTCGGCGAACGCGCCGCCGGCGTCGTCGATGCGGGTCTTCGGCTCGACGAGGAAGTGCGCGCGGGCGGTCGTGCGGCCCCGGGGGTCCTCGAGGCTGACGGTGTGCCGCCCGGCCGCGCCGCCCACGACGATGCGCACGCGGCCGCGCGCCGGCCCGCGGAAGTACGCGCGGCCGAGACCGTCGCGGGCCACCACCGTGCCCCCCGCCGCCCCCGCCACGGTGATCGTCTCCAGGGGCTCCGCCCGGGGGGTGCGGCCTTTGCCCTCGATCCGAAGCATGGGGATGTTCCTTCTCCTGTGAGGCACCGGCCTCCGCCTCACCCCGTCAGCCAGGCGTCGCGGCCGGCGGCCACGAAGTCGTCGTCCACAAGGTGCGGATACGCCCGCGTCACGCGGTCGAGTTCGGCGGCCTGGCCCGGGCCGAGCGCCTGGCCGGGGTCAAGGCACCAGGTCCCCGCCAGGAGGCCCTGCCGCCGTAGGACCTCGTGGACGCCCGGGATGCAGCCGCGGAACCCGTTGGCCGCGTCGAACAGGGCGGCGTTCGAGTCGGTCACCTCGGCGGCGAGGCGCAGCACGTCGGCGGGCACGTCGCCGCCGGCCCGGACGAGGGCCCGGCACCGCTCGAGGAGTTCGACCGCGCGGCGGGTCCACACGGCCCAGTGCCCCAGGAGGCCGCCGACGATCCGGCGCTCGACCGTCCGCCCCGCGACCGCGAAGCGGTAGGGCTCGAGGAGGTCCAGCACGATCTGGTCGTCGTTGCCGGTGTAGAGGGCGACGTCGTCGCGACCCGCCTCGGCGACGGCGCGGACGACGTCGAGCGTCCGGTACCGGTCGAACGGGGCGATCTTGATCGCCACGACCGCC
>CAYGZE010000058.1:0-17743 GCA_964354185.1 uncultured Anaerolineales bacterium | reverse complement strand
TCTCGGGCGCGGTCAGGCGCAGCCGGATGCCGTGATCCGTTTCCCCCCACTCGGCAAGGCGCACCCCGCCACCAACGCCGGGCTGAGGGGATGGGACCGTTTCCTTGGCCGCACCGTCGGCGGAAGCGGGCACGACGGTGGTCCTGTCCGCGGCCGGGTCGGACTCCGCGGCCGCCTGCTCCGCCTGCACCGTCGGCCGCATGACCGCCAGCGGCACAAGCACGGCTGCCAGGGCGAGGATGGCCCCGAGCATGACGGCCCGCGTCACGGCGCGGCGGCTGCGCGTGCCGTCCAGGATCGCCAGCAGCCGTCCTTCCAGCCTTGAAGGCCGCGCCAGCGCAATGGCCACCCCCAGGGTGAGCCGCCTGCCCGGGAGGCGCGAGGCCACGTCGAGCAGGTACTCGGCATATTCGGAAGGCTTGCCGCCCGAGGCCAGGACCACGTCGTCGCACGCCCGTTCGTGCTCGGCCACCGCGCAGCGGAAGGCCACCCACGCCAGCGGGTTGAACCAGTACAGGCTGCACGCGATCCGCATGACCAGTTGCGTCAGACAGTCCCAACGCTTGACGTGGGCGAGTTCATGGAGCAGGACGGCGCACAGGCACCCCGGGGGCCACCGCTCGGCCTCGGCCGGGATCAGCAGTTTCGGGCGTCGCACTCCCCAGGCCATCGGCATGGACCGCCGGTCGCTCGTGAGCAGCACGACACGGCGCCGGAGCCCCAGCCCGGCCGAGAGCCGCCCCAGAAGCGCCATCCACGGACCGTCCGTGACCCGGTGCGAGGACCGGGCCAGGAACCAGAGGCTCACCGCCCCCAGGAGCGCCGGCACGAGAGCCGCCGCCGCCCCCAGTGCCCATACGGGAACCACCCATGCCCCCAGGGCCGCCGCCGACCACGGGCTCGGCGCCGGGGCCGGCGTCTCGGGCATGGCTGGAACGGGCGCAGGAGGGGCAGGGGGGTCGCCGGCGACCAACGGGCGGTCGGGGATCGGCGCCGGCTCGGCCACTCCCGTCGCGGGGGCCCGATAAGGCGGTTCCGGCGCCGGGGCATCGTGGGCCGCCGGCCGCGCGACGTCGACCCAGCCCGGCAAGACCTGCCACCCCGGCAGGACCCACGACAGCGCCGGCATGGCCAGAAGGCTTGCCATGGCCAGGAACCAGACCAGGTGACGCGTGGCCGCCGACGCGCGCCGCACAAAGAGGCTCGCGATGCAGGCCATGGCCAGGATCGCAGAGCCCTTGATGGCCGCATCGACCAGGATTGGGAACCAGGCCGAACCGACTGCCGCCAACAGCGAGGTGACGCCTGAGGGGAACATGGTCAGCCCTCCCGCTTCTTGGCTTCCCGGATGAGGCGGGCGAGCCGTTTGAGTTCCTCGGGCGTCGGCTCCGTCGCCGGGTCGGCCAGGTGCGCAGCAACGGCCTTCTCGAGCGACCCCTCGAAGAACGTCGCCAGGACGCCCCGCAGGGCGGACTGCCCAGCGCGGCGGCGCGGCCTCGTGGGCTGGTAGATGAACTCACGGCCCTGCTTGCGGTGCTTCAGGTGGCCCTTCTCCTCGAGGATCCGCAGCATCGTCCGCACGGCCGTGCGCGTGGGCGGATCGGGGATTCGCTCGACGACCACGGCGGCGGAGGCCTCGCCGCAGGCGTAGATGGCGTCCATGATCTGGCGTTCGCGGCGGCTGAGGTACAGGTGCCCGGCTTCGTGCATGGCCGACTCCCTCTCTTGAGTTTGGACGGTGACCGTCGCTGCCCGGTTCCCCGATTTCCGGACGAATTGCCAAAATCTTACCCTATCTGGCGGCCGTGTCAAGAACAAAATGCCAAAATTTTGGCGGTCCGCGCCGCAGGCGAGACGAGGCGATCTCTTCCGGGAAGGCCGCCGCGCTGCCATATGTATGGAGGCTCGGCGCGGCGGGTCAGGAGACCCACCGCGCCCAAGCCCCCGGGAAGCCACGACACGCTCCAGGGTCAGCGTTAGCGAGCCGGCGCCGGCACTGGCGTCGGCGGCGGCGCAGCACGCGGCGGCAAGCGCGGCGGCATCGGCGCTGGCACTGCCGGCGGCGCGGGCACGGGCGGCGCCTGGGCCGGCGGCGACGGCTGAGAGGGGCTTCCGTCGTCCGGCCCCTGGGCGTCGGGGATGTCGGGCAGGGCGTTCGGCGCCACGTCGGCCACCGTCAGGTCGCCGCAGACTATCCGGTAGTTTGCCGCGCCTTTCGGGAGGTACCAGAAGACGGGTGTCCCGGCGTCGCCGAGGCGCACGCCCTTGCCGGCGTAGCGCCAGTCGACTTTCTCGACCGAGAGTTGCATGACGAACATCAGCACCCGCTGGACCTTCATCAGGGTGTCCATCTGCTCCTGCGACGGGCTCTGCTGGGCGTTGCCCGACTGCTGCTGGGCGTTGCCCGACTGCTGCGTGATCCACTTCTTCAGGATCGCCATGACGGTGTTCTGGTCGATCCGGTCAGGGAATGCCCCGTCGGCCATGTCGGCGTACTGACGCAGGCCCGTCACGAGGTCTGCCTCGGTGGCCTTTGACGCATTCATCGACCGCTCCTCGACCGTGTAGCCCTCGGGGACGGCCGTGCTGAAGAGGGCGGGGTCAAGCGGCACGTCGAACTCGAAGTTCGACATCGTCATGAAGTACTGTTGCGGCCCACTGCCGTAATGCATCTCCATCAGCACCGGCAGGCAGGTTTCGGCGTCGGCCCACACCGTGAGGTCCGTCCCTTCGACGCGCTTGTGGAACCCGCGGGCCGGGCGACCGTCGAAGTCCTTCTCGCCGAGCCACTCGACGTCCTTCGGGCCGCTCCCCCGGAGTTCTTCGATCCGCCGCTGGAGTTCGCCGAAGGAATCATTCGACATCTGGTCCTTCGCCCCCTGCGGTAGGCCCGTTATCTTTATGACCATCACCATTTTCTGCTGGGGGAAGATCGTCATGGAGCGGCCCGACTTGAGGTCCCTGACCGTGTAAGCCCCGCCGGGGAGTTCCTGTCGGATGATGTTCTCCATCACGAGCACCTGCGTCGTCTGCTCGGCCGGCATGCCCGCCGGGGCGGGCCCCATCCGCACGGTGATCGTGAACTTGGCCGTCTTGGCGGTGATGGATTTCAGCATGTCGGCAATGGCCCGGCCCCCGGAGTTCCCGCCCGGCCACACGAGAAACGCCACGAGGCTTGCAGCGATAACCACGGCGGCCGCGGCGGCGAGGCTGCTGTAGCGGAAAATACGAAACATGGTTCTCTTCCTTTCATGGAGCCGGAGGGTGTCCGGCATGGTGGCTGGGGATGCCGCCGCCTCGACGGTCGGGGCGGCACGGCCTGCTTCCCCGGTCTGCTGCGATTCCTGAATCGTGGCCAGGCATCTTGCGCGGAGGCCCTCCGGAACATCGGCCGCCCGGCAAGACTGAAGCCACACGTCAAACGGGTCAGACATGGGTTCGTGGTTCTCGCGCGAGTTCATCGGGGTAGCCTCCGTTCGCCTGTGTCCGTTGAGTCCCAAGGCACGAGCCTGCAGCGAAGTTGTTCGCGACCTTGAAACGCGCGCTGGCGGGCCAACTCAGGACTGATCGAAAGCACCTCGGCGATCTGGTCGTAGGCGTATCCCTGCCAGTAGCGGAGCGTCAGGGCCTCGCGAAGATCAGGTGACAGGTCCGCCACGGCCTGGCGAACCTGGCCGGCCCTTTCGGCGCCCATGAGCACCTCCGATGCCGAAGATGCCTCGCGCCTGTCGCCGGGGCCCCCTTCCAGGATCTCCTGCGTCGCCACGCGCCGCTGCTGCCGGCAGTCCTGTCGCCACACGTTCCGCCCAACGGCGAACAGCCACACGTGAGCCTGAACGGTGGGGTCCGCCGAGTGCAGGCAACGCCAGAAGGCCACAAACGTCTCCTGTGTCAGATCCGCCGCGTGTTCCCGGTCTCCCGTCAGCCAATGGAGCCACCGAAACAAGGCCGTGTAGTAGCGGTTGACAAAGACCTCTTGCGCCTCGCGGCCGCCTGAGCGCAACGCCTCCAATGACCTGCAAGCCGAAGGCGGTTCGCTTCTTTCGCAAAGGCCACCCGTCAGGACCTCCTGCGCCTCCGCTCGCCGCTGCCGCCTATCCATTGGTTCCATCTCTGACGCGCCCTCCTGACCGCCGGAAGCCATGGCCTTCCATAGGTGAAGTAACCGGAGGACGCCGTCCGTTAGCGGAATTCCGCGTACGCCGTCAGCGCAGACGGCAATGCGGAGGCCCGGCCGGGAGCGAGGACTCCCTCGCCTCGGTCAGGCCCGGGCCCGCCGTCTTTCGACGCCGCCCAAGCGGCAGCGCCGTGTGCCTCGAACCGGATCAACGGTTCGGGTGTCTAAGAGGTCTACCTCCTTCGGCGCCGCCCCGATTCCGCTGCAGGCCGCAGGCAAGCCCGCTGTGGCTGAGCGTTCCCAAGCTCTGGCTCGCCACGACTAGGCCCGTCAGAGACGTACCCCGTGGCCACTGCGGTGGCCTACGGCTCCTCGCCCGCCGCCATCTTCTTGAGTCGTGGCACAACCGAGTAGACCAGCCAACTGCGTTTCTCCTCGTCGCTACCGGATGTGCCGAGGGTCTGGAGTTCCTTCTCGCACTGGGCCGCCAGCGCCTCGGCTATCTCCTTCCGCCGGTCCGGCGGGAGGTCGTCCAGCGCGCCGATGCCGAACGGGAACCCCGGCCCGCGAGCGGTCGACCGCCATACCTCCATGAACATCTCGGTCGTGGCCGCCGGACCCATCCGCACCAGATACTTCAGGCAGGACTCCAGCGGCTCGGGGTTGGCTATCGCCGCCGCCTTCGCGCGGAACCGCGGCCAGTACCGGGCGGCCAGACTGTCTTTGCCCATGTCAAGGTCCAGGAAGAGGAAGCCGCAGTTGTCCCCGTGGCTGGGCACCTCGACCAGCGTGTCGGCCATGCCCATGATCGCGGCGGCGTTCTCCTGTCGGAACCGCCGTCCCACCGGCCCCGGCAACTGGGCCAGGTAGTACATCCACTTGTTAACCGACCGGCCGAAGACATAGCGGGCATTCGCGTCCGGCCACGGGGCAGTGCTGTGCCAGTTCTGGCGCAGAAGGAACCGTTCGATCTGGGGCCCGCCCAGCCGGACGGCCAGTTCGGTGGCCAGGTCGTCGCTCGGGGTCTCGCGGAGCAGGGCCGGGACGAGCCGTTCCTGCACGAGGTTCGGTTGGCGGTTGCCCGAAGACTCGCTCAACTGCCACACGGCGTGGGCCACCGCGTAGACGCTCGGCGCCGGCCCGCCGCCCTTGCCGTACCGCTCGTCGGCTATCGTCGAGAACTGCCCCCGGCCGTGGGCCTGCCCGTAGTTATACCCGCGGTTCCCATGCGCGATGCCCGAGTGCAGGGTCTCCTCGGCCCGGCGCACGAGTCGGTCAGGGTCGAGCCGCGGCACGAGGAGTTCCACGGCCCGGCCGGCGAGGCTGTCGGTGGCGTACGCGAGACGCTGGTCGGCCTCGGCCAGAATGCGCTCGAATGCTCTCCACGCGGTCTCGGGCGATGTCGCCTTGTCAAGGTCGTAGCGGCGCGCGGCCCAGGCGTCGACGGCCGCCATGAGTTTCGGGTCCTTGTCGGCGGCGTTGCGGAGCATCAGCCATCCCTGCGGGCCGAACGCTTCCATCGACTCGATCCACTCGGGGCCGACGGCGGGGCCGCGCTCGCGGGCGTCGGCGACCAGACGCTCGATCCGCTCGGTCCGCTTGGGGAACGTGGCGCCGAGCGTGACGTTGTAGACCTGTGTGTACCGTCCGCCGCCGCCCCCGCCGCCGCTGGAGCCAGTCGAAACGGCCCACTCGCCGTCGCATTGGGCCTTGGCGTAGTAATCCTCCTCCGGGCGCGCCCACACGGCCACCATGCCGTCATAGCGGGCGACGTACGACGGCAGGCGGAACCGGACCCACTCCGGCCCCTGGCGCGGCCCGGGGCCGGTCTGTGGCTTGTCGGACCCCTCGGGCGGCTTCTCCCACTTCGGGACCTTCGCCAGGAACTCCTCGATGGTCATCACGATGGGGGTCTTGCCGAGGGGCACATCGTTGACCCAGACGTCGGCCCCAGCGACGTCGTCATTGACGCGGATGATGAAGTGGTTGACGGGCAGGACGGCGCCCTCCGGGGCCAGGCGGATCAGGAGTTGCCCACGGCCTTCGAGGACCGCGTTGTACCCGAGGAGCGCCAGGCCGACGATCACCACCCCCGCCCAGGTCCGCCACAAGAGGGCCGTGACGACACCCGCCACGCACACGGCGGCTGTGACGGCGAAGGCGGCGATGTACACGTTTGCCAGCGCGGGGCGCAATTCGTCGAGGTGGGCCAGCATGCCGCCGCCCCACCACGTGGTGGCCAGCAGCACCAGGACGACCGCGGCGGCGCAAGCGAGGACAACCGATTCCGCCACCCGGCTGGTCCAATCGGGCGCCGGTGCGTTGGCCGGGTTGAAGTCCAGACGGGGCTGGCCGCGCAAGATCAGTCGCCGCAAGGCTACCCAGAGGACCACGATCAGCAGGACGAGCAGCACGGGGAACATGAAGCGGGTCATGACCGCACCTCCATCCGACGATGAAGTCGACGCGAGGCCGCCAGAAGCACCACCGACGCCACAAGCCCGGCGGCCACGAGCAGGGCGACCAGCCAGCCGGTCTGCGACCGCGTGGCCAAAACCATGAACGCCGCCAGGAGGACCGTCAGGCGGATCAGCCAGCCGCTCGCCGCCCCTCGCATGGGTTGGAACGCGCGGATGACGTTGTAGTAACAGGCGGCGGTGGCGAGAACGTATGTCCCCAGCCACACCAGGGGCACGATCACCTCTGCCGGCTGCATCATCGGGAATCTCGGGTTCTCGAACACCCGGTCCTGCACGAGACTGCGCAGAGGAGTCCAAACGGCCAACGCCGCCGGCAGCCAGACGGCCAGCACAACTAACCCCCACGCGGCCAGCGTGTGCGACCAGATCGCGTCCCGCGTGTAGCCGCGCGTGTACAGGAACCCCGCGACGGGGCGGTTGAACCGCATCAGGGCTATCATCGGCGCGGCGCAGTGCACAACGACGAACAGGAAGGCCGCGGTGTCGTTCCAGGCGAGCGGTTCACGCGCGAGGAGCACGTAAAGCAGGGCCGCCGGCGCCGCCACCGCCACGGTGAGAGCAGGCATGCTGCGGTGCCAGAGCCAGCGAAGGAGCGGCAGATTCATGGTCAGTCCTCCTTGGCGGCCGTACGCGCGGCCGCCGGGTGGTTGGTTATGGCCAGGTAGAGTGTTTCGAGGTCCACCGGCCGCACTGCGGCCCTGGCCGGCAGCCTTTCGGCCAGTTGCCCGGCGGCCCCGGCGATTGTGCGGACCCACGCCAGGAGTGTATCCTGCTCCAGTCGGCGGCCGAGGACCGCGATGCCGTCGCCCAGGTCCGGCAGGGCCGCTGCGCCGGGGAGTTCCACCTCGCGGACCTCCTCGCGCAGGTCTTCCAGCGCCGCGTGCAGGACCAGCCGGCCGCGGTTGATGATGGCCACGTCGTCGGCGATCCGCTCGATGTCGCCGATGACGTGCGTGGCCACGAGGATCGTGGACTTGTGCCGCGTGGCATGGTCGCGCAGGAGGTCGTAGAGCGTGCGGCGGACGGCGGGGTCGAGGCCGTCGGCGGGTTCGTCCAGGAGGAGCAACTCGGCCCCCGACGAGAGGGCCAGGCCCGCCAACGCCAGCCGCTTCTGGCCCTTGCTCAGGGCACCGTAAGCCTGCGAGGGCGCCAGCGTGTGTTGCATGTAAAGGAGTTCGCAGGCCGGGCGGTCGAAGATGGGGCAGGCGCCGGCCTGGAGGGCCATCATCTGGCTGAGCGATGCCTCGCCGGGCGGTTCGACGCCCTCGATGACCACGGCCAGGCGCCGGGCGGCCTCCGCGGGTGGGTTTCGGGACGGCGAGCCGAGGACCTCGGCCGCGCCTTCCGTCGGCTCGATCAGGCCCGCCAGGAGCCTGAGGAGCGTCGTCTTGCCCGCGCCGTTGGGGCCGAGCAGGGCGACGACCCGCCCCCGCGGCACCTCGAGCGTGAAGCCGTCGAGGGCCCGGGTGTAACCGTACAGTCGCGTCAGGCGCTGGGTGTGTAGGGCAGGGGTGGTCATGGGTTGGACTCCATTTCCCGGGCAACGTCGCCCACGATCTTGAGCGTCTCATCGGTGCCGGCGCCCATGCGGGAGGCCTCAGCCAGCAGGCGGCGGGCGAGGTCGGCGATGGCCTTGCGGCGGACGGCGGCCGGGGCGGCATCGCGGCGGGCTGTGATGAACACGCCCTTGCCCTGCTGCATCACCACGAGGCCCGCGTGGCCGAGTTCGTCGTATGCCCGGACGACCGTGCCGGGGTTGATCTTGAGTTGGTCGGCCAAGGCCCGGATGCTCGGCAAGGCGTCGCCGTCGGCCAGTTGGCCGGAGGCGACCTTGTACTTGACGGCTTCGACGATCTGCCGGTAAACCGGCTCGCCGCTATGGTGATCAAGGTGAAGGTGCATGGTCCGCTCCGTTCCGACTGTACCATAACTTACAATACAGTGCGCCGGAAGTCAAGCGGAATCTCCGGAATTCTTTTCGGCGGTTGCCGCGAGCGGGGAGGGCCGCGTGGGCGTGTGCGTCGTGCGCCTCCCCGTGCGTTACCCTCTGCATGAGCGCTCTAGAATCTGAGGGGCCGGCAAGTGCTTCAGCGGCAGGGGCTTACGGAATCAGAGCCTCATTCGGTGGGGTTGAACGGCTCGTCGCAGTTCTGAAACTGGCTGGGATCACTTCCAACGCGAGGGAGGGTAGGTCAGAGAACCGTCTGGAGGTGGAGAGGCGGCGTTCCTGCCCCGGCGGCGTAGTGGCACCTTCGGGGCGGCCGGGGCTTGTGTGTCTTCGTCGGGGGTTAAATATCATGTCACGCTCTTGCTCCAGAACACCTTACAGAGGGGAGGGGCGTGGCCAGGTTTTTCGATCCGCTCTCGCCCATGTGGATGTAGGCGCTGTCGCAGGTCGTTACCGTGACCGGTTGAAGGTTGTAGGGATTGTTGCCGACGATGCCGGCGTCGTACTGGTCGGGGCGACCGGACGAGGCTCGGAACCGAAGCCGCGCCCGTCGGCCTCTTCGTGAGCGCCTTCACTTCAGTGGAGCGTCCGAGCCCTATCTGCTTAGGGCGGGGAGGTTTGGAGGCCCGACCTTTGCCTGAGCGCTCCGTGCGGCAGGTTCAGGCTGGATGGCGCCACAGGAGTGCCGCCAACCCGCCCAAGGCCACTAGCGCCAGCGTCGTGGGTTCGGGGAGAGCCGTCGCCTTCGGAAGGTGGGCGACCCATCCCTCGTAGCTACCCTCAGGGTCGCGGCCGACGCCCACCAGGGTCTGGCCGTCGGCCGAGACGCCGACGGCGCGGTACAAGGTCCATCCGGTCAGGTCCAGGCCGGCCTCCGTGACGAGGTAGTCCTGAAGGTCCCTGACGCCTTCGTCGGTCCAGAAGCACGCGCGGTCGTAGCCGATGCTGTAGTAGCCCAGGATGACCTCCCCCCCGCGCGACACGCCAGTGGCCTCCTCTTCCAGCGAACCTTCCGGCGACGGCAACGCCTCCACGCCGGTCTTGGCCGTCCAGCGAATGGCCCGCCGGTGCTCCTGCAAGGGGTCGTACGCGCTGCCCACGACCACGCGGCCCTCGGCCGAAACCGCGTTAGCAAAACTGTCGCTCCCGAGATTGCCCAGGAACTCCGCGCCGCTCCCTTGGGTCCACCGGAAGGCCTCGAACATCGGGCCATGCCGCGCGTACCCCACGATGGCGTGGCCATTGGCCGACGCGGCCTTGGCCACACTCTCTGCCGCGAGGCCCAGGTCGGTGGCCGTGGCGTCGGAATCATACCAGGCCGCGGCGCGGGCGAACTCCTCTTCCCCGACCTGCCCGACCGTCACAGCGCCGTTGGCCGAGATGCCCCACGCCTGCGTCCCCCACAGGCCGCCCTCGCCATCGCGCAGCCGGACCATGCCGGCAATCGGGTTCCAGCGGAAGCCGTAGAGCGTGGAGTCGCTGGCGTGACCGACGATGGTGCAGCCGTCCGCCGAAACGCCGCCGGCTGTGCTCGACCGGCCCATGGTCGGTGCCATCGTACGCAGGGCGCTCATGCCGCCAGCCGCCGTCCAGAGGAAGGCCTCCACGAGGGGCGCGCTCTCCTCCGAGCGGCTTGCGCCGACGATGATCGAGCCCGAGGCCGACACGGCGTAGGGCTCGCTGAAGATGTTCGGGCCCTCGAGGGTCCCCAGCCCTTCGAAACCTACCCCCGCCCAGGCGGGCCCTGCAAAAGTGACGGCCAGAAGGCCGAGGAGGGTCCCTGTCAACCACAGCCGGCGAGTCGTCTCGGAGGCCATGATGGTCTCCTTACGGCAGACGGGTCCGAGAGCACCAGCCAACCTCCCCCATTATACCCGGTGATAGACGGGCAAGCACGTAGCGCCCAGCTGAAGACCCCGGGTGGATGACGATCTACCCGCCGCGGCACGGCCTCCGGAGCAGACGCCCTCGCCTACGTCCGCACCATTCCGCCAACAACACCCAGCGGCTCTGGGCCGGCACCATCATCGGGTCCGAGAACGGCGGCACGGGCTGCGACCCGACCGTCCAGATCCAGGCCTGCAACGACACCAAGAGCCTGCTCGCCTGCCGCACCATCACCGGCAATGACGGCACCGCGAACGTCCTCGCGGGCCTCGGCGCCGACGGCGAAGTCTCCGGCAACGGCACCGAGGCCGGGTCCATCGAGAATCTGGTGGTCGCTGGGGTTCATCTCCCGGCGGCCGGCGGCACCGGGGAGGTCGCGGCCGCAGGCCCGTCAGGTTTCTCGACCCGCGCCGCCTCTTTCGCCTGCTTGGCCCGACGAGCGACCAGTCCGGCCTGCCATCGCCCCAATCCGGTCGCATGAATCTCGAGGTCTTGCGCCAAGGCGCCCTTGGCCTCAGCCACGTCCGCCAGTCGCCAGCCCTCGGACGTCCGCTGAAGAACCAGGACCAGTCGCGGCGCCGCCTCGTCCCCGAGCCCCTCCATATGGACGCCGGCCCAGTTGCCGCGGACCTCAACGGCCCGGACGTCCCGGATGCGCTCCGGATTCCCGGCGTACATCTCGTGGATCTCCTTGATGGCCGTCTTCAGCCGCTCGGCAGACCAGCCTTCCGGCGCCGGGCCGGGCAGTTCCTTCGCCTCCTCGGGAGTTAACCAGCCGCCGACGGCGCCGGCGGACCAGCGCCGCACCGTCGCCAGATCCTTGTCGTGGATGGCCGCAAGGAGCCCCTTGGCAAACTGCCGCACGTCTTCGGTGCCCCGACCGCTGGAGGCCTTCTCGACCCTGTCCTCGGCGGCCCGGATCGCCTGGGCGTTCGGGTGAGACTTGAGGAAGCGGTCCAGGTCCTCCTGCACCTTCTCTGCGGGCAACGACCGGCCGGCCTCGATCGTCCAGAGGACGCCGCCGTCGAAGCCAAGCAGGAGCGCGTAATGCGCCTGGTTCTTGTCGTCCGCGACGTGGACCCAGGCCATCGTACCGTCGACGCGTGCAGCGCGGACCTTCAGCGTGCCGCCGCGGGCGTCTTCGAGGAACCGCGCTGGCGGCGGGTTCATGGTGAAATGCTTGGGCAGAAAGAGGTTCTGCCGCTCGGTCTGGCCGCGGTCGGACATCATCGACAAGAATTCCTCAACCGACTGCCAGGCGTCGGGGACGACGAAGGGGACGTCGGCCAACCTGAGCAGGTCAAGCCCATACCTGCCTGAAAGCGAGCCCTTCCCTGTCAGCCGAATCCGGTCCTGGACGGCGCTCACCGTGGCAGCGCTCGGCGGGCCGGGGAGCTCCTTCCAGTGATCCACGTAGGCGCGGATGACGTGATAGGCGGCGCGGCCGCTGGGAACGGTCTCGTCCCCGGGCTGGGTGAAGATCTCATGGAGCGCCGGCTCGGCCGCGCGGTCCTGGCGGATCAGCACCCACGCCGCTTCCTGCGAACTCCCTGCCAAGTCCTTGAGGATCGGCACTGCCTTGTCGCTGGGCGCGGTCGCAAGGGCGTCGGCCACGGCATCGCGCACCGAGCCATCCGCCTGTCCGGCGGTCTTCAGCACGTCCAGTGATTGGGCCGTCCCCATCAGCCCCAGGGCCTCGACGGCTGCCTTGCGGACCTCTCCAGGGACCGACGGATCGCCTGACGCTCGACCCAGGACCAAGCCTTCCAGGGCCCTGCGTTGCGACTCGAGTTTCAGGTAGCCCATCAGCTTGGCTGCATCGGCGGCCAGTTGTGGCGACAACCTCGGGTTGGCCAGGAACTCACCATACGTGGGCACCAGCCGCTGGTAATCGAGGGCGGGGGCATAGGGCCGCGCGCGGTTCCTGCCGCCCATCATGCCGTCGAGTTCGTCGCCCAGGTCGCGACTCCCGGGAAACGGCGCCTCCCGGTGCGTCACCGCGAACAACAGTTCCTCCTGCCGTTCGACCCGCCGCAGGAATCGCGTCAGGTCAACGTAGGCCTGCACCTTATCCGCCTCGTGATAGGTGCGTCGCGCCGTCTCCTGGCCGCGGCTCAGCGTCATGGCATACTCGGTTGCGTCATCGGCCACCGGGCCAGGGCTGGCCGGCATGGACAGCCACTCGGTTGCCTTCAGCAGTCGCGCGAACTCCTCCAGGTCGCCCGGCGACAGGCGGTAACTGGCGACGTACGGCGTCTTGCTCGGCTGCATCCGCTTCTCGCCCGGCACCTGCTCCAGCGTCTGCATCTGGAAGGTGTAGGTCCCGTCGCCCCGAAAGACCAGCGTGCGGTTCCACGCCCAGGTCGACTTGGCTTCCACGCGGAAAGTGTCGAACCCCGCCCCAGTGTTGCGGTCGCTGCCGACCACCTCGCCGCTCGCGGGAGACGGCCGGGCCGTCGGCGGCGTCTTCTCGGGCACAGTGGCGGCAGGCACGGGCAGCCCGGGTGTGGCCGCCGGTGCGGCGGCGAGGATCTCGGCGAAGGTCTTCGGCGCGGCTCCGGCCGCGGCCGCCTTGGCCTCGGCGGGATGCTTGGCATCAGGCTGCGACTTGCCTACCTGGTCATCCAGCACCTTCAGCGGAGACAGGGCATCGTCGAGCAACTTCTTCAGGGCAGCATCGAGCTTCGGATCGTCCGCACGGGCCGTGGTTATGCCGAACAGACCCAGGTTGCGATACAGAATGCCCACCTTCAGTTGCTGTTTGTCTACTCTGTCTGCAGGGATAATATTCACTAACAGCGAGAACCGCTCGCCCTCGGCAACATCGACTCCCCCTGTGGTCTTGCTCTCCTCGGTGACCGTGGACAGATGGACGATCATGGAGCCGGGCGAGGATTGGCCTGCCACCAGGTTCCAGTGGTGCACCGCCTTCAACCGCGGGAACTCCTCTCCAAGAGCAATGAGTCCTTTTCGCAGCCTCTGATCCGCCTCGGCCAGCAGCCGGTCTCGCTCCTTCTCCTGCTCGGGCGTGAGTTCCCCGGTCCGCAGACCCGCCTCGGCCTCGCCCGGCCGCTCGCCCGAGCCTTCGCTCTGTTTGTGCGCGGCGGCAACTGCGTCGGCCATCAGGGCATGCATCTCGGTCCGCAGGGCCATCAGGGACGGTTGGTCCTTGGCCACGTGCAGGGGATAGTCGCCCACGAGCGACGTGCCGCCGTTGGCCAGCGACAGGCGGATTTCCTCTTCATCGGGGTAGGCAATGTCGCGTTTTGCCGCGGCCAGCCTCCAGACCTGCTGGTCGCGCAGCAACCTGGCCAGCCGATCCAAGCGCTGCTTGTCCAGGATCACCCCGGTCCGCCCGGGGGGCATGAGCGGATCTTTCCTCCCCGTGCTGCCCGAGAGCATGGTGACGCGGCCCTGGCCATCGATGTGCATGGCCCGCTGCCCCATCAGTCCCATGTGCTCCCAGAAGGTCAGGTCCATGGCCGCCGTCCACTCGCCCGTCAGGTCCGTTTCGCTTGCGAGCGAGGGGAACTCGTCCTTGATCTGAACCGTGACGGGCGGACTGTAGACCTCCTTCGGCAACTGGCCGGGCACCTCCAGTTGCGTCGGGGCACTGACCTTCAGATCCAGGCTTGAGCCGCGCTCCACCGGCTTGACGAATCGCAGGCGGTCAAACCACACCGTCAAGCGGACGATGTCGCCCGGCGCCAGGCTGTCGGTCCGACCTTCCCACGGGCTCAGCTCCGGGCTGCGCCGCGGAATGCCCATCCAGGCGCCCTTGGCGTCGCTGGCACGGATACGCACCTGCGGGGCGAATTTCGAAAACGGGATCGGCTTGTCACCGACGTTCTGCACCTCGACGAGAAGCGGCAGGGCCGCTCGTTGGCGGTAGACCGTACCGCTCGGCGCGGTCAGGCGCACCCGGAGGCCATTCAGGGCCTCGCTCCAGGCAACCTCGTCTGCCGCGGCGGGCATGGCCTCAGCGGGAATCGTCGATTCCCCGGACGTTGCCGCCGGCTTGTCCGCCGTCGTAGCTCTTATGCCCGCGATCGGCACAACCACGCCGGCCACCAGCAAGGCAGCCACCACGACGCCCAACCGGGTCAAGGCCCGGCGGTTGCGGCGCGGATCGAGGATGGCCAGCATCCGGCCCTCGAACTGGCTTCTCTTGGCCATGGCCACGGCCGCCAGAGACGGGCAGCGGACCGAGCGCAGCGTGCTCACGATCTCCAGCAGGTGCGCGGCGTAGGCCGAGGCCTGGTGCCCCGCCGCCAAGACCATGTCGTCACAGGCTCGCTCCCGCTCCACCCGCAGCATCCGCCCGGCCAGCCAGACCAGTGGGTTGAACCAGTAAAGGACCCGCGCCAGCCGGGCCAGCAGTTGTGTCAGGCAGTCACGCCGGCGGATGTGGGCCAGCTCGTGCAGCAGGACCATGGTGCGGCACTCTTGACTCCAGAGGTCGGCCTCGGCCGGCAGCAGGATTACCGGCCGCACCAGGCCGCACGTCAGCGGAATGATCGACCGTGAGCTCCTGAGGAGCACGATCGGCCGATGCACGCCCAGTTGCCGGCGGAGGCGCTCGAGCAGACTGAGCCACTGCGGATCGGTGACCGGAGCCGCCCGCCGCCGCGAGAGCCGGATGCCCACCGTGCCGACCACCAGCGGCACAGTCATGGCCAGCAGGCCTGCGGCCCAGCCAAGAAGCACCCAGATCGACCAATGCGGCGATGGCGGCACCGAGGCCGGCATGCTGGCGGCTGTTGCCAGCGGCTCAGTCTCTGCGGGAAAAGCCGTCCCGGCCGGGAGTTCGCCCTGGGCCCCCTGCCATGGGTCGCTTAGTGCGACTGTCACAGGCGGCAGAGGCATAGGCGGCGTTTCGACAGTGGCCTGCGGCGCAGCGGCTGGGGTCGGCACCGGCACAGGTGCCGGCACGGCCGCCCATGACGGCAGCAGCGGCACACGCCATTGCGGCAAGGTCACCGACAGCACCGGAATGCACAGCAGCCCCAGGACCGACAGGCTCCAGACCAGGTGTCGCAAGGCCGCCGAGCCCCGGCGCAGCGCCAGCGTCGCCGCGGCCGCCACCGCCAGCACGGCCAGCCCCTTGACCGCCGCATCCAGGAGAATGGTAAGCCCATGGAACGAATCGGCCACCGTAAGAGTCAGAGGAAACAGGGATTGCATGGTTACCGCCCGTCCTTTCTGGCCTGCTCAATCAGTTGGGCCAGCCGGCCAAGCTCTTCCTGAGTTGGCTTGATTTGCGGGGCCTCGAGCAGGGCCGCCACGGCGTCGGCCGCCGAGCCGTCGAAGAAGGTCTTCACCAGACGCCGCACGGCCGTGCGGCTCACTTGCTTGCGGCTGCGCGTCGGCAGGTAGATGTACTTGGTGCCTTCGGTCCGATGCCGGAGATGGCCCTTCTCTTCCAGGATACGCATCAGTGCCCGCACGGCCGAGTAGCCGGGCCGGTCGGCCATGGCCTGGCGGACCTCCGAGACGGGGGCCTCGCCCCGAGTGTAGATGATGTCCATGATCTGCCGCTCGCGACGCGAGAGGTGCATTTCCGACGGTGAGGACATGGCCGCTCCTTTCATCCTTCTTTGACGCGGCGCGCCGAGGAAAAGTTTCAGCTAATTGCTAAGATTTTAGCAACGCCCTCGGGGGCCGGTCAAGAAAAATCTGCTAGCGTTTTAGCACATGGTCTGCCGGGCACCGAAAGCGCGTAGACACAGGCAGGCGGCGTCTCCTTCAGCCCGCAAGCACGGCACCCGGCGATCCCTTCCTCGGGGTACCTCGAAGGCCCGCCTCATGGGGACTTGGGCTTGAGCGATTCAACCTGCGCAGACAGGGACCTCAGTTCCGCCTGGATCTCCAACAACGGCACGTACCTGGATTCAAGCCGCAATCGGACTGACTGGACGCCGGCAATGCTGAGAATGATCGCACTCGGCAAGAGGCAACCTATCACGAGCAACTGCGAGTCCCAGGCGCGAAGGTTCACGGCGTCCCAGACGATAAAAAAAACCAGGCCGATGACGGACGCCAGAAAGAGCGACAGCCCGGCCATCCACAGGACGCGGTTCACACGCCCTAGGCGCCGCAAGCGGGCCTCTTCCTGTTCAATGCGCGTGTGGAGGCTGCTGATACTCTGGGCCGTCTGACAATCATTCGCAGCACTGTCCTGCAGCAACTTCTCCCGAATCTCTTCATCTTTCACGGGGATCCTCCAGTTCTTTCATCAGGGCCATCTTTCCGTAATGCAGCCTGGAACGGACCGTGCCGACAGGCAAGCCTAACACCCGTGACAACTCCTCATAGGTCATGCCCTCCATGAAACGAAGGAGAAGCACTTCTCTGAAGGCCTCGTCCAAGCGTTCGATGCCTTCGGTGACGGATGAGATGGGTTCCTGGCCAAGGCGTGGTCTGGAATTCGCCAGGACTGAGTTGGCCAGTTCGATGAAACTTGTACGCTCGCGACCGTGTCTTCGGAGTGCATCGACTGCCTTTCCCCTTGCGGTTCGGAACAGCCAAACGGAGAACGCATCTCCTTGCTTCAGGCGTGGGAGCGACCGCCAGACAGCTAGCCAGACGTCTTGGGCAACGTCCTCGGCTTTGCCATTCCCGACCATCCTGCGCAGGTAGCAAAGCACGCGGGCGTGGTGGCGCATCACCAAGTCATCAAATGCCGCCGCATCGCCTGCCTTGCACCGCAGCACAAGGATATGGTCAAGCATTCTGTCGGCCTGGCTCATTCTTCTTCTCGCTTCCGACATACTACAGTCGAAGCCCGGGGACCAGAAGTTCAGGATTTCCACAGCGTGCATAGCGAGTTTGCGTACCGCCCCGGTGGCATTGCATTGCGCCGGAACTGCGACTCTGGCCAGGGCCGACCTGTCCATGGCGGGGCGGTTCGCCCCGGCCGCGGGGCGAGGCGCTCCTTCCACGGAAGGCCGCCGCGCTACAACACGGTGGGGGCTTGGCACTGGGTGCTGTACGGCTGCGCCTCGATCAGGCCCGGGCCCGCCGTCTTTCGACGCCGCCCAAGCGCCAGCGCCGTGTGCCTGGATCCCGCGTCCACGCGATCGCCTCGCGGAACAAGGCCGGTCAGTGGCGGAACCTTGTGACGCGCGACGCTCGCCTCCTCCTGCCGGTCTGGCGTGGCGCCGTGGCAGGGGACGCGCAGCCGGGAGCGTCACTCCGGCTTCGCCCGATCCGCGTCCGCGCCGGGGTCCCAGAGGAGTTGGCCGAGGTCTTTCTTGAGAATGCGTTCGACATGACCATCGCAGAACCCGATGACGTAGCCACCGGGGCGGC
>CAYGZE010000057.1:0-17859 GCA_964354185.1 uncultured Anaerolineales bacterium | reverse complement strand
CATCGGCTGGCCGCCTGAGGTATCTTGAGCTTAAGTTGCGTTGTAGTACTAAGGGACCCGGTGAATGGGAGAAGCGTTATGGCAAGGCCACAGGCATTCCTCATAGTGGGGCACGCCAAGTGGGGCAAGTCTCGCACACTCCGAATGCTCACGGGAGGTGCACATCAGGTGCGCCGTGTGACGATTGGAGGTCGCGAGTTTTGGATTCGGCGCATGTCGAATGATGATTTGCCGAGAGAATGGGCCAACGCGGTTCAAGGGCTAGACCCCGGCAGACGGCCCTACGTCATTCTGACGGTCTGCCCCAAGCCCGATGGCCTGGCGGTTCTTGAGACACTGCGGCGCGGTTATGACCTGTTCTTCTGGATTCTCCGCCGGTGTTACTCGGATGAGCGCGTTGTCACGGCAGAGGAAGTGCAGGCACTGCGAGCGGTCGGCGAAGTCGAAGTCTTCGAGAGCAAGGAAGACGATGTTGCCCGTGCTGCCGCGTTGCGTCAATTCATCGAGCACAACCCATGAACCCGCTACAGGCCTGGGCAGGCTATTGGGCGCGCATGCTCTCGCAAGCGAAAGAACAGCAGCGGGGCTATGGCAGGAGTGGCCGTGCGTGTGAAGTGCGCGATAAGAAATATCAGGGGCCGGCAGAGCATCTCTATTCTGCGGAAAAGCGATCATGTCAAAGGAGCCGCTTATGAGCAATGAGGCGGAGCCGATCGAGGTCCAAGTCAGCGACTACGCCGAACTGCTAGAGAAGCTGTATGAGATCGCGATCAAGTACCGTGAGTCGTTTGATGGCATGGCTGTTTACCACGATGCTGGCGCAGACATTTTCGTCGCAGTACAGGACAAGGGCCGTAGACAGCGATATTTGTTTAGAAATCCGAATCCGGCCAGCATGCAGAGCTTTTGGCGTTCACTTGACCACGGCGGGTATCTCAACGGAGGTTGCATCCTCCACGAGGACATCATCCGCGATATGAACCACGAGTTGAGGAAGCACCAGTTGGAGCAGGAGCGACAGAAAGCCGCCGAGGCGGAACAACAGCACCAGGCGGCGGTAGCGATCGCAAAGGAACAAAGGAGAAGCAGAAGGTGGTGGACCGCCTTGCTTGTACAATCTGCGGTCGCCATTCTCGCCGCCGTCATAACGGCGATACTGGCCGACTACTACTCGTCCCGTTTGCTTGGCAGCAAGGTGGACTCTCTGGAAAAAGATGTCGCATCCCTGAAAGCTGCCATGCAAACTGCACTTCCTGCGGCTGCTGACCCGACCAGCCAACCCCAGTCGGAGCCATGGCCGCAGTAAAGTAGGGGCTTGCACCCACGCGGTTTGAGTGCCACGCCGACCGCGCGGGTCCGAAGGCCGCCCGACGCACTCGCGGGCCTGGGTAAGGCAACCCCGGCGTACCGGGGCCAAGGAGCCCAAGGCCGCCAGTTGGCACCCGGCAGGAGTTCCTTCATGGATATCACCGAACTCTACGAGCAGATTGATGCCGCTGGAGTACAGAGACTCGTCGATGAAAAGCGGGAAGAGGATCTCTTTCTCGACTTTAAGACCATAACGCGATCGGACCTGAGCAGCAAGGAAGACCGGAAGAACTTCGCCAAGGCCCTCTCCGGGTTTGCGAACTCCAGTGGCGGCATTATCCTCTGGGGCGTGGACGCCAGAAAACAGCAACAAGACGGACCTGATTGCGCTTGCGCAGTCAGGCAGATCGACTCCGTCTCCACTTTCGTGTCCCGCCTCAATGAGTTCACCGGAATGTTCGTGCGCCCCGTGGTCGACGGCGTGCGCCATCGCACCATATGTACTAGGGACGACCGCGGGTACGCCATCACCCTCGTACCGGAGAGCGATGCCGGACCTCACATGGCGCTCGCGGGCGAGCAACGGTACTACAAGCGCAGCGGTTCCAGTTTCTACCCTTTGGAGCACTTCGACATTGAGGACATGTTCGGCCGGAGGAGAAAGCCAAGATTCTGCGTGACTTATAAAATCAAGCCAAGTATGCGTGGCGGCAATCCTATGCGTTACGAAGGACAAATCGCAATTGGTCTTGAGAATCAAGGACGCGGGTCAGCCACGAACCTCTTCGTCGCTCTCCGGGTTCCCGCGCCGTATGGCATTCGGTTCTCCGGCATTGATGGCATGGGAGAGGGTCTGCCTAGGCTCGCCCCTGGCTCCCCCAACGAACAGAAGTACGGCGGCAACCCAGGCTTAGTGCTTCACCCCGGAATGTCCCACGACATCGCAGCCATTCGCGTCGAAATCTACGAAAACCAGGACACCCTCAGTGACTGTTCCATCGAGGCCGATGTGGCCGCCGATGGTGTGCCGCTACATCGCCTCACAACTGTGATTCCCGGGGCGGACATCATACCTGTTGTTCTAGAGAAGGGCCCCTGACCTCTGGAAAGACCTGCGCCCATGACGCCGCGCGAGAAGTTCATCATGGCCCTGGAGGGCAAGCAGCCCCCGGGGCGCGTGCCGCACTTCGAACTCGTCTTTTACCTCACGATGGAGGCGTTCGGCCGCGTGCACCCCACTCACCGCCACTTCGGCCAGTGGGGGCAGATGTCGGACCGGGAGCGCGAGTGCCACCGCCGCGACATCGCCGACCTGTACCTGGCCATCGCCCGGCGGTACGAGCACGCGGCCATCTTCTTCCACGGCCCCGGCGGATGGGGCGACGCCGCCCACGAGGAGACGATGCGGACGCTCGAGGCCCTGCGCGACCTCTCGGGCCGGGACTACTTCCTGATGCTCCACGGCGACGCGACGTACGGCGTGCCGAGCGGCGAGCACATGATGGACTTCGCCGCCCGCATCGCCGACGAGCCCCAGGCCGTCAAGGACGAGGCCGCGCGCATGGTCGACCGGGCCCTCCGGGCGGCCGAGGCCACGCGCCGGCGGGGCGTCTTGGACGGCTACGCCCTCTGCTCGGACTACTGCTTCAACACGGGGCCCTTCTTCTCGCCCGCCATGTTCGACGAGTTCGTGACGCCGTACCTGGCGCGGCTCATCGCGGGGTACCGCGACCTGGGCTTCTACGTCATCAAGCACACGGACGGCAACATCATGCCGATCCTGGACTCGCTGGTCTCCGCGCGGCCGCACGCCCTGCACAGCCTCGACCCGCAGGGCGGCGTCGACCTCGCGGAGGTCAAGCGGCGGGTGGGGCGGCAGGTCTGCCTCATCGGGAACGTCAACTGCGGCCTCCTGGACACGGGGACCGAGGAAGAGGTCGTCGCGTCGGCCCGGTACGCCCTGCGGCACGGGATGCCGGGCGGCGGGTACATCTTCAGCACGTCCAACTGCGTCTACACGGGGATGGACCTCGCGCGGTACGACCTGATGCTGGACGTGTGGCGGCGGGAGGGGAACTATGCCGCCTGAAACTGAAATGATCAATGACCAACTGGAAATGCCAAACTGACGCGGGCGTACGCCCGCGCTACGGCGCGCGGTGAGCGGGCCTCCTCAAGAACGATGTGTGACCAACCTGCCGTCGCGCAGGGGGCGGCGAGGGCGGCTTGGGGCGGCTTGGGGCTTGATTCCCCCTGGGCGGGTCGCTATAGTCCGCCGTCTTGGAACAGGGCGGCGGACGATCCGACGCCTGGACCCGTTCCGAGGCGGAGACGACCATGTACGCGATCATCGAAGACAGCGGCACCCAGTTCCGCGTGGAACAGGGGCAGACCCTCCAGGTGGACCTCCGGGACGCCGCGGCGGGGTCCAGCCTGACGTTCGACCGGGTCCTCCTGGTGGGCGACGAGAAGGGCGTCCGCGTGGGCAAGCCCGTGGTCGAGGGCGCCAAGGTGACGGCCGAGGTCGTCGGCACCGCGGCCGGCCCGAAGATCGAGGTCGTCCAGGTGCGGCGGCGGAAGCGGTCGCGGCGCCACATCGGCCACCGGCAGCACTACCTGACGGTCCGCATCACCGGCATCGAGGCGTAGCGCGGCACGGGCGCCCTGCGGGGCGTCCGGCGCGGCACCAGGACGCAATTCCGCCGGGCGGCGGACGTTAGACAGGTAACGAGGGTTTCCTCTCGAAGGAGGCTCAGGATGAACCGTTACTGGCTGCCGGGATGGCTGGCGATCCTCTCCCTCGCACTTGCGGCCTGGCCCGTCCTGGGATGGGCGGCCGACGCACCCTCCCCTGCCGCCAAGGAGCCCGTCAAACCGGCCGAGCCGGCCGACGGCCCCACCCTGGCCGAGGCCCAGAAGGCCCGCGTCGAGAAGAAACTCAAGGAGATCACCGACGAGTTGGCGGCCATCCAGGCGGAAGAGGGCAAGGTCGCCACGGCCGTCAACGAGGCCAAGTCCAAGGCCCTCACGATGGTCCAGGAGCAGGACAAACTCCAGGAGAACCTCGAGAAGGGCAGCACCGTCAAGGGGGTCAAGGAGTATCGGCAGGCCCACCTGATGGGCGCGGCCCAGGGGAAGACCTTCGACGCACGGTACGGCCGCCTTCAGGCGTCGATCAAGGGACTCGAGCGCCAGACGCGGACGCTGCCGGACGACCTGAAGAAGCAGATCGAGGACACCGCGGCCCAGATCGCCGAGCGCCGGCGCGCCAATCGCGAGAAGACGGCCGGCTACTACGAGGCCGTCTACGCCTACAAGGAGGCCCTGGCCGTCTATATGTCCATCTGGAAAGAGATCCCGGAGAAGAATCGCGAGGCGGAGAAGACCCTCAAGGACAAGATCACCGAACTCGAGAAGAAGGTGAACCCGCCTCGGAACGAGAGGAACGGATCGAACGGCGGCTCGGGCGACCGGTCGCGCGGGGGCACCGGTGGAGGCTGGGGTCGCTAGGGGGCCGCCGACCGGCTGTGCACACACCTGCATCGTCGGGAGCCGCGACGCGCGGCTCCCGCTCTTTTGCGCGCGCCGCGGCGCGGGCGGCTACGGACCGTCCGCCGCCGCACCTTTGGCCGGAGGCGGCGGATAGCCGGCCATCACCTCCACCACCTCCTCGAGCGACGTGATGCCCGCCTTGACCTTGTTGAACGCGTCGGCCCAAAGGCCGGGGCACCCGGCGTCGCGTGCGGCCTGCCGCAGGGCGGCCGCGTCCGACCCCTCACGGACGCGGTCCGCCACGCGGCCCTCGATGGGAACAAGTTCAAAGAGGCCGATGCGGCCGATGAAGCCGGTGAGGCGGCAGGCCGGGCAGCCGCGCCCCTTCGTGAGCGTCTCGACCGGCCCCAGGTGATCGGCATAGCGCCGGCGCAGGGGGGCCGGGGGCTCGTAGGTGGTCTTGCAGTGCGGACAGACAGTCCGGACGAGCCGCTGGGCCAAGACGCCGCGAAGCGCCCCCGCCACGGCCTCACGGGACGTCCATTGGACCATGCGGTGGACGGCCTCGGCGGCGTCGACCGCGGGAATCTGGCACAGGACCAGGCGTCCGTCGGCGGCCAGGTCGACGGCGGCCCTGGCCATCGTCTCGTCCATCACGCCGTCGAGCATCAGGACGTCGGGGTGCTGGAGCAGGAGGCCCTCCAGCGCCTCCGCCGGGTCGGCCACGCCGCACGTGGCCGGAGAGAACTGGTTGATGGCCGACAGGTGGTACCCGATCGTCGCCTCGAAGGTGCAGATGTTGAGGCGGATCGGGTCGAGGTCGCGCAGGGTGCTGTAGAGGGTGCTGGTGACGCCGCTCTCGCGCGGCCCGGCGACCATGACGAGGCCCCACGTGTTGCCGACGAGTTCGCGGTACCGGGCGAGGAGGCTGAAGTCGCAGCCGAGTTTCTCGAGGGGCCGGACGGCCTCGTCGTCGCGGACGACCGTCAGGACGGTGCGCGGCCCATAGGCGCCGCGCATGGTGGCCATGTGGAGTTGGACGGGGCGTCCGTCCAGGAGCAGCCGCGCCCCGCGGCGGACGTCGGGCCCGGGCAGGCCGCGCCCCGACAGGCCCAGGAGTTCCACGAACGCATCGGTCAGGCCGCCCGTGAGCCGCGCGGGCGGGCGCAGGACGACGTGGAGGGCGCCGTCGATGCGGAAGCGGATACGCAGGATCTTCTCGTCGGGCTCCAGGTGGATGGCCCCGGCCCGGGACCGGACGGCCTCGCGGATCAGGAGGTGGGCGACCTTCTCGGGCGGCCAGTCTCCGTAGGCCGACACGTAGTCCTCGGTCATCAAGAGGAGGGTGCCGGCGCCCTGGAGTTCGTCGGTCCGGGGTTCCTGGACGACCGCCACGACGTCGGCGTCGTCGCGGCTCGTCTGGAGCATCTGGTAGATGTTGCCGGGGGTGGCCGCCACGATCTGGACGTTCATGCCGGCGACGTGGGCGATCTCCTCGACGAGAAAGACGTTGGAGGGCTCGGCCACGGCGACGGTGAGGACGTCGCGGACCCGGAAGAGCGGCAGGGCCAGGTGCTTCAGGATGAAGGGCTCGGGCAGGGCGCTGCGGACCTCGGGGTCCAGGAGTTCCGGCGTGAGGCGGGCGAACGGCACGCCGCACGCCTCCGCGATGGCGGTGAGGATCTGCTCCTCGGTGGCAAAGCCGAGGCTCACGAGGATCTCGCCGAGGAGTTTGTTCTGCTGGCCGTGCTGCTGCGTTTCGAGGGCCTTGGCGAGTTGGGCGTCCGTGATGACGCCGTGGGCGACCAGCAGGTCGCCCAGCCGCGCGCGCTGTTTCGTTTGTGTGGGCATCGCGCCTGATCCCTAGTCGAAACTCTTGACGGCCTCCTGGAGGCCGCCGAAGACCTGGAACCGCTTGTCGAAGCGGACGAGTTCGAAGATCCTGCGGCAGTTGCCCTTCAGGCCGGCGATCTTGACGACGCCGCCGGCGTCCTCGACCCGCTCCTGGAAGTCGAGGAGGCTCTCGAGCCCGCGGCTGTCGCAGTAGGCCACCTTCGAGAAGTCGATGACGAACCACCGGCCGCCGACGTCGAGTTGCTCGGCGACCCGGTTGCGGAACCCCTCGCTCTCGTCGCCCGCCAGGACGGGTTCAACGGCCAGGACCGTCATGCTGCCATACATGTCTGCGGTGGTCGGCATGGGCATCCTCAGCGCAGGGCCGTCCACGAGGACGCGCTCGGGCTCCCGGCGAACTGTTGCATGAGGCGGTTCACGTCCAACCCGAAGAAGGCGTCCACGACGGCGGGGTCGAACTGGGTGCCCGTGTGGGTCCGGATCTCCTCCAGGACCCGCTCCAGGGGCATCGTGGGCCGGTAGGGGCGGTTGCTGGTCATGGCGTCGAAGGCGTCGGCCAGCGAGACGATGCTTGCCAGCGGCGGGATCGCGTCGCCGCGGAGGCCCGAGGGGTATCCCTGTCCGTCGACGCGCTCGTGATGGTGCAGCACGATCTCGCGGACGCGCTCCAGCCGCTTGATGCCCTCGAGAATGCGCCCGCCGATCGTCGGGTGCAGGCACACGATCCGCCGTTCCTCGGGGTCGAGGCGGCCCGGCTTCTGGAGGATCGACTCGGGGGTGCCGATCTTGCCGATGTCGTGGAGGAGGCCGGCCAGGTAGATCAACTCGACCTCTCCGGGGCCCAGGCCCATCTGCCGGGCGAGTTCCCGGGACGTGAAGGCCACGCGCTCGCTGTGTCCGCACGTGTAGGGGTCCTTGGCGTCGACGCTCGAGACGAGGGCCCGCACCAGGTCGAGCATCATCTCGCGGAGTTCGCGGTACAGGCGGTGATTCTCGATGAAGACGGCGCCGGAACCGGCGATGGAGCGGATGAGTTTGGCGTCGGGGCTTCCGAACTCGCCCTCGGTGCGGTTGGCGGCCAGGAGGCCGCCCCGGAGGCCTTCGCGCATCGGCAGCGGCACGACGACGAGGTTGCGGATGTCCGCCGACACCCGGGCCAGCGTCGGATCGTCCTGGCAATGGTTGTCGACGACGATCGCCTGCTCGCGCGTGAGGCCTTCGAGCACGTGGTCGATGAGCGCGGGCAGCGCGGCGGCGTCGAAGGGCAGTTGCCCCACGACGACGGTCTCGGGCCCCCGCCCTTCGGCCTCGGGCAGATAGGCGGCGGCAGCCTCGGCCCCGATGACGTCCCGCAGTTCCTCGCAGGCCTGCTGGAACAGTTCCCGTACCGGGCGGGAGACGAGCAGCACCTCGCCGAGGCCGTGAAGCAGGTTCACCTCTTCGTAACTCTGCGAGAGCGCCTCGACGGCGGCCGCGTTCTCCCCGGCGAGGACCTCCGTGCCCGCCCGGGCCCGCATGCCATAGGCGACGGTCGCCATCAGGCGCCGGCACCAGGCGTCCGGGGCGCCGGCCGGCGCCTCGCAGGCGGCGGCCACGATCAGAACCATGCGGCGGCGCCGGCGCAGGGGGAAGGCGGCCACGGCCCAGCCGTCGCGGACCTCGACCAGGTCCTCCTCGCCGCCCACGACGCGGGCCACCAGATCGTCAATCCGGGGCGCGGCCGGCCCCTCGTCCGGCCGCCCCGGTTCGTTGCTGCGCGTCGTCCCCGCCGACACCGCGGCCGGGCCGTCTGCCAGGTCCAGCGACCCCCCGTCGGGCGAGTGGAAGCAGATCGCCACGCCGGCGGTCTCGCGGAACTCCCGCGCCAACCCAGCCAGGAACCCCGGCGAAAAGCCGGACACGCCGCTTAAGGTGGCCCGTGCGCCAGGTCGGAGGGTCTGCGTCGCGTTCATCGCGGTCGTCTCACCGCCCGCTAGGGGACCGTGGGCTGACTCAGGGCCTCACGCACCTGGGTCAGCAGTTCCTTGGGGCTGAAGGGCTTGGTCATGATGTGCCGAATCGGCAGGTGCGCCAGGGACTTCCGGTCCACCTCGAAGCCCTTCCCGGTCAAGAGGATCGTCGGCACGCCGCCCTGGAGCGCCTCGACCAGCCGCGCGCACAGTTCGACGCCGCTCATGCCGGGCATCTGAAGGTCGGTGATCATGAAATCCGGCGGGTCGGCCAAGGCGCGCTCGAGGGCCTCCTCGCCGTCCAGAGCGACGGTGACCTGCATGCCGGCGTTCCGGAGTTTGAGGGCGACGACGTTGGCGATCGGCGCCTCGTCGTCCACGACCAGGACCTTCGGTACCATGGTGCCACTCCCGTTCCCAACTGCTACCGGACCGCCGGCAGATGGAGGTGGAACGACGCCCCCTTGCCGATCTCGCTGGTCACGGTAATGCGGCCGCCGTGAACGGTCTCCATCACGTGCCTCACAAGGGCGAGGCCGAGGCCGGTTCCCGTGGCCGACTTGTCGGCGCCCTTGCCGCGGTAGAACTTGTCGAAGATGCGGGCGATCTCGTCCTCCGGGATGCCCTTGCCGCTGTCCTGGACCTTCACGACGACGGTGCTGTCCTCCAGGTACGTGGAGATGCGCACCTGGCCGCCCTCCGGGGTGTACTTGACGGCGTTGGAGACCACGTTGAGGAACGTCTGGTAGAGCATGTCGCGGTCGCCGTAGACGCGGAAGAAGACGGGCGCCAGGTCGGCCTCGAGGCGGATGCTCTTCTTGAGGGCCTGGGGGGTCATCACGTCGACCACGTCGTGCAGGATTTCGGTGACGGCGAGTTCGGTCTTGTTGACGGGGACGAGGCCGGACTCCATGCGGCTCAGGTTGAGGATGTTCTCGATGAGGCGGCTCAGGCGGTCCGTCTCGCCGACGATGATCTGGAGGAACTCGCGGCGGGCGTTCTCGTCCTTGGCCTCGCCTTCCTGGAGGAGTTCGGCATACGCCTTGATGCTGGCCAGCGGGGCCTTCAGTTCGTGCGACACGTTGGAGACGAAGTCGCTTTTCATCTTGGCGGATTCGCGTTCCTTGGTGACATCGTGCAGGACGGCGACCACGCCGCTGATGCGGTCGTGTTTGCGGCCCTCCAGGACGGTGTTGAGGATCACCTGGAACGTCCGGGCGGCAGAGCCGGTCCCCCGGGTCCACTCGACGGTGCGGCTGGAGGTGAAGAGGCCCGTGTCGCGCATCTCGCCCAGCAGGCCGAGGAACGGCTTGTCCTGGATCACCTCGTCGACGGGCTTGTGCCTGGCGGCATCGAAGGTGAACTCGAAGAGCCGTTCCGCCGCCGCATTCGCGAGCACCAGGTCGCCGAACGCATCGGTGACGACCACCGCGCCGCTGATGGCGTGGATGACCGCCTCGACGTGGCGCTTCTCCGCCGCCACGACCTTCATCTGGATCTGCTGCTCCTTGGCGGCGATGTGGGACTGCTCCACCTCGTCCTTGACGAAGGTGAGGTAGCGGTTGACGGCGTGACCGAGGCGGCCGAGGGCGTCGGCCTCGGCCTCGTTGATGACCAGGCCCACCTTGCCCCGCCGCACGAAGTTCTCGAGGCGCAGGGCCAGCGCGTCGATCCGCTGCTTCGGCAGCCGCGCCACGAGGTACCCCCCCACCAGGCCCAGCACCGACAACACGACGCCGATCGCCAGGACCAGGGTCTTGGCGGACGCCGGCTGTCCCGCCTCGCGCAGGGGCGCCAGAAGCAGGTGGAGGCCGATCCCAAGCCCCACGAAAAGCAGGATGACCACCGCCGCACGACGGAGTTCGATCACCGTGCCGAACCTCCAGGTTCCCCACCGTGGCGGCCGCCGAGCGCGGAGCGCCCCGTCGGCCGTCCACGTCGCTTTACCGCACTTCCTCAGGAGCGGAGGCGCGGCTCAAGAGCAGTTCGACCGTCTTGCGGTAGGGGAACGCCGGGTCCTCCAGCGCGAGCCTCAAGTACGAGACCGCCTCGCCGGGGCGGTGGCCTTCGACCAACAGGTACCCCAGGAGGGCATTCGCCTCGGCGTGCGCCGGCTGCCGTGCCAGCGCCACCTCGAGCCTGGCGCGGGCCGGGCCCGGACGGTCCTCGAGGATGTCGCACTTGGCCATCGCGATGAGCAGTTCGATGGAGTCCGAGCGGTCCCTCATCAGGGCCGCATACTGGTCCCGCGCCTCGGCCACCCGCCCGAGGGCCAGGAGGCATTCGGCCCGCATCCCGCGGAGCCACTCCGACCCGGTCCCCGTCTTCGACCCGGCCAAGTCCGCCAGGGTCCGCTCGGCCTCCGCGTAGGCGCCCGAGCGGAACAGGGCGACGGCGATGCGGTCGGCGACGTCCTCCCGCTTCGGATCCAGCCGCTGGGCGATGCGGTAGGAGCCGATGGCCTCCTCGTACCCCTCCATCATGCACAGGACGTCGCCGTAGGCCAGGTGGCTTGCCGCGCGGCCGGGCGCCCGCGAGATGGCGCCCTGGAGGCGCTCCGCGGCGACGGTGACCTGGTTGCAGGCCACCAGGAGTTCGGCCTCGGCCAGGACGTAGGCCTCGCTCGTCGGATCGAGGCGGACGGCCTCCGAGAAGGCGTCGCGGGCCGCTTCGAGGTGCCCCAGCGCCTGCTCGGTGGTGCCGAGCACGTACTCGGCCGCCGCCGACTGCGGGTCGATCGCCTTGGCGTTGCGGGCATAGGCGGCGGCCTCGTCCAGTTCGCCCCGCTCGAAGGCCAGCCGGGCCGCCAGGATGTAGAGCGGCGCGTACTTCGGAGCGCCGGTGAGGGCCTCTTCGACGGAATCGCGTGCGCGGCCCATTTCGCCGCGCTTGAAGCAACCCGTCGCCAGGCGTGTGAGCATCTCGGCCCGCGACTCCGCCCAGCGGCCGCGTGCCTCCTGGCGCTTCTTCTGCATGTGGTCCTCGCACCCGGCCGCCAGCACGACCGAAACCGCAACCGCGACGGCTAGCAGTTTCTTATTCATGTTTCTTCTCCTCAACGGAGGGCGCCGCAGCATCCTCCGGCTTGTTCTGGGTCGGCGACGGCTCGTCCGGCTTGGCCGCCGGCGGCGCCGCCGGACTGCCCGCGGGGACCGCGGCGGGCGCCTCGGTCTTCGGCGCCTCGGACGAGGACCCGCCCCCCTGCCGCTGCTCGATGGCCTTCAGACGCGTGTTGATGCTGTCCCAGAGCGTCCAGGACTTCGGGGACGTGCCCTTCTTGTCGCCGAGGATCTTGTCCTTCAGGCGCAGCGCCTTCAGGTCGTTGGGCGCCACGTTCAGCGCCAGTTGGTTGTTCCACCAGGCGCAGACGCGATCCAGGCAACTGCCGGTCTCCTCGTAGCGCCGCCAGAACTTGTCGGCCTCCTGCAAGTAGCCGGCCGTCAGCCGTTCACGGCTGTAGAACGCGAAGCCTTCCCGCATGCCGAAGCACCGGCGGTGGGCGTCGTCGAGGGCCTCCTCGCCCATGGCGTACGCCTCCTCCTCCTCGATGAGGTGCGGCGTGAGGAGGACGATGATCTCGCGGCGGACGGTCGACTCGGTGCGGCTGCGGAAGAGCCAGCCCGCCCCCGGAATGCTCCCCAGGCCCGGGATCTGGGTGTGGCCGATCGAGGTCGTCTCGTCGAACAGGCCGCCGATGACGATCGTGTGGCCGCCCTTCACGAGGACGTTGCAGGTGACCTCGGTCGTCGCCTCGCGGGGCAGGTTGTTCACGATCGTGCCGCTCGAGACCTTCGGATGGATCTCCATCCGGATGTACCCGTCGTCACTGATGAACGGCCGGAAGACCAGTTGCGTGCCCGTCTCCAGGAACTCGACGCTCTGGACGGCGGTCGTCTCGGTGACGGTCGTCGTGATGTACGGCAGGCGGTCGCCGATGATGACCTCGGCCCGCTGCTTGTTCAGCGCCAGCACCTTCGGGTTGCTGAGGACCGTCGTGTCGGTGACGGTTTCCAGGGCGTGAACGAAGAACGACACGTTGTTGGTGATGACGCCGATGTTCAGCCCGTCGCCGGCCGTCGCGAACCCCTGCGTCCGGGCCTGGCCCCAGCGGGTCCGGTTGTCGTTCACGGTCAGCGTCGTGGTGGCCGCGTTCGGCACGATCGTCGTGTCCGTCACCGGGTGCGTGGTCACCGAGAGGTCGCGGAAGTCGACCCCTGCCAGGGCGTTGAAGTCCACGCCGAGGTCGTTCGAGTCGTCCAGCGTCACCGCCAGGATCGTGGCCTCCACCAGCACCTGCCGCGGCCTGAGGTCCATCTTGGCGAGGATGGCGCGAACCGCCTCGAGATTGTCCGGGAAGTCCTTGACGACGATCGTGTCACGCGCGCCCAGCGTGTTGCCGCCCGCGTCCTCGCCACCCGTCGGAATGCCCACCTCGGACTTCGTCGAGGCCGACACGACGGCCTTCTTCGACAGGGCCGGCGCGACGATCTTCTGGGCCTCCTCGCTCGTCAGGTAGTTCAGCACGAAGACCTCGGTCTTCAGGCGGCTCTCGTCCTGCTCGATCTCCGCTATTTCCTCGATCGTGTGGATGTAGATGAAGTCGCCCTCCCGGACCCATTTGAGGCCGTTCGCGCGGCAGACGGCGTCCAGGATCTGTTCCAGCGACGCCCGGTACAGGTCGGCGGACACCTTGCCCGTCGCCTTCTTGCTGGCGACGATGTTCAACTGGTGTTGGCGCGCCAGCAGTTCCAGCACGGTCGAGAGGTCCTGGTCCTTCACATGGAGTTCGATCGTGCTGTTCTCCTTCACCTCGATGACGGGCGGCACGGCCGGCGCCGCAGGGGCCGGCGCCGCCGGCGCGGCAGGCGTCGCAGGCGCGGGCGCAGCAGGCGCGGCCGGCGGCACCGCCTCGGGACCGGGCGCCGGCGCGGGCGTCTCAGCGGCCGTCTGACCGAGAGGGGAATCCGTCAGGACCGCCACCCACGCGGTGGCCAACATCCCCGCGGCCATCCACCGGCGCCACGGCTTCTTCTGCATCGCATCCCTCGGCGCTCTCATGACTGTCTCCTCAATCCATCCGGAGCACGCAGGTCACCCCGCCCTGCTCCAACTTGACCTTCCCCTCTTGGACCTCGACCAGTCGCAGCCCTTCGACCCGGTCGCCCGGGTGGTAGTCTTTCCCGTTGATCACCGCCCAGCGCTCACCGCTCGGCGAGAGGAGCGTCACCTCCAGGCGGAGCCCCTTGACGAGGGCCAGGATCTCGCTCGGCGCCCGCACCGAGACCGCCGCCGGCGCCTCGACCGGCTCGGCCGGATCCGGCGCCGCCGCCCCGTCGTCCGCCATGGGCGCGCCCGCAGACAGAAACGGGTTGCGGGCGAGGTCCCGGATGGGCGGTGTCCGCCCCTGCGGCAGCCAGCCCTCGACGCTCGACGCCGATCGAATCTGGTCCGCGTCCAGCCCGCCCACGGGCACCGTGATGATGCCAGGGTCGCCCGAACGCCCGGCCCACGGCTGCACAAGGGCCACGCCCCAGGCGCCCAGCCCCGCGACGACGAGCGCCGCCGTCAGGACGGCCTGGAGCCGCCGCCGCACCGTCGCGGTCAGACGCTTCCCGGCGCCGCTGGCGGACCGCGGCTCCGCGGCGGCGTTCGCCGCCGGCGCTGGCACCGCAGCGGTCATGGGCATCGTCTTCGTCATCCCTCCACCTTCCCGGGACCCGTGCCCTTGGCCTGCGCCGCCCGGGGCGCAACGTCCCCAGGCAGGTAGTACACCAGCATCTCCGCTTCCGCCCGCACACGGCCGTCCGGCGCCAGACGCGACAGGCACAGCGACCGGAGCCGCGACAGGCGGGGCAGTCCCTCGATCCGCGCCAGACACCGATAGACCGCCTCGAACGGGCCCGTGAGCCGCAGACGTATCGGCACTGCGGTGGCCTCGCCGCAGGAACGCGTCTCGGCCCGCTCGACCTCGCGCGTCACGAGCGGCTCGCAGGCCACCTGCTCCGCCACCGCCTGGAGGAACTCTGCCATCGCCGGCTCCGCCGGCAGACACTCGGCCAGACGGTTCCGGGCCTTGCGGAGCCCCGCGATCCGCGCCGTCAGGTACATCCCTTCCTGGCTCGTCATGACGTCCCGGTTGACCATGTGCCGTTCCCGCGCCACCGCCGACCCCAGGACGGCCAGTTCCTCCTGGCGCGGCCAGAGGACGAGCACGCAGAAACTGCCCGCCATGACGGCTGCGACCAGCAGGATCAGCAGTTGCTGCCGGTTGACGGCCAGGCGCTTCCTCGGGATGGTGCGCCGCCTCATGTCAGCCGCCCTCCCCAGGGGAGGTCTCCAGCACCGCCGCCTCGATGACGAACCAGCGCCACGTCGCGTCCTGCCGCTTCTCGGGCTTCGACTCCACCAGGACGGCACGGCCGAAGCGCCCCGAGGATTCCAGTGCGCCCAGCAGCTCGTTCACCTGGGCCTCGCACGGCGCCCACCCCGTGCAAAGGACCGTCGCCGCCTCCGCCGTCTCGCCCGAGCGCGACAGCCGCACCTCGTCCAGTGCCACGGCGTTCGGCAGGTGCGCGGTCAGCGCCTCGACCGTCTCGGCCACCGTCACCTTGGGCTGAAGCCGCTTGATGACCGCGACGCGGCGCGCGTAGGCCAGCATCTCCGCCCGGAGCATCTCCACCTTCTCGGCGTCGGCGGCGGCGGCGAAACCTGCCCCCCGCAGCGCCTGGAGTTCGACACGTGCGTCGCGAACCCACACCCCGATCTGGAGGCTCCACAGCACCATCGCCATCCCCAGCGCAAGCAGCAGCCACGACCGGATGAACCCCACCCGCCGGTGGAACCGCGCCTTCAGGTACTCGTCGGGCAAGAACTCCAGTTCCGTCACCGCCCGCCCTCCCGCGCGCTCAGGCCGCGTAACCGGCCGCCGCCTGCTCCGCCAGCCGGGCCCCCTTCAGGCTCAGCCCGAACACCGTCGTCCATTCGCTCAGGCACCCGCGGCGATCGAGCACCGGACCCAGGTGCGCGGTCCCCACCCCGCGGAAGGGGTCGCCCACCTGCACGTCGATCCCCAGCCGCTCGCCCAGCGCCCGCGGCAGGTCGGGGTCGTGCGCCTCGCCCCCGGTGAACGTGATGGCCTGCGGCCGGGCCCCGCGGAACGTCACCCCGTAGTACCTCAGGCACAGACCGATCTCGTTGGCGAGTTCCTCGACCTGCGGCCGTATGGCGTCGGCGACCGCGCGGCGAACGCGGTCGGGGTTCTCCTGCTGCGCCGCGTCGTCCCTGGCCCGGCGCGCGATGCGGCGGCGAAGCGCCTCCGCTTCCGTCACCGAGACGTCCAGGCACTCCGCCACCGAGCGGTTGAACACGTCGCCCCCCAGCGGGATCGTCTTGATGAACACAACCTGCCGGCCCCGCGACACCACCACGATCGTCCGGCTTCCAAGGTCCGCGAATGCGCTGACCACGTCCTCGTCTTCGCGCCGCCGCAGGAACCGCTCGTACGTCCGGAACATGGCGCACGCCTGCGGGTCCAGGCTCACGAGGTCCAGGCCCAGGTCGCCGGCCAGTTGGATCTGGTGATCGACCTCGGCGCGCGGCACGGCGAACAGGATGAGTTCGTCGAGGACCTTGTCCCCCTGCCGCACCTCGCCGGCCCGCAACGACTGGATGACGGCCGTGGCCGTGTCGAATGGGAACTTGTTCTGGGCCTCCCAGTTCACGGCCGTCGGCAGTTCCTCCTCCGGCATCTTCGGCATCCGGATGTTGCGGATGACCAGTTCCCGGTCCGAGAGCCCGATGATGACCTCGCGGCTGCGGAACCGCCGCTCGCGCATCAGGTTCGTGACGCCTTCCACGATGGCCTGCCGGCGCCCCTGCGGGTCCGACCTCACTTCCGGCGGGATCGGCACGCGCCCCGCCTGGAACACGCGCAGGTCCCGCTCGGGACCGCCCAGTTGCAGCAGGCGGACCGTCGTGGTCCCCACGTCCAGGCCGATTGGGAACACCCTTGCCATCGCCGCCTTCCGCGTCTCACGGGCTCACGGAGTTCACCGACACGACCCCCGTCAGCGCTTCCACGGAGACCTGCATCCGGAAACTGCCGGCCGCCAAGGTCACCGTGCCCGAGTTGCTGGCCTGCCCCTGTGAGTCGAACGTCACGAACGTCTCGTCGTCCGCGAAGTCCACGTCCGTCACCACCACGCGCGACATCCCGTTCATCCGCGCCAGCGTCACTTCGAACGGGTCGGTCGCGCGCACCGGGTGATCGACGGGCACGGCGGTCCCGTACGCGCCGCCGCCGTAGTTCTCCACCACCTTGTAGGACTGCATGTCGGCACTGAACAGGACCGTGTGAGTCTGTTGCGTCGTCAGCGCGAGGCTTCGCGCGGCTTCCATGTCGCAGGCCAGCACCCGAGCCGCGCTCGTCACCTGCGAGTCGGCCGCCGAGCCGATGCTCGGGATCACCACGGCCGCTGCGATCATCAGGACCAGCACGACGATGATGATCTCGACGAGCGTGAAGCCGCGCGGCCTCTGTCCTTGGCGGTCCATCATCGGTCCCCTTCCTTCTTCGCCCGCGGCTCGAGCGTCTGCACCCGGTACTCCCCGGCCCGCAGCGCCTTGTCGACCATGCCCAGACGCTCGTTGAGGCTCTTGACCTCCGCGTTCAGGATCTTCAGTTCCTCCACGGTCATCATCCGCTGGCGCCCCGAATCCGGAATGCCGGGGCCCTCGTCCTGGGCGGCGCCGAAGGCCGCGCGGGCGGTCGCCTCCGTCGCCGGCGCGGCGAAGTCGGGACGCAGCCACAGCGCTGCCGCTATGACTGCCAGAAGGATGGCAATGACGATCAGGCCCTGGCCGATCGTGTCGAGTGATCGTCTACGCATTTCCCATACCCCCTATTCTTCCCATCTTCACACGGATGGGCGAAAAAAACGCACACGTGGTGCCTTCGAGCCGCCAACCTGTCATCTTATCGGCACTCCGGCGATAGCCGCTTAAGCGATTCGTGCGCCCGCCCAGGGGGGGGCCCTGAGGCTGGTAAACCGGGCGGAGAACACGTTAGGAAGCCCCGCGGAACGCGTGGCTGGAGGGCCCCTGAGGGCAGGGGCAAGGCACACGGCAGACAGCCCAGGCAGGGCTCAAAAAAATGCCCGAGGGCAGAGAACGTTACGCACGTTTCTGCCCCCGGACCCAGCCTCTTCGCCCCTACACGAAGAGTCTGGCGGTCACCGCTGCGCACCCACAGCGTTTA
>CAYGZE010000056.1:0-18054 GCA_964354185.1 uncultured Anaerolineales bacterium | reverse complement strand
GAATCGCGTCCTTCGTCTTGGCCATGCCGATCCTTCCCTCCCAGGATGATGCGTGCCGCACGGAGCGGGGCCGCCGGCGGCGTGCCGCGCGGCCGCTACGGGGGCGTGATGACGCCCTCGGGGTCCCACAGGTCTTCCCAACTCTGGCCATCCTTCCACAGGAACACCTGCCCCTTGATGAGGCGGCAGTTCCTGTCGATGCCCGCGACGGCCCGCATGTCGGCGTCGGCCAGGGGCGGGCTCACCGTGCACCGCAGGTTCGCCAGGTACTCGTGGCGATGCACCGAGAACGGGATGGGCACCTGGCCGCGCTGGACCGCCCACTTGACGCACACCACCGCCGGGTGGACGTTCAGCCGCCGGGCGATCCCCACGATGACCGGGTCCTCGATGTCCACCGTGTCGGTTTCCGTCTTGTCGCGGTCGGGCCGCGTGGGCGAGCCGATCGGGCAGAAGCCGATGGGCACGATCCCCTGCCCTCGGACGAACTCGAAGAGCGCCGGCTGCTGGAAATGGGGATGCAGTTCCATCTCGTTGCAGGCCGGCTTCACGCGGGCGTCGGCCAGGAGCAGCCGCAACTTCGGCACCGTCATGTTCGACGTGCCGATGTGCCGCACGAGGCCCGTCTCGACCAGCCGCTCCATCGCGCGCCACGTCTTCAGGAACGCCTCGTGGACGTACGGCTTCGCGTCGGGGCTCCGGGAATGGACGTCGCACCCGGGGGGGTGGTAGTTCGGGAACGGCCAGTGCACGAGGAAGAGGTCCAGGTAGTCCACCTGGAGGTCCCGGAGCGACTGCTCGCACGCGGGGGCGACGTCCCGGGGGGCGTGCTTATCGTTCCACAGTTTCGAGGTCACCCACAGGTCTTCGCGCCGCACGCCGCCCCGGAGGATGTCGCGGAACGCCTGGCCGATCAGCCGCTCGTTCCCGTAGACCGACGCGCAGTCGAAGTGCCGGTAGCCCACCGCGGCGGCGCCCCGGACGGCCTCGGCGATCTCCTCGCCCGAGAAGCGGTCCGAGCCGAACGTGCCCAGGCCGATGGCGGGCATCCGGGCCCCCGTGTAGAGGACCCGCTGGGGGACCTGCTTCGGGTCCACCGCATCTGGGGCGGCGGGTGGATTGGACGGCTTCTCGGCCATGGCGGGCCTCTTCCTTCGCGATGCCGCGGGAGCGCCGGGCCGCCGCGCGGCCCGGGGGCCTCACTCTACGCGCCGCGCGGGGCGGTGCAACAGTTTTCGGGGGGACGGTCCAGGACCCTTCGGGCTTGTGCCGCCATGGCTGTCGTAGGGACACGGCATGCCGCCGTCAGGCCAAGGCACGCCTGCCGTGCCAGGGTGTCCGGCCGTGCGCGCGGCCGCAGGGACAACCACAGCCGGCCACGCCATGGCGTGGCCCTACGTGAACGGCAGCGGCCGCGGCAGAGAAGGGCGTCGGGTCTGTTGACCCGACCTACAGGCTGCAACGTTCACGGCGAGATTCTTCGACTCGCTTCGCTCGCTCAGAATGACAAGGCTAGACACATGCCGGTCTGTTGACCCGACCTACAGGGTATGCGGAGAGGGGGATCGCGGCCGGCCTTGGCCGCCATCGGGAAGGGCCGCGCCGTCAGGACCGGCCGACGCCGAGGGCCAGGCGGTCCGAGCGCCGGCGGACCGCCTGCTCGCGCCGCAGCCGCCGCCGCCGCGCCAGCGCCAGGGCCGCCCCCGCCGCCATCAGGCCGAAGGTGTGCGGCTCGGGCACCGTGGCGTAGGCCGCGGCCGCAGCGCCGATGTCCAGCCGGCCCCAGCCGTACACCTCGTCCCAGCCGGCATCGCCCAGGTCCGCCGCCGTGTCGTACAGGATGCCCCGGACCTCGGCCGCCGTCAAACTGGGGTTGATCGACCAGAGGAGCGCGGCCGCCCCCGCCGCCAGCGGGGCCGAGAAACTCGTCCCGTCGCCCAGGCCGTACCCGGTCGAGAGGGTCGGGTCGGCCGCCAGCACGTCCCCGGCAGGGGCCGCCAGGTCGACGAACGGACCCCACGTGCTGCCGCCCGCCACGCCGTCGTCCCAGCGGTTGTCGTCCTGGTCGGTCCCCGAGACGAAGATGAGGTTCGCGTAATCCGTCATGTCCTTGCGGGCGTTCGAGTTCCCGGCGGCCACGAAGACCAGGGACCCGGCCGCCAGGGCGTCGGCCGCGGCGTCGTCCAGGTCCGCGTAGTCGAACGTGCTGTGCGAGATGGAGATGACGCGGGCCCCGGCCGCGGCGGCCATCCGGATGCCGGCGGCGACCTGGTTCGACTGGTTATGCCCGTCGATGTCCGTGACCGTGATGGGGAGGATCGAGAAGTTGCCTACCCCCGCCCCGCCGATGCCGTTGTTGACGCCCATGGCCGCCACGCTGGCTGTCCAGGTGTCGTGGTGCAGCACGGTCTTCGACGCAAGCATCGCGTCGCTGAAGGGGGGAATCGTCGTGGCCGACAGGGCCGGCAGGAGCCGCCCCGCCAGGTCGGGCGTGTTGGTCATGACGCCCGTGCCCAGGATGGCCACGATGACGCCCGGGTCGCCCGTGTTGGTGCCCCAGGCTTCCGGCAGGCCGAGGAGGCCCGTCCCGGGGCTCCCGGGCTGGGCGTACCACTCGTAGGAGTACTTCGGGTCGTCGGGAACCAGGGGGCCCGCAAGGGCCGCCCGGCCGGCCGCGAGGAACGCAAGGACCGCTGCCGCAACAGAGTAGGCGCGTCGCCGCATGCGTCACACTCCCCCGGTATCGTTGGGCTCCCAGGTCCTCGCGGACCCGGCGGCGACGCGAGCCACGTCTGATAACCGAACTGCCCCTCTTAAGCGAGAAAGGGCCGCCCGGGCAGGGCGACCCTTTCGTGATGAACCGAGTTGTGCTCGCTCGTTACCGCTTGCGGCGGAGGAGCGCCACCAGCCCGCCCAGGCCCAGCAGGGCGATCGTGGCCGGCTCCGGCATAATGACCAGCGGCTCGCCTGTGCCGATCTGGGTGCTGCTGCCGACCAACTTGTACTCCGTGCCGTCCGACTGGAAGATGTGGAGTTGCTTCTGGGTATTCGTGCCGGACGTGCGGTTCCGCGGGACGTACTGGATGTCGGTCTCGCCCAAGCCGCCCTCCACGGTGAAGGTGAAGCGGCCGATCAGAATCTCGGCGTGGCCCAGAGTCTCGGCCGGGGCAGAAGTGGCAATGAACCACGGCAGAATCGTTGGGCCGCCGGTATCGTAACTGCCGACGTCCAGGTCCCCGTCCATGTCCAAGTCGTACTGGAACCCGCTCTGCGCACCCGACTCGGCGAAGGGCGACACGTTGTTGGTCTTCGTGGCCGTGGTGCCTGGCTCGTCGCCGCGGATGGTGCCCAGCAGCGTCCCCGTGCTGACCAGCGAGCCCTGGGACGCCTTGAACCCGTCATCGGCCATCGTGACGTTAAGGTTGGCGACGATGGCCCAGAGTTCGAGTTGGACCACCTCGCCCGGACCGGCGATCACCTCCTTGGCGCCGCCCATGGCGCGAACGTCAAAGGTGATAAGAACCGCCCCCTGGGCGGACGACACCGCGAGGCCCACCATGCCAGCGAGAAGCAGAGCGCTCATAACCCGGTTCATCGTCAGTTCCCCTTCCCTGTTACGGGCGTCAGTAGTGAGATGGTGCCTTACCCACTCAATAATACACCATCCTGAGCCCATTGTCAAACGGTTCCGTGCATTTTTTGTGCGCCCGCTTCCCGGGTCCCAGCGACCCGGGAAGCGGGCCTAAGCGCTCTATTTACAGGCTCTTACGCCTCTTGAGGGCCATGGCCGCAAGACCCGCCGCCATGAGGGCCAGGGTGGCCGGCTCGGGGATGGCCGAGAGGCCGCCAGCCTCACCGCCGCCGGCTCCCAGGACGCCGCCGCCCTGGATGAAGTCGTAACCGGCCTGCCACAGGTAGTAGTCGTCGAAGTTGACAACCCCGTTGTAGTCGAACTCGCCGTACAGCCAGCCGAAGTACCCGTCGGGGTTCCCGGCCTGGGCATCGTCGTACCCGGCCTGCCACTGGTAGTAGTCGTCGAAGTTGACGGTCAGGTTCAGGTCGGCATCGCCGTACAGCGTGAAGGCCACGAGGACGGTCGTGGGGTCGGTCGGCGTGCTGAAGCCTGGCGGGAACTCCTCATAGCCGTATTCCGCGTTGTCGATCCAGCCGACGCACCTGTACTGGTCCGTATCGTTGTGGGCCTCCGTGCTCATGATGCCCGGGCCGTCCCAGGAGTAGTCGTTGAAGCCGGTGGTGATCCACGCCTCGATCTGGGCCTTCGGGTTGCTGCCCTCCTCGTAGTCGACGATGAGTTGCCCCCTGTTGATGTCGAACTGGGCGCCGCCCGTGGCGTCGATGGACAGGCTCTTGGTGTCGCTGGTGACGGCGTCGTGGGCCAGGGCCAGGAGGCCGTTGACCGTCACGGCGCCGGCGTTGGTGAAGCCGCCCAACCGCAGCGTCGCGGGGGCATCGACCGTGATGTTGGCGCCGGCCGGCGCCTCCGCGCGGAACAGGCTCATGTCGCCCGGATCACGCGGCGCCACGAAGCCGGCCGACGTAATCGGATCCGGCTTCACGTAGGTCGAGGCATCGGCCATGTAGCCGAAGCCGAACGGCCAGCCGTCGACCGGACCCACGCCGCCGCCGCCCTGACCGAACCGGGCCTCGAAGTCGTACCAACCCGCGGTCAGCGTGATATGACCGTTCGGATCGCCGGCACCCATCTGGTCCGAGATCGTCGGCTGGTTCCAGGTGCCGTTATTGATGTACGTCGTGCCGTCGATCACCAAGAGGACCGCGTCGTCGAAGTTCTCGGCGAAGGCGATCGTCCCGGTGCCGTCAAGGTTCGTGTCGTTCACCAAGATCTCGCCGGTGTACACCCACGTGGTGTGCTCCGCCCACGGCGGATGAGCCGTCTGGTCCGCCATCACCGTCCCCAACTGGACCTCCTGATTCGGGTTCGGGTCGGTCGTGTTGAAGTCGCCCGCCACCGGCCCGGCCCACAGGCCGCCGACATACGGCGGCACAGCGACGCCGGTGATGACGCCCGCGCCCAGGTCGGTCTCGCCGCTCATGGCGTGGACGAGGCCCGTGTTCTCGACGTCCATCTCCGGGGTGATGCTGGTGGTCGGGGCGAGTTCAAGGGTCGCACCCATGCCGACCTTGAACTGGCCGGTGATGTCCGCATCCGCGCCCTCAACCATCCGGGCCGTCCCGGTCAGGTTCACGTTGCTCGCCTGCACCGTGCCGGCCAACTGCACGCCCGTCGCGGCCGTCAGGTTGAGTTCGTGGTACAACGGGTCCGTCACGTCCACGATCGTCACGTCGCTCGAGCCGCCCTTCACCTCGGTGTCGCCGACCATGAACAGACCGCTTCCGTCGCCAGGCGTGTTACCGATCTGCAACTTCGCCGGCAGACCGCCGCCGTTCGGCACCAACTGCACCGTCCCGACGTTCCCGGCCCCGGCGTCCTGCATCGTCACCTCCGTGTACCGCACCGTCCCGATGTTCGCGCCCGTCGTCGTACCGTCATGCCGGGCATACAGCACGCCGTCGATCGTCCCCGAATCCGTATCCGGGTTGATCGTCACCGGCGCGTCGATTACGTTCGTCAGGGCAGGTCCGTCCGTCCGCGCGACCGTCGCGCCCAGCGCCCGGCCGTTGTAGATGTCCACTTCCACGGCCGCCAGCAGCCCGTCGACCGTCCCGTCGAACCCGCGCTGGATCTCCAGGTTGCCGCCTCGCCGCGTCCCGGCGTCGTCAAACCCCACCAGCCTGAACTTGCCGTCCGTCACCGTGTCCAGGTCCGACGGCAGAACGAACGGGTAGTTCGACCCGCCGTAACCGTTGTCCCAGTCGGTCCCGCGGATGATCGTCGTGCTGCTCGCCGCGTCCATGCTGAAGCCCTGGCCCAGGACGTCCTTCCCGAACCGCGGATTGCCCCAGCGGCCCTCCAACTCCAGGTTCGCCCCGCCGGTCACCTGCGTCGTGATCAGCAGCGAGCCGCCGATCACCCGCAGCGTCCGACCGTCGCCCGACGGATCGTCCACCTTCTCCAGGAAGTACCGCCGCTGATGCACCGGGCGCCAATCGTCGCCGGCGTCGCACATCATCGTCCAGGCATAGTCGCTCGTCAGGTTGAAGTCGGCCATCATGTACACGCCGTCGCTCCACTGATTCAACCGCGTGCCCGTGTCCTGATCGGGCTGGATGTTCTCCCACCGCATGATCTTCAGGCCCTGGTCGTTGTTGTTGTTGGTGTTGCCGTACCACCAGTTCTGGCCCGTGAGTTCGGCGTCGTACTGGATGCCCCAGTCGTTCCGCGTATACGTGGCCTTCTGAATCACGACCGGGCCGGCGAACGTATTGGTGTACACGTCGCCGGGGGCCGCGTCGCCCGCCACGTTCAGGAACATGTACATCGCGTCCCCGATGGTGATCGTCGTGTCCTCGCCCCAGCGGACTTCCACGACGCCGTTACCCGTCGTGGGCGAAACCCGCGGCTGCGGACCGTACACGCCCATCACGCCCCACGCGCCGCCGATCCCGCCGCGGTAGTTGATCGTCCCCTCGCCCGGATCGGTCCAGATGCTGCTCTCGTCCCACCGGCCCTGCGAGTTGATGTTGACCGTGCAGCCGTTCAGGTTGAGGCCCGCCACGAACTGGATCAACCGCTCCTGGGCCTCGATCGTCACGTCCGTCAGGGTGCCGCCCAACTGGTGATACCGGTTGGGGTTGCCGTCGTCGCTTATACGCAGCAGCAGCGTGCTGCCGTCCGGCTGGCCGGTGATGTCGTTCAGGATGCCGCTCGAATCATCGCCCCACCAGTCGTACCCTTCCACGATGGCGTACGCGCCGTCGAGGGTCAGGTTCACGCGGTACTCGAGCCCCTTGTCATTCGTCTGCTGCTGGACCGGATTCCACCAGTTGTCGCGGCCGATCTTGGTGATCGAATCCTGCGGCAGGTGGACGTCCGACAGTTTCGCCAGCGCGTTGCCGTTGTTGCCCCACCACCCGGCGAAGAGCGTCGCGTCGTAGTTCGCGCCCTCCGTGTGCTGGACGTTGACCCGGCCGTTGAAGATGTTCTCCCACAGGTCGCCGCCGGCGTCCGCCTGACGCGAGTTCGGGCGCAGCATCCGCTCGCCGCCCACGTTGATCGTCACGTTGTCGCCCCAGCCGAGGGCCGGGTCGATGCCCGAATCCACGAGCTTCTGCTCCTGACCGTTGGCCAGGAGCAGCCAGCCCTCGCCCGGATCGGTGATGTCGATCGTGCCCGTGCCCGGATCGCCGGCCCACAGGTAGTCTTCCGACCCGTCGTCCTTGCCGCCCGCGTTACGGTCACGCGAGAGGATCGTCACGGTGTGGCCATTGAGGTCCAACTGCGGGGCCAACCCCGAGCCCGCGTTGCTCCAAGCCCCCATCAGCCAGATGCCTTCCGTCGACTCGCCTTCCGCCACGCGGACGTCCACGTCCAGCGTGCCGGTCAACTTGATCCGGCGGCCGCTGGCAAACAGTTCCGAAGGCGTTTCGGGGGTCGTGTCCGTGATGTCGCGGATGTTGAGGCCCCAGCGCCACGAACTGCCGTTATCGAGCCACCCGTCGCCTTCCATCGCCAGGTCGGCGACCACGCCCTGGCCCACAACGATGTTGTCATGCTCCCACGGCCAGTACCCTTCGCAGTTGTACTCCTGGTGGTTGATGGTGAACCGGGCGCCGTCCTTCACCAGGACGTCCGGCAGGATCATCTGCACGTTCCACTCGTTGCCCGACTCTTGGTCGAGGTCGAACTCGGCCCGCTTGTCGGGGTTCCCGCCCAGGAACGTGACGCCCGTATTGAGCGTGTGCGTGCCCGACGGGGTCCTCGTCCAGAACTGCGACACGCCGCCGTTCTCGACCGAGATGCCCGTTCCGAGGCCGTCCAGGAACACCTTGGTCAGGCGGTAATCGTCCGGCATGGCCACGGCCGGCCGGAACCCGCGGATCTCCAGCCGCGCGTCCTCGTTGACCGTGATCTCGCCCGTGATGCCGCGGACGTCCAGGTTCGGACGATCATCGCCCCACGGATGACCGATCGCAAGGCGGCCGCCCATGACCGTGACGTTCCGCAAGTCATACCGGCCGTCCAGGAAGCACACGATGCCGGTCATGCTCTTCTGCTCGAAGTCGGCCCGCCACTGGTTCCGGGGCAGCCAGTACTTGTTGCTCGCCACGTCGTTGATCAGGAGGTCGTCGCCCGTCACCGCGTTGCTCCCGAACGTGACGTTGGTGTCGATAAAGTTCCAGCGCTCGCCGCCGGTCGGGTTCTGCGGGGACGCAAACCGCATCGTCTCCGACACGCCCGGCTGCTCCTCGTAGAAGGCGCAGGCCGCGAAGCCCTCGGGGCTGCGCGCCGTCGGCTCCACCCGCCCGCTGTCGTCAAACGGGGTCGTGTAGATCGAACCGTCGCCCATCGGCACGCCGCCGTGGAACCGCGTCACGTCCGACGTGATGAAGTTCAGGGCCACGTCGTTGGGCAGGCCCGCCAGGCTCCAGTAGAAGTCATCGTCCTCGAGGACCACCCAGGCGCCGTCCTGCCAGTTCCACGTCGCGCCGGGATCGTTCACCGTCGACGTCACACTCTCGAGCACCTCGGGCGGACCCTCAGAATAGTTCACGTGGTTCCAGTTCCGGACCTTCACCGCGCCGCCCGCGTTCACGTTGTACACGCCCGACAGCGGCCGCATCTGCCAGTCCGTCGTCCACAGCGTGGCCCCTTCGTTGATGTTCATCACGCCCTCGGAACCCGGGATGTACTCCCCGCTCCCCATGTCGTAGTACTCGTCCACGAGGGCCCCGGCGTTCGTGATGTTGATCAGGCCGTCCCACACGTTCATGTGCTTGTAGTACTTGATCACGTTCGCGGCGGCCAGGTCGAGGATGTACAGGTTGTGCGTGTGGCCGACCGTGTTGGCCGCGGTGTCCAGGACGCCGCGCATGGTGTCCTCGTCGTACCCGTACCGGTTGTACGCCGCCACCGACCCGCCCAGACCCTTGCTCGGCCCGGCGACCGTCATCTTGCCCGGGCCGGTGATGTCGACGAACTTGCCCGCGCCGGTCAGCGTCGCGGCCGTCGCGGCCGAGCCGAACGTCTGGTCGTCACGCAGGGCGATCTGCATCGACGGCGCGTCCGGGTCCACCGTCAGGGTGCCCGTGAACGCCGCGCCCGGCGAGAAGTGCTTCGAGAAGGCCACGCCGTTGAAGATCGCGTCCGGAACGCCCGCGGCGGCGTCGTCGCCCGCCGTGTACGCCCCGGCCATGTTCGTCACGCCGTTCAGCAGCAGCGCCCCGCCCAGTTGCGCCCGCGTCGGCAGGTTGGCGCCGCCCGGCGTCTGATTGACCAGGATCGCGTCCTGCTCGAAGACCACGTTTCCGCCCGCGCCGTACGTCGCGTTCGTCAGGTCGCCCTTCAGCGTGCCCACCGTCTTGACGTTCGTCGTGGCGGCCATCTGCCCGCCGACCGCCTGCATGTCCAGGATGGCGTCGCCCCCGATGTTGACGGTCCAGTCCGTCCCGATGCCCGTGACGGAGGTGGCGTTGACCCGCGCGCCGGGCGTCCAGTTGGTGTACATGCTGGTCGTCCAGTTCTCCAGCGCGCCGACTGCCGCGCTCACCGCACCTGTCGGACGGCTGACGGTCTTGTCGATGTCGACCGTCAACTCGCCGCTGCTGGTGCCGTTGAGCGCCAGGAGGTCGCCGCTGTCGATCTCGAGGGTGCTCGGCTGCGCGATGATACTGATGTCGTCGTAGTAGACCGGCGAGGCGCCGTTGGCATAGAGGTCAATCGCCTGGAGCGTATTCTGCCCGCTGTCGGACCACACGTACGACGCCAGGAGGGTGCCGTCGTAGTATTCCTCGACGCGGTTGCCATCGAGGTCGATGACGAACTTGAGTTCCGTCCACGCGCCGGTGACATAGTCCATCGACGCGCCGTGCTCATAGGAGGCCACCTTCCCCGTAGTGCTGTCGAAGGTCGTCTGAACGGCCCACTCATCCGGGCCGCCGTCGGCGTACTGGCTCAGCAGGATGAACCAAGTCTGTCCGAGGAAGTCCTCGGGGATGTACTGCTTGGCGGAGAACGTCCACCTGCCGCCCGTGATGTCGAACTCGTGCACCAGGTCGCTCGCGCCGGTGATCTCGACCGAGTTGGGGGCGCTCGAGGCCTGCGCGTTGGACACCAGCGCGCCCCCGCCGGCGTTGTTGTCCCAGCCCTTCCAGCCGTCCACGCCGTGCATCTGGTCGCCGGCGGTGTAGCCGTCGAAGTTCGCGGTGAAGCCGACCGCGGCCGTGCCGCCGCCGTCCACGTTGCCGTTCGACCGGAGGGCGTAATTGTCCTCCAGGTAGACCAGCAGGTGCGCGTCGGCCGCCACCGTGATGTCGCCGTTGAGGTCGACCGCCAGGCCGGCCGCGCCGCTCGCGACCTTCCGGGCCGACAGCGTCGAGTTGCCCGCCGTCGCGATGATGTCGCTGCCGAGGGCCGCCGTGCCGGCCTTGCTCGAGACCGCCAGGTTGCCCAGGTCCCGCAAGTCAACCACGGCAAACGGGCCGCTGTCCGGCGGCGCCAGGCCCGGACTGCCCGCCGGGTCGAACCCGCCGGCCGTGCCCACCAGCGCCATCGTGCCGTCCTCGACCTGGAAGGTCGTCGCCCCGGCGTTGTTCTGGCTGGCGGTGTTGTCGGCCACGGCCAGGCCGGTGCCGGTCACGGTGATGGTCGGGTCGACACCCGAGTCATCGAGTTTGCCGAGGTAGACGGGGACGTCGGTCGTGCGGAGGGTCCAGTCGTCGGTGTAGCCGGTGCGCGCGAAGGCGAGCCGCGTGGCGCTGACGCCGGTGCCGTCCTTGGTGACGGCCAGTTCAACGCCCGCGCCGCCGAGGATGGAGAGTTTGCCCATATCGGCGCCGCCGTTGACGGAGATGGAGGAATCCGAGAGGAGGTCGACGGGGCTGCCGAAGTTCTGGACGCCGATGCTCAGGAGGGCGGAAAGGTGGTCGGCCGGAACGATCTGGCCATGCCCGCCGACGCCGCCGACGCCCCAGGTGAAGAGGCAGTTGTCGCCGCCGCCGCTCTCGAAGTAGCCGAGGAGCATGTTGTACTCGCCCGCCGCGGCGAAGTTGGCAACGCCGGAGAGCCAGTTGAGGCCCTGGGGGCCGTCGTTGTCGACGACCAGTTCGCTCGCATCCAGGAAGTCGCCGTCGTCGTTCAGGTCGATCCACAGGCAGGTGCCGTCGTCGCTGGCGGTCCAGAAGGTCACGGCGCCGGCGAGGTCGATCTTGACCTTGCCTTCCCACTTGGCGGAGACGTCATCCCAGTTGACGCCGGGGACGCTCGGCCAACCTGCCCAGCCGAAACCTTCGTCGCAGTTGAAGTGGATGACGGGGTCAATGCGGGTGCCGACCAGGTTGCCCCAGTTGCCGCTGTTGAACATGTCCTTGACGCCGGTGTCGCCGCTGCCGCCGCGAGGCGTATAATAGTTGCCTCCCAGGCCGCCGAGGACATAGCCGGGAACGGTCCGCTCCTTGAGGCCGAGGTTGCCGCCCGCCAGTTCGATCTTCTGGGTGCCGATGGAGCCCGCGCGGATGTCCAGGGAGCCGTCCTCGACGCGGAAGGTCGAGTTGGCGACGCTGGTGGGGGTGAAGTCGGTGACGTCGAGGGAGCCGCCGCCCTGCTTGGTGAGGGTGACAGGGCCGCCCGCCCCGCTGTCATCCAGGCCGCCCGGATCCATGCGGATCGCGGTATTGACCGTGATGCTGTTCTGATAGACCGTCCCCGTGAAGCTCAGGAACTGCGTGCCGACCGGCGAGTTCGACGCCCCGCCGTCCAGCACGTTCAACTGGCTGACGCCCGCGTTGAAGGTCAGGAGGCCCATTTCGGCCCCGCCCTTGACGCTGATGACCGCCGGGCCGCTCGCCAGGACCACGGGGTTCCCGAAGTACGACACCTGCGTCGGGGCGATCGTCGTGATGGAACCCGCCACCGAGCCCGTGCGCACCCAGGCGCCGCCCGTGTCGGGCCCCCACATGTTGAACCAGATGCCCGACCCGCCGCCGCCCTCGTGGAAGCCGGTCATGATGTCGTAGTCGCCCGCCGCCAGGGTGTACGTCGGGTTGCCGGAGCCCCGGTCCTCCTCGGCGTAACCTTCGATCCAGTAACGGCCTTCGTCGTCGCTGTCCATGTCGAACCGGTAGTCGCCGCCCGTGGTGATGTGCAGCGTCCCGTTCCACAGCATGCAGAAATCGTTGTCATAGCCGGTCCAGCCGAGGTCCAGGCGCCGTTCCCCGTCGCCGCCCCACGTGTCGGCCGTCTGGTCCACACCGTACACCCGGTCCTTCGGGGTCAGGGCCGCCATCGCCGACAGGCTGCCCGGCCAACCCTGGAGACTGTAGCCGCTGGTCGTCCAGCCGGGGATCGGGGCGTTCACGGCCACGTCTTCCAGCGACAGAACGCCGCCGTCCACCGTGAGGGTGGCGGCATCGGCCGCGCCGGCGAGGACGTTCAGCGTGCCGTCCTCGGCCCGGAGGTTGCTCCCCGCGACCAGGCCATCGGGCCCGCCGTTCACGTGGACGGTGCCAGGGCCCTGCTTGTGGAGGATGCGGGCGACGCCGCCGTCATCCATGACCCCGAGGTAAACGGGGACCTCGACGGCGTTGCTCACCGTCAGGTCGCTCAGGAGTCGCGTGCCGGTGAAGGTGAGTTTGTTCTCGTAGCCAATGTGGGTCACGCCGGTCACGTTGAGGACGGCCGGGGGCGCGGCCGCATTGGCGGTCAACTTGCCCATCGCGATCTCGCCGTCCGCGTCGATCGTGCCCGTGCTCAGGACCTCCACGTCGTTGCCGTACGCCCCGTTAAACTGGTACCCGCCGTGGAACAGGACGGAAGTCATCGTGGAAGGCGCGGCGGAGCCCCAGAAGTCGGTGCCGGTGCCGGCGTCCCAGCGGATGTCCCAGCCCGCGCCGCCGCCGCCCTCATAGAAGCCGGCGGCGAACTGGTGATAGCCCTGGGTGAGGTGGATGGGGTTGCCGTTAAACAGGTTGTTATTGCCGGGGTAGCCCTGCCAGTCGTCGTTGTTGCAGGCGATGACCCAGTTGCCCGCGCCGTTGACATCGTCCTTGACCCAGATGATGCTGCCGTCGTCGCTCGCGGTGTGCAGCCGGTACTCGCCTTCGGTGGCGATGTAGAGGAAGCCGCGGACGCGGGCGGAGATGTTATCGACCTGGAACGGGTCGATGAAGGCGGCAAACGGGTTCCCGTCGACGCCGCCGGCGCCCTCCGGCATGTCGACGTAGGGGACGTCGCAGGAGAAGTCGGGCGTGGCGGTCCAGCCGGCGGCGCCGAGGGTGGTCATGATGGCCGCGCCCTTGCCGCCGAAGTTGCTCTTGTAGAAATCGGCCTCGAGGCCGGGCGACACGACCCACGACGCGCTGGCGAGATTCAGCCTGCCGCCGTTGAGTTGGACCGTCGTGTTGCCGAGGACGCCGCCGATCGCCGCGTTCACCGTCCCGTTGCCCTGGATCTCGAGCGTGCCGGTCATCTGGTTGTCCGGATTCGCGAGGTCCAATCGCGCCGCGCTGGTGCCGCCGCCGACCACGCTGCCCGTCAGCTCGGTCTCCGCCCCGATCTCGCCGATCTGGCCGCTGATCCTGAGGTTGCCGCTCTTGATGGTCATGACGAGGCCGACCCCGCCGCCCCCGCCGCTGCCCTGGAGCATCGAGCCGATCTCGTTCGTGACCGACCCGTGGACCCCCACCGTCACGCCGTGATCCAGCGTGTTGGTGACCAACTGGTCGGTGCCGGCGGACCCGCGGATGGCGAAGCCCTTGTCGCCGGAGACCTGGTCGTCAAAAACGATCGCGTCGACCTGCTGGTCCCCGTTCAGGTACACGTCCCCGCCCGTCGTGAGCGCCGTACCCGTGAAGTTGGCCGTGTCGAACGGGCCCGGGTAACCGCTCGCTTCCTCCCAGTTCATCTCGTTGGTCCACAGGGAATCACCGTCCATGTTGTTCCAGGTGTAGTCACCGGCCCTGGCGACTGGCGACGCCACCCACACCATCAGTGCGGCCAGCGCCACGAGCCACAGCGTACGCGTCACTTTGCTACGAGACATGGCAATCTCCTTCAACGAGAGACCCCTTCACCGAGTGTCTTGTGCCCGACCTTTATGCCGATAGTGCGCAACCTCGCGGCCCTTAACGCAATGAGGCCGGCCCCCGAGGGGGTCGTCCGTCCTTCCGTCTTCGGAATCATCTGCGCCGCGTCCTCAGGTTCCTGCACTAGAAACGCCCCTACACGAGCCACAGAACCATTCCGATACATTCGGAAGCAGGCTTAGCGGTCCGACGTGAGTGCCGCCAACTTGCCCTTGAGACTTGGCCCCATACCCGCCTGCCGGGGGACTATACCCCAATTCCGGCGCAAAGGCAAAACTTTCCGGGGGAATTTCGTGGAACCCCCGCGGCACGGCCAAAAAAACCTTGTCGGGCCCTCCTATCTTGCCCAGATTAACGCGCGCCGGACGGCCTGTTCCGGCCTTTTGGGGTCGCGCGGGCCCTGCCGGCAGGTCCGATGACCCGCCGGGCGCCAGGCGCTTCGGGGGCCTTCTCGAGGCCGCCGCGCCGGCGCCGTATGTGGCCCAGCCGCCCCGGCTGGGCCGCCGCCCCGACCCTCTCACGCCCGAGGGCGGGCGTGCCACATCAGACGCGCCCCACATGAGAACCGAAGACCCCCCCGGCGCGCCGGAGGCCTTGACGCGGCGGTAATACAACGTAACAATGACCGCGGATTCGGATGACGCCCCACGGAGGAACCGGCCATGCCGACGCGGCGCAAACATGCCGACATCATCACGTTCAAGGCCGACCCGGCGCTGCGGAGCGCCCTGCGGGGCGTCGCCAACCGCTCGGAGTTCATCCGCGCCGCCGTCCTGACGGCCCTCCAGAACGTCTGCCCGCTGTGCGGCGGCTCGGGCATCCTGACCCTCAACCAGCGGAAGCACTGGGACGCGTTCGCAGCCCACCACGCCGTGGCCGAGTGCGGCAAGTGCCACGAGCGCCACCTGGTCTGTGCCGGCGGCGAACGCGGGGCCGTCCACGGGCACGAACCGGCCTAGACTCGAGACGCCTCCGGGAGGCGCGTCATGCGGAAGCGTTGGATGCTGGCGGCCGCGCTGGCGGCCGCGCTGGCGGCCGCGGCAGCCGCCGCCCCGGCTGCGCACGTGGCCCGCGCCGCGGAGCCGACCGCCCCCGTCAAGGCGTTCGCCGGCATCCTGCCCGTGGCGGGGTTCGTCGAGCGGATCGGCGGCGGGCGCGTCCAGGTCGGCGTCCTCGTCGGGTCCGGGCAATCGCCCCACACGTTCGAGCCCACGCCCCGCGCGATGGCCGACCTCGCCGACGCGGCCGTCTACTTCAGCGCCGGCCTGCCGTTCGAGGAGCGGCTGCTCGCGAAGATCACGGCCGTCAACCCGGCCCTGAAGATCGTCGACACGCGCGCGGGCGTCGCGCTTCGCCGCATGACGGCCGACGAGACGGAAGCGGAGGAACACGCGCACCACGGCGAGGCCGCCCACGCGGAGGAGCACGGCGCGCACGACCACGCCGCCGGCGCGCCGGACCCGCACTTCTGGCTCGCCCCCAAGAGCGCGAAGGTCCTGGCCGCCCGCGTCGCCGAGGGCCTCGCCGCCGCCGACCCCGCGGGCGCGGCCGAGTACCGCGACCGCCTCCGCGCCGTCCAGGACGACCTCGACCGCCTCGACGCCGACCTGCGCGAGACGCTGGGGCCGCTGAAGGGCCGGGCCTTCCTCGTCTTCCATCCCGCGTTCGGCTACTTCGGCGACGCCTACGGCCTGAGGCAGGTGGCGGTGGAGATCGAGGGCAAGGAGCCGGGCGCCCGCCGACTGGCCGACCTCATCGGCGAGGCCCGCCGCCTGGGCGTCCGCGTCGTCTTCGTTCAGCCCCAGTTCTCGAAGAAGAGCGCCGAGGCCGTCGCCCGCGCCATCGGCGGCGCGGTCGTCGAGATGGACCCGCTGGCGCGGGACTACGCGGCCAACCTGCGCGACATGGCCCGGAAGGTCCGCAAGGCCCTCGCGCCGCCGGACGAGGGCGATTCCGGCAAGGAAAGGTAGGCCCCTGATGGACGCAAGCGCCGTCGTCGAGATCCGCGACCTCACGTTTTCCTACGACGGCTCGCCCGTCCTGGAGGACGTGAGCCTGACGATTGCCGCGCGCGACTTCGTCAGCATCGTCGGACCCAACGGGGGCGGCAAGACCACCCTCGTCAAACTCATCCTCGGCCTCCTGGCGCCCAACCGGGGGACGGTCCGCGTCTTCGGGCGTCCGCCGGCCCAGGCGCGGCCGCGGATCGGCTACCTGCCGCAAAACGTCAACGTGGACCCCCATTTCCCGGCCAGCGTGCGGGACGTCGTCCTCATGGGCCGCCTGGCCCCCGGCCGCGGCGTCGGGCCCTTCCGCCGGGCCGACCGCCTGGCCGCCGACCGGGCTCTGGCCGAGGTCGACCTGGCCGACCTGGGCGGGCGGCCGTTCTCCGCCCTGTCGGGCGGCCAGCGGCAGCGGGCCCTCATCGCCCGGGCCCTCGCGCCCGAGCCCGACCTCCTCCTGATGGACGAGCCCGCCAGCCACCTCGACGTCGCCATGGAGGAGGAACTCTACGAACTCCTCCGGCGGCTGAACGAGCGGCTCACGGTCATCGTCGTCTCGCACGACCTGGGGTTCGTCTCGCACTTCGTCCAGCACGTCGTCTGCGTCAAGCGGCGGGTCGTCGTCCACCCCACCAGCGAGGTCACCGGCGAGGTCATCCGCGAGATCTACGGCGGCGACGTCCGCCTGGTCCGCCACGACCACCGCTGTGCCGAGGCCGGCCACCAGGAGGGACCCCCCCATGGGTGACTTCTTCCACGCCGTCGGCCACCACGCCTTCCTGCAGTACGCCCTGGCCGCGGGGGGCCTGGCCAGCGTGGCCTGCGGCATCGTGGGCACCTACGTGGTGGTGCGGCGGATCACGTACATCGCGGGCGGCATCGCCCACTGCGTCCTGGGGGGCATCGGGGCGGCCCTGTATCTGCGCCAGGTCTGGGGCTGGACGGCCCTGGAGCCCATCTACGGCGCTGTCGCCGCCGCCCTGGCCGCCGCGGGCATCATCGGCCTCGTCAGCCTCCGCGCCCGCCAGCGCGAGGACACCGTCATCGGCGCCCTCTGGGCCATCGGCATGGCCGCCGGCATCCTTTTCCTCTCCCAGACGCCCGGCTACAGCCAGGACCTCATGAGTTACCTCTTCGGCAACATCCTCATGGTGACGCCCCGCGACCTGTGGCTGATGGCCGGCCTGGACGCCGTCGTCGTGGCGGTGGGCCTGCTGGCCTACAACCCGCTGATGGCCATCTGCTTCGACGAGGAGTTCGCCCGGGTGCGCGGCATCCCGGTCGCCTTCTACTATCTATTGCTGCTCGGCCTGACGGCCCTGACGGTCGTGCTCCTCTCGATGGTGGTGGGCATCGTGATGGTCATCGCCCTTCTGACGCTGCCGGTGGCCATCGCGGGGTACTTCGCCCGCCGCCTGTGGCACACGATGGCCCTGGCGACCGCCCTGAGCATCCTGCTGACGGCGGCCGGCCTGGCCCTCTCGTACGAGCCCAACCTGCCCTCGGGGGCGACCATCATCGTCCTGGCCGGCGCGGTCTACCTGGCCGTCACGGCCGGGTCGCGGGTCCGGGCCTACCTGCGGCACACCGCCTAGGCGCCCCGCCGCGCGGCCCCCCTCACCCGGCCTTCGGCCACCCTCTCCCTCAGGGAGAGGGAAACAGGGCGAAGGCCGGCCCGATGTCCTCCCCTCTCCCTCAGGGAGAGGGGGCGGGGGTGAGGGTGGGCCGGGTGCCATGCTTTCGCTCGCGAAAGCATGCGCCGCCGCTCCTATACCGCGTGGGTGCAAGCACCCACCCTACCTGCCGCCCGCCCCCCCGGAATTGCTGTAAGTCCCATTTTTACAATCCGAAAACCGGGTTGGCGCGCGCG
>CAYGZE010000055.1:0-18100 GCA_964354185.1 uncultured Anaerolineales bacterium | reverse complement strand
GCCCGGCGCGACCCGGCCCTCGGGCGGCTGGTCGGGCGCGACGGCCTGCGGATCATCGCCTGCCGCCCGCGGACCGTCCGGTGGCTGATGGAGTGGGCCGGGGCGCCCCTGCCGGGCGCGGGAGCGGAGGTCCTCGACCTGAGGGCCGACGGGCCGGAGGCGGTCCTGCGGGCCGTCCTCGCCGGCCGCCCAGGGGCCGCGCGCGGGCCGCGCCCAGCCCCCTCCGTCGAGACCCTCCTGGCGGACCTCGAGACGGCCCCCGAGCGCGAGGGGGCGTGGGTCCCCTGGTTCCCCGTCATCGACTACGGCCGGTGCAAGGGCTGCAAGCAGTGCCACAACTTCTGCCTGTTCGGGGCGTACGCGCTGGACGAGGAAGGCCGGGTCCGCGTTGCGAGCCCCGAGAAGTGCAAGACGAACTGCCCCGCCTGCGCGCGGGTGTGCCCGGAGTTGGCGATCATCTTCCCGAAGCACCGGGGCGGTCCGATCGACGGGTCGGAGGTGACCGAGGCGGACCTCGAGCGGCGCGACGTGCGGATCGGCATCGAAGCCCATTCGCGTGAGGATATCTACGCGGCCCTTCGCGGCCGCGGGCGCCGCGGCGCGGCCGGAGGGCCCGACCCGCGATGACGCCCGCGCAGAGTCTGCGCCGCCCCGCCGTCGTCCTGGTCGCCGACCGGACCCTGAGCGCCCGCTACGACGTCCTCTTCGAGGGCATCTTCGCGACGATGCAGACGACGCAGGTGCCCGCGTGGGCGATGCGCCGGATCCTGGCGCCGCCGGTCCGGACCGACGCCCAGGGCCGCGCCGCCGCCGTGCCCGTGGGCCTGCGCCGCGTCGAGTCCGCCCTGCTGGCCGAGACGCCGCTCGGGCCCGGGGACGTCCTCTGCACGACGCCCGAGGCGCTCAGGCGCATCCTCGGGCCGCATGTCAAGGTCGTGGGCGTGAGTTCCTCGGACCCGCTCGGGCGCGGCATGTCGAACACGACGACCGCCCGCTTCGCCCGGGGCGAGCCCTACACGCGCGTCTGGACCGACCGCCTGATGGCCGACCTGGCCGAGGCCAAGCGCCGCTGGGGCTTCCGGGTGGTCGCGGGCGGCGCGGGCGCGTGGCAGTACGCCCAGGACCCGCGGGCGGCCGCGCGGCACGGGATCGACCTGGTGTTCGAGGGCTACTTCGAGCAGGACGGGCCGCGGCTCGTGATGGACCTCCTGGAGGGCCGGCCGGCGCCCGCCCACGTGGCGGCGCCGGGCGCCTGCGCCGCCCGGGCCCGGCCGATCCGCGGACCGTCGGTGCTGGGGGGCGTGGAACTCTCGCGCGGGTGCGGCAAGGGATGCCGCTTCTGCGCCATGAGCGGAACGCGGATGGAGCACCTCGCGCCGGAGATGATCCTGGCGGACCTCGAGGCAAACGTCGCGGGCGGCGTGCGGAGCGCCGTCTCGACGAGCGAGGACTTCTTCCGCTACGGCGCGCGGGGCCCGCACGTCGACTTTGGGGCCCTGCAGTCGCTCCTGGTGCGGATGCGCGAGGTTCGGGGCCTGCGATTCATGCAACTCGACCACGCCAACGTCTCGAGCATCCTCCAGTTGAGCGACGAGGAGTTGCGGGAAATCCGACGCCTTCTTGCCTGGGAGGCCGAAACCGGGTACCTTTGGGTGAACCTGGGCGTGGAGAGCGCCAACGGCCGGCTCGTCCAGGCGCTCGGTCCGGGCAAGATCGCGCCGTTTCGGGCCGACGACTGGGAGGCGATGGTCCTCGACGCGGCCGACCGGATGGACCGGACGGGGTTCTTCCCGGTCTTCAGCGTGATCCTGGGCCTGCCGGGCGAGACGCCCGACGACGTCGCCCGGACGCTCCGGCTGGTCCGGCGGCTGGCGGCGAAGCGGGCTGTCGTCTTTCCGATCTTCCACGAGCCCGTGCGGCGCGGGGCGGGCGACGGCGAACCGTTCGGCCTAGACCGGATGCGGGCCGATCACCTGGACCTCTTCACGACGTGCTACGAGGCGAACTTCAGGTGGGTGCCCCGCCTGTACTGGGACAACCAGCGGGCGGGCGGCGTGTCGTGGCTGAAGCGGATGCTGATCCAGGTGCTGGGGCGGGCGGAGGTCGTGACGTGGCGGCGGCACTTCGCGCGGGTCGGCCGCCAGATTGCCGCGCGGAGCGGCGCACCGGCGGACAAGCCGGCTTCGCCAAGGCTACGCCGGCCAGGGCTTCCAGTGGCACCCGCTGCCGGGACGCCCGCGGAGGGCGCGGTCGGCGCCCCGGCCGCCGCCGAGCGGGAACCGGTCCGGGCCTCGGAGCGGGCCTGATGCTGCCATCGGGAAGGACCCGGCGCCGCAGGCCGGGACGGAGGATGCCAAGCGCATGACGGACGACGCTCGCGGGACGCCATCCCCTTCGGCCGAACGGCCCACGCAGGACACCATCCCGCCCACCGCGGCCGCGCGGGAGCGCGTCCGTCGCGCCGTGCGCGACCACGTGGCGGCGCGGCGTCCGGTCCCGCCGCTGTCGCTCGAGGAACTGCGCGTCCTGTCGGACGAGATCCTGGCCGCCGCCGGGCTCGAGGAGAAGTTCCGCGGCTTCGTGGCGGTGCTCCTCAACAACGAGACGTGGCGGGACCCCCTTGCCGCCGTCCCGTACGACCGGCGGCTGCTCCTCTTGCCCCAGTGCCTGCGGTCGCAGGAGGCGTGCCGGGCGGAGATCGACGAGTTCGGCCTCCTGTGCGCCGGGTGCGGCACGTGCCCGATCGACGCGCTGAAGACCGAGGCCGAGGCGCTGGGGTACGTGGTCCTGGTGGCCGAGGGCGTGCCGGTCGTCCTGTCGCTCATCGAGAGCGGGCGGATCGAGGCGGTCGTGGGCGCGAGTTGCCTGGCGGCCCTGGAGCGGATCTTCCCGCTGATCGAGGCGGCGGCGATCCCGGGCGTCGCCATTCCGATCCTCCGCGACGGCTGCGCGAACACCGAGGTTGACCTCGACTGGCTGCGCGAGGCGATGCACCTGGCGAGCGACCGGCCCGGCGACCGCATCCCCATCGACGACCTGCGGGCCCGGGTCGAGGCCTGGTTCACGCCCGACGCGCTCGAGGCCGTTCTGGGCCGGCCCGCGGGCGAGACCGAGCGGGTCGCCCACGCCTGGCTCGCCAGGTCGGGGAAGCGCTGGCGGCCGCTGCTGGCGGCCTGTGCGTACCAGGCCTTCCGCGAGGAGGGCGGCGAGGGGCCGCTCCCCGACGACCTGCATCGCGTCGCCGTGGCCGTCGAGTGCTTCCACAAGGCCTCGCTCGTCCACGACGACATCGAGGACCACGACGCGACGCGCTACGGCGAGAAGACGCTGCACGAGCAGTACGGCATCCCGTTCGCGCTGAACGTGGGCGACTTCCTCCTGGGCGAAGGCTACCGCCTGATCGCCGAGTGCCACGCGCCGGCCGACCGGCGGGCCGAGATGCTCCGCGCGGCCGCGCGGGGGCACCGCAACCTCTGCCTCGGCCAGGGCTCCGAACTGTCGTGGGCCCGGCGGCCGGCGCCGCTGGCGCCCGAGGAGGTCCTGGCCATCTTCCGCCAGAAGACGGCCCCGGCGTTCGAGGTGGCCCTGCGCGTCGGCGCCATCTATGCCGGCGCGACCGACGGCGCGTGGAACGGCCTGGGCCGGTTCAGCGAGGCCCTCGGCATCGCCTACCAGATCCGCGACGACCTCAAGGACTGGAACGGCGAGGGCGACCCGAACGACGGCCTCGCCATGCGCCCGTCGATCCTCCTGGCCCTGGCCTACCAGCGCGCGACGGGGCCCGCGCGGCACCTGCTGGAATCCGTCTGGCGGCGGTCGTTGCGGCTCGACACGCGCGAGGAGGCCGTCCGGACCGCCCTGACCGAACTCGGCGTCGAGCAGGCCGCCCACGACCTCCTTGCCCGCTACCGCAGCGAGGCCGTCGCGTCCCTCGGGGCCCTCACCCGGAGCGGCCTCAAGGGCATCCTCCGACGCGTCATCTCCCGGATCTTCAGGGACGTCCAGCCCGGAGGGGCCCCCCGTGAGCCTCAGGCTCAAGATGCTCCGCGCGGCCGCCAGAGCGCCGAGCCGGTTGCGTGACCGGACCGCCCGCGTCGCCGCCTTCCTCCGCAGCCGCATGAATCCGAACGGCGGCTTCCGCGGCCGCGCGTCCGCCAGCGACCTCTACTACACCGTCTTCGGCCTGGCAAGCCTGGCGGCGCTCGGCAGGGCCGCGGCCGCGAGGCCGGTCCGCCAGTACCTCGAGACTTTCGGTGACGGCGAGCCGCTCGACTTCCTTCACCTCGCGTGCCTGGCGCGGTGCTGGGCGTCGCTGCCGCGTGAGGAGCAGGCGCCCAAGCAGCGGGCCGCCCGGGCCGCGCGACGCCGGCACCTCCGCGACCGCCTCCGCGCCTTCCGGTCGGCCGACGGCGGCTACAACGCCGTCCGCGGCGCCCCGAGGGCGACGGCTTACGCGTGCTTCCTCGCCCTGGGGGCCCACCAGGACCTCGGGGCCCGCGCGCCCGTCGAGCCCGGGCTGGCCGGGTGCCTCGCGGCCCTGCGGACGCAGGACGGCGCATTCGCCAACGAGCCGGGCGAGGCCCGGGGCCTAACGGCGCCGACGGCGGCGGCCGCCGTGCTCCTGGCGGAACTCGGGCGGCCGGTCCCCCCCGGCGTGGCCGAGTGGCTCCTCGCCCGCGCCCACCGCGACGGCGGCTTCGCCGCAGCGCCGTCGACCCCGATCCCCGATCTCCTGTCGACGGCCACGGCGCTGCACGCTCTCGCGACGCTCGGCGCACCGGTGGACGGCGTCCGGCAAGCGTGCCTCGACCTCATCGACAGCCTCTGGTCCGACGAGGGAGGCTTCCGCGGGCACTGGGCCGACGACGCCGTCGACTGCGAGTACACGTGGTACGGCCTCCTGGCCCTCGGTCATCTGGACGGATGACGATGCCGATCGACCCGGACGCGCTCGCCCGAACGCTCGGCGCCGCGCGGCGGCGCCTCCTGGACGAGCGCGCCGCCGCGGGCGACCACTGGGTGGGCGAACTCGCGTCGAGCGCCCTGGCGACGGCGACGGCGGTGACGGCCCTGGCGCGGGTCGACGCACGGGCCCACGCGCCGCTCATCCGCGCGGGCCTCGCGTGGCTCGCCGCCGGCCAGAACGCGGACGGCGGCTGGGGCGACACCCCCGACAGCCCGAGCAACCTGAGCACGACGGTCCTCGCGTGGTCGGCCTACGCGGCCGCGGGTCCGGAGGCCGAGGCGGCGCACCGCCCGGCGCTCGATCGGGCCGGGGCGTGGCTGCGGGCCCGGGCGGGGGGCCTCGACCCCGCCGCGATCGCCCGGGCCGTCGACACCCGCTACGGGGATGACCGGACGTTCTCCGCCCCGATCCTCTCGATGGCCGCCCTGGCAGGGCGCCTCGGCCCGCAGGGCGAGGCATGGCGATACGTCCGTTCCCTGCCCTTCGAACTGGCTGCGCTGCCGCGCGGCTGGCTCCGGCGGCTGCGCCTGCCCGTCGTCAGTTACGCCCTGCCCGCCCTGATCGCGATCGGTCAGGTGCGGCACCGCTTTTGCCCGACGCGAAACCCCGTCGCCCGGATCGTGCGGAACCTCGCCCGGGGGCGGACGCTCCGGGTGGCTGCCCGCATCCAGCCCGAGAGCGGCGGGTTCATCGAGGCGACGCCCCTGACGAGTTTCGTCGTGATGGCCCTTGCTGCGCTCGGCCCGACGCCCGGCCAGGAGTGGGCCGACGCCGTCATCGCGCGGGGCGTCCGGTTCCTCCGCGCGTCCGCGCGGACGGACGGCAGTTGGCCCATCGACACGGACCTCGCGACGTGGGTCACGAGCCTAGCCGCGTGCGCGCTCGCGGCCGACCCCGACGCTGCCGCAGCCTTCCCCGCCGACGAGCGGCTGCGCGTCCGCGCGTGGCTCCTGGGATGCCAGCACCGCGCCGAGCACCTGTACACGGCGGCCGCGCCGGGCGGCTGGGCGTGGACGGACCAGTCGGGCGGCGTGCCGGACGCCGACGACACGGCAGGGGCGCTGGCGGCCCTCAGGTCGCTCGGCCCGATCGACGCGGCCGCGCGCGAGGCCGCCCGCGCCGGCGTCAGCTGGCTCCTCGGTCTCCAGAACCGAGACGGCGGCGTCCCGACCTTCTGCCGCGGATGGGGGGCCCTGCCTTTCGACCGGAGCAGCCCGGACCTGACGGCCCACGCGCTGGCGGCGTGGTCTGCCTGGCGGGACGACCTGGCCGCGGCCGACCGCGCGCGGACGGGTGGCGCGATCCGCCGGTCCCTCGCCTACCTCGCGGCGGCACAGGCGCCCGACGGCACGTGGACGCCGCTCTGGTTCGGCAACCCATCCGCCCCGAACGAGGAGAACCCGACCTACGGCACCGCGCGGGTCGTGGCGGCGCTCGCGGGTTTGGCGCAGCGCGGCGGCGAGGACACGGCGGCGATGCTCGCGCGCGGCGCGGCTTGGCTTCTGGCGGCCCAGGACGCGGATGGCGGCTGGGGCGGCGCGCCCGCCGTCCCGCCCTCCATCGAGGAGACGGCCGTGGCCGTCGACGCCCTGGCGCGGGTCGCCGCCCGCCTCGCGCCCGAGACCGCCGACCGGGCCCGCGACGCGGCCGCACGCGGCGCCGCCTGGCTCATCCGGCGGACGGCCGAGGGCGCGCGGTTCGACCCGGCCCCCATCGGCCTCTACTTCGCGCGGCTCTGGTATTCCGAGCGGCTCTACCCGGTGATCTTCACCGTGGCAGCGCTCGGCCGCGTGCGGGCCGCCGGCCTCGCGGGGTAGACCCTTGTCAGGCCGCGCGCGGCCGCGGATACTGAGCAATGGACGTGCGCTGGGGGAGGACGCGATGGGCACCCGGGCTCCGGACAGGCCGTGGTGGCGCAGGCCGGTCGCCGCCCTCCTGGGCGCGCTTGCGCTGGGCCTGGCGCTCGGCTGCGGCGAGGGCAACCCGATCGACGCGCCGCCCGAGGGCGACGCGCACGGTCCATCCCTGGCCGAGGCGTCCTGGCCCCTGTTCCGCGGCGGGCCCGCCCTCACGGGCGTGGCCGAGGGGACGCTTCCGGACCGGCTCGCACTGCGGTGGCGGTTCAAGACGGGCGACGCCATCAAGTCGTCCCCCGTCATCGGCGGCGGTCGCGTGTTCATCGGATCGGACGACCAGAGCATCTACGCGATCGACCTCGCGCGCGGCACGAAGGTCTGGGCGTTCAAGACAGAGGGCCTGGTCCAGGCCCCGCCGCTCCTGGCGGGCGGCAAGGTGTTTGTGGGCTCCTCGGACGGGGCCCTCTACGCCCTCGACGCGGCCACGGGGCGGCTCCGATGGACGTATCACACGGATGACCAGATCCTCGGGTCGGCGAACCTGGCGCGCTCGCCGCGGGGCGACCGGACGTGGGTCCTCGTGGGCGGCTACGACGCGAAACTCCACGCCGTCGACGCCGAAACGGGCGAGGGCGTCTGGATCTACGAGGCGGAGAACTATATCAACGGCTCGCCGGCCGTCGCCAACGGCAGGGCCGTCTTCGGCAGCTGCGACGCGCGCCTGAGGGCCGTCTCGGCGGCCGATGGGAAGGCGGCGGCCGACGTGGACGCCGGCGCCTACGTCGCGGCGTCGCCCGCCGTCGTCGGGAACGTCGCCTACGTCGGCACCATGGGCAACGAGTTCCTGGCGGTCGACCTCGAGGCGCGCAAGGTCGTCTGGCGGTACGCGGACCGCGAGTTCGCGATCTACTCGTCGGCGGCGGTCGCGGGTGACCGCGTCGTCTTCGGCTCGCGCGACCGGGGGCTGCACGCCCTCCGCCGCGACACGGGGCAGCCGCTCTGGACCTTCGAGACGCGCGGCGAGGTGAACTCGAGCCCCGTCATCTGCGGCGACAAGGTCGTCGTCGGCTCCGACGACGGGCGGCTCTACCTCGTCGCGCTGGCGGACGGCAAGGAACTCTGGTCCTACGAGATCGGCGAGCCGGTCGCGAGCAGCCCGGCCGTGGCGGCCGGCCTCGTCGTCGTCGGCGCCGACGACGGCTGCGTGTACGCCTTCGGCGCGAAGCCCTGAAGCGGATCGGCCCCATGCGCATCGTCCAGATCACGCCCGGCTCCGGACCGGACTTCTACTGCGAGAACTGCCTGCGCGACAGTGCCCTGGTGGTGGCGCTGCGGGCGAGGGGGCACGACGTCCTCCTGGTGCCGCTGTACCTGCCGCTCGGGGCCGACGCACCGGCGGCCGCGGGCCGCACGCCCATCTTCTTCGGCGGCATCAACGTCTACCTCCAGCAGAAGCTCGCCCTGTTCCGACGGACGCCGCGATGGCTCGACCGCCTCTTCGACGCGCGGCCGCTCCTCGGGTGGGCCGCCCGTCGGGCCGGCATGACGCGGCCCGGGGACCTGGGCGAGACGACCCTGTCGATGCTCCGCGGCGAGCACGGCCGCCAGGCCAAGGAACTCGAGCGGCTGGTCGACTGGCTGGCGTCGCAGCACCGGCCGGACATCGTGTCGCTGTCGAACGCGCTCCTCTTGGGGCTGGCGCGGCAGATCAAGTCGCGCCTGGCCGTCCCGATCGCGTGCATGCTCCAGGACGAGGATGCATTCCTCGACTCGCTCCCCGAGCCGTACCGGCACGAGGCGTGGACGACGGTCCGCGACCACATGAGCGACGCGGACGTGCTGCTGCCCGTGAGCCGCTACTACGCGGGCGTCGTCGAGCGGCGGTTCGTGCCGCCCGCGGGGCGGACGCGCGTCGTGTATCCGGGCATCGACTTGGCGGCCTACGCGCCGGCGCCGGCACCGCCCGATCCGCCGGCCGTCGGGTTCCTCGCCCAGATGTCGCCGGCCAGGGGGCTGGACGTGCTGGTCGAGGCGTACGTGCGGCTGCGGCGGCGCGGGCGCGTGGCCGGCGTGAAACTCCGCGTGGCCGGGGGGCGCACGACGGCTGAGGAGCCGTTCGTCGAGGCCCTGCGGGGCCGCCTGGCCGCCGAGGGCCTCGCGGACCAGGTCGAGTTCCTCCTCCATCCGGACCCGAAGGCCAAGGCCGCGTTCCTGCGGTCGCTGTCGGTGCTGTGCGTGCCGGAGCCGCGCGGCGAGGCGTTCGCGCTGTACGTCCTGGAGGCCCTCGCGTCAGGCGTACCGGTCGTCGAGCCGCGCCTAGGCGTGTTCCCCGAGTTGCTCGAGGCGACGGGGGGCGGCGTTCTGTACGACCCGGGCCACGTGGAGGCGCTGGCCGACGCGCTGGAGGACCTGCTGGCGGACCCGGCGCGGGCGCAGGACCTGGCAGCGCGCGGCCGCGCGGTCGTCGTCGAGCGGTTCGGCGTCGAGCGCATGGCCGACGAGGCGGCGTCCGCCTTCGCGGAGGCCCAGCGGCGCTTCGCCGGGAACATCGCACACAAGGATATGTGAACATGAAAGAGCAATCGCTGCTCCTGGAACTGGACCACGTCGCCAAGCAGTTCGACTCGCCCGAGGGCGCGGGGGCGCTCGCGGTCCTGAGGGACGTGTCGCTCCGGGTCGCGGCGGGCGAGCGGCTGGCCGTCGTCGGCGTCTCAGGCTCCGGGAAGAGCACGCTCCTCAACCTCATCGGCGCGCTCGACCGGCCCACGTCGGGGCGGGTGCTGCTGGAAGGGCGCGACCTGGCTGCCCTCCCGGAGAGGGACCTTGCGGCCGTCCGGAACCGCCGGATCGGCTTCGTCTTCCAGTTGCACCACCTCCTGCCCCAGTGCACGGCGCTGGAGAACGTCCTGGTGCCGACGCTCGCGGGGGGCGGCGGGGCGGGCGCCGCCGATGCCGAGGCGCGTGCGCGGAGTCTCCTCGCGCGCGTGGGTCTGGGCTCGCACCTGGCACACCGGCCCGGGCAACTCTCGGGGGGCGAGTGCCAGCGCGTCGCTGTCGCCCGGGCCCTCATCAACCGGCCGGCGCTCCTCCTGGCCGACGAGCCCACCGGCTCGCTCGACCGCGCCAGCGCCGAGTCGCTCGCGCAACTGCTCATCGACCTCAACCGCGAGGAGGGCGTCGCCCTCGTCGCCGTGACCCACGCCGAGGCCCTGGCCGCGCGGATGGGCCGCGTCCTGGAACTCCGCGACGGGACGCTCCGAGAGCGGGGAGGCGCGGCGTGAAGCCCCGAACGCTGGTCGCGCGCGGCCTTCGGCACTACTGGCGGACGCACCTCGGCGTCGTGCTCGGGTGCGCCGCCGGAACGGCCGTCCTCGTCGGGGCCCTGGCGATCGGCGATTCGGTGCGCGAGAGCCTGGCCCGGACGGCCCGCGCGCGGACCGGGTCGGTCGCCCTGGCCCTGGCCGCGCCGGACCGGCTCTTCCAGGCGGACCTGGCGGGCGAGATCGGCACTGACCTGCACGCTGCGGCAGCGCCCGTCCTGCAACTGGCGGGCACGCTGGCGACCGACGACGGATCGGTCCGCGTTCCGGAGGTCCAGGTCCTGGGCGTGGACGCGGCGTTCTGGCAACTCGGCGGGGCCGCGCGCCTGGAGGCGTTACCCCCGCGCGGCGGCGTCGTGCTCAACCGCCGCGCGGCTGCACGGCTCGGCGTCGGCGCGGGCGCGACGGTGCTCCTGCGGATCGAGAAGCCCGGCCGCCTACCGGGCGACGCGCCATTCTCGGGCGAGGGGTCGGGGTCGGTCGCGCGGCGGGTCACGGTCGAGGCCGTCGCGGACGACGCCGACTTCGGCCGCTTCAGCCTCCGGAATGCCCAGGTCTCGCCCGTCACGGCCTTCCTGAATCGCACGTACCTCAATATGGAGGTCGGCCTGTCGCCCGGCAAGACCGGCTTCGCGGGCGCGGCCGCCAACCTGCTCCTCGTGGGCGGAGACGGCGCGGGCGGGCCGACCGCCGAGCAGGCCAACGCGGCCTTCGCGCGGCACTGGGAACTGGCGGACGCGGGCCTGGAGGTGACGGCCATCCCGGAGCGCGGCGTGTTCGAACTCCGGAGCCGCCGCGTGTTCCTCGACGAGCCCGTCGCGGCCGCCGCCGCCAAGGCGTCGCCCGACGCCGTCGGCGTCCTCACGTACCTCGTGAACGAACTCCGCCTGGGCGACCGCGCGGCGCCCTATTCCATGGTGACGGCCATCGGGCCGCTCGGCAAGGACACGACCTCGCCCGCCCTGCCGCGGGGCTTCCTGCCGCCCGACCTGCGCGACGACGAGATCGTCCTCAACGCGTGGCTGGCCGAGGACCTGGCGGCGAAGCCGGGCGAGACGGTCCACCTTCGGTACTTCGTCCTCGGGCCGACGGGGGCCTTGAGCGAGACCACGAGCGCGCTTCGCGTGCGCAGCGTCGTGCCGCTGGAGGGCGCGGCCGCCGACCCGACGCTCATGCCCGACTTCCCGGGCCTGGCCGACGTCAAGAACTGCCGCGACTGGAAGCCGGGCATCCCCATCGACACGCGCCGCATCCGGCCAAAGGACGAGGCCTACTGGAACGAGCACCGCGGGACGCCGAAGGCGTTCGTCACGCTGGCGGCCGGGCAGAAGATGTGGGGGAACCGGTTCGGCAGCCTGACGGCCGTGCGCGTTCCGGCCGCGGGCCGGACGCAGGAGCAGGTCGCGTCGGCCGTGCGGCAGGAACTCCGGCCGGCCGACCTGGGCCTGTTCTTCCAGCCGGTCGGCGGCGGCGCGCCCGAGCCGACGACCGACTTCGGGCAACTCTTCCTGGGATTCAGTTTCTTCCTCATCGTGGCGGCGATGCTGCTGGTGGGCCTCCTCTTCGCGCTCGGCGTCGAGCAGCGGGCGGCGGAACTCGGGACGCTCCTGGCGGTGGGCATCCCGCGGCGGCGGGTCGGGCGGCTGATGCTCCTGGAGGGCGGCGCGCTTGCGCTCGTCGGAAGCGCCGCCGGATGCGCCCTCGGCACGCTCTACACGCGGGCGATGCTTCACGGCCTGGCGACCGTCTGGAGCGACGCCGTCGGCTCCGCACGGATCGAGTACCACGCCGCATGGGCGACGCTCGCCGCCGGCGCCGCCGCAGGCCTGGTGATCGCCCTCGGGACGATCGCCTTGAGCGTGCGGCGGCTGGTGCGGCGGCCGGCGCGCGACCTCCTGGCCTTCGGGGCGGGCGGCGAGACGGTTGCCGCCAAGCGCGAGCGCGGGCGAGGGCGCGTGAGCCTCGCCATCGGCGCCGCGGGCGCGGCGGGGGCGGCGGTCCTGGCGGCCCTCGGGGCGGCCCGCCGGATCGACCTCGTCGCGGCGTTCATGACGGCGGGGACGCTGATCCTCGTGGCAGGGATCGCCTTCGCGCGGGCGCTGCTCGCGGCGCTCGCGCGGACGAGCGGACGCGCGCACCTTACCTTGCGCGGCCTGGGCCTGCGGAACATCACGCGCCGGCGCGGGCGGAGCCTGGCGACGGTCGCGCTCCTGGCCGTGGGCGCGTTCCTCGTCGTCGCCATCGGGGCGAACCGGCAGGACCCGGCGGCCGGGGCCGCGCGCCGCGAGTCGGGCACGGGCGGCTTTGCCCTCTTCGGCACGTCGTCGATGCCCGTGCACGAGGACCTGAACACCGAGCGCGGCCGCCAGGCCTTCGGCCTGCCCCGGGCGCCGCTCGAGGGCGTCGCGGTGGTGCCCCTTCGGGTGCGGCAGGGCGACGACGCGTCGTGCCTGAACCTCGGCCGCGCGCGAAGGCCCGCCCTCGTGGGCGTGGACCCGCGGGCGTTCGCCGAGCGCGGGGCGTTTACGTTCGTGCGGACGATCCGCCCGCCGGCGGCCGGCGCGTCGCCGTGGACGCTCCTCACCGAGCCGATCGAGGACGGCGCCGTGCCGGCGATCGGCGACGACACGATGATCACGTGGTCGCTCGGCAAGTCGGTCGGCGACACGCTCGACTACACGGACGAGCGCGGGCGTCCGCTGCGGGTGCGGATCGTCGGGGCCCTGGCAAACTCGGTCCTCCAGGGGAACCTGGTCATCGCCGAGCGCGACTTCGTCGCGCGGTTCCCGAGCGAGGGAGGGTACCGGGTGTTCCTCATCGACACGCCGGCAGACCGGGCCGAGGCGGCGTCGAAGGCGCTCTCGCGCGGCCTGGAGGACGTGGGGCTCGCCCTGGTGCCGGCGGCCGAGCGGCTGGCCGCCTTCGCCGCCGTCGAGAACACGTACCTGGCGATCTTCCAGGTCCTCGGCGGCCTGGGCCTGGTCCTGGGCAGCGTCGGCCTGGGCCTGGTCGTCCTGCGGAACGTCCTGGAAAGACGAGGGGAACTTGCGCTGCTGCGGGCGGTTGGATTCAGCAGAGGCGAGGTCCGCCGGCTCGTCCTGTCGGAACACTGGGGCTTGCTCGCGATGGGCCTGGTGTGCGGCGTGGCGGCCGCAGGGGTGGCGGTGGTGCCGGCGCTGGCGTCGCCGCGGTCGCCGGTGCCGTGGGCGTCGGTGGCGCTCGCGCTGGGGGCGGTGGTCGCGAGCGGGGCGGTCTGGACGTTCGCGGCAGCCGTGGCGGCGCTTCGCGGGCCGCTCCTCGGGGCCCTGCGGAACGAGTAGGGGGCCGCCCGCCCCGCCGACGGGAACGCGTGTCCCTGGGCGGCGGATGTGCGTATAATGGTCCGGGCGCGTAACTGGTTTCCAGGAGACCCTTTGTGAAAGCGATCGCGATCCTCCTCGGCATCCTGGTCCCTGCCGCCACGGCCGCGGCGTGCGTGGCGATGCTGGGGGTCTGGCTCCTGGGCGGCCCCCCCATCGAGGTTGCCGAGCGGGTCCCGGGGACCGACCGCCCCCCCGGCACGGACACGATGCAGCCGACCCCGTCGACGGCCAAGCCCCAACTGGTCCAGGGCGACGGCGTGCCCGCCGAGGTCTTCGGCGACTGGCCGCGCTTCCGCGGGCGGAACCTCGACGGCATAAGCGACGAGTTCACGCCCCTGGCGAAGTCGTGGCCGACGGAGGGGCCCCCGCACCTCTGGGAGATCGAGGTCGGCGAAGGCTACGCCGCCGCCGCCATCTGGGAGGGGCGCGTCTACGTCCTCGACTACGACCGCCGCAAGAAGGCCGACGTCCTCCGGTGCCTCTCGCTGACCGACGGAAAAGACATATGGCGATACTCCTACCCCGTCAACGTCAAGCGCTACCACGGCATGTCGCGCACCGTGCCGGCGGTGGCCGAGGGGGCGGTCGTCTCCCTCGGCCCGAAGTGCCACGTCACGTGCCTCGAGCCGAAGACGGGCGAGTTCCGCTGGGCCCTCGACCTCGTGAAGGATTTCGGGACGCGCGTCCCGCTGTGGTATGCCGGCCAGTGCCCCCTCCTGGAGGGCGGCCGCGCCATCCTCGCCCCGGGCGGGCCCGAGGCGCTCCTCATGGCCGTCGATATCCAGAAGGGCGAGATTCTGTGGCGGACGCCGAACCCGCGCGGCTGGCAGATGACCCACTCGTCCGTCATGCCGATGGAGTTCGCCGGCAAGCGGATGTACGTCTACTGCGCCTCCGGCGGCGTCGTCGGCGTGTCGGCCGATGACGGCGCGGTCCTCTGGGAGACGAACGCCTGGAAGATCAGCATCGCGACGGTCCCCTCCCCCGTCATCCTGGGCGACGGGCGGATCTTCCTCGCGGGCGGGTACAACGCGGGCAGCATGGTCCTCCAGTTGAAGGACGCGGGCGGCCGGATCACGGCCGAGCCGACCTTGCGCCTGGAGCCCAAGGTCTTCGGGGCCGCCCAGCAGACGCCGATCTATTACCATGGCTGCATCTACGGCGTGCGCCCCAGCGGCGAACTCGTCTGCCTGGACCTCGAGGGGAACGTCGTCTGGACCAGCGGCCCCGAGCACCGCTTCGGCCTCGGACCGCTGCTCATCGCGGGCGGCCTCCTCTACGTGATGAACGACACGGGCCTCCTCGTGATGGCCGAGGCCACGCCCCAGGGCTATAAGCCCCTGGCCCAGGCCCAGGTCCTCTCGGGCCACGACGCCTGGGGGCCGATGGCCATCGCCGGCGGCCGGCTGATCGTGCGGGACTTGACGCGCATGGTGTGCCTGAACGTGGCGGCCCCCAAGTAGGCGCGGACCGCCGCGCGGATGGAGAACGGACGTGCGAATCATGGGACCGAGGCCGGGCGTCTCGCGAACGGGCGTCCTCGTCGGCGTCGCCGTGGCGGCCGTGGCGGGGGTGGGCCTCCTGATCGCGGTCATCTTCCTGGCGGGGCTCTTCTTCGTCCACGAGCGCCGGGAGGTCGACGCGACGCGCGGCAGCGGCCTGGGCGACGAGTTCTCCTACGACCTCCGGGCCTACCGCCGGACCGACCCTGCGCTGATCGGCTACGGCGAGGTCAATCGCATTGCGACGGGCCTCGCGGCCGCGCGCGGCATCGCCACCGACGCCGCCGGCCGCGTCTACGTGGCGGGCGACCGGGCGGTGCGCATCTTCGGCAAGGACGGGGCCCGCGCCGGCGAGATCGCGCTCGAGGCCGAGCCGCGATGCCTCGCCGTCGCGCCCGACGGCACCGTGTACGTCGCGATGAAGGACCACGTCGAGGTCTTCGGCCCCGACGGCGCCCGGCGGGCGGCGTGGCCGGCGCTCGGCCCCAAGGCGGTCATCACCTCGATCGCGGTCGGCGAGGGCGGCGTCTTCGTGGCCGACGCGGGCGAGCGCGTCGTCCTCCGCTGCGACGCCGCGGGAAAAGTCGTCGGCGAGATCGGCCGCAAGGACCCCGCGCGCGGCATCCCGGGCTTTCTCATCCCGAGCCCGCACTTCGACGTCGCGGCGGCGAGGGACGGGCTCCTGCGCGTCGCGAACCCGGGGCGCCACACGATCGAGGTTTACACCCCCGACGGCGACCTGGAACTCTCCTGGGGCCGCGCGTCGATCGAGATGGACGGCTTCTCCGGCTGCTGCAACCCGACCGACATCGCGGTGCTCGAGGACGGGAGCGTCGTCACGAGCGAGAAGGGCCTTCCCCGCGTCAAGGTCTACGATCCGCAGGGCACGCTCCAGTGCGTTGTGGCGGGGGCCGAGGCGTTTCCGGAGGACGCCGTCGGGCTCGACCTGGCCGTCGACTCGGGCGGGCGCGTCCTCGTCCTCGACCCGACAGACGCATCGGTGCGCATATTTGTGAAGATACCCAAGTGAACGGAAAGGGCGACGATGGCTCGAGGGACTGACGCTAAGCAGGGGCGGCGGGGTTTCCTGCGAGTCCTTGTGGGGGGCGCGGCGCTGGCTGCCGTGGCCGCCGCGGCCGTCGTCCTGGCCGCCAGACGCCGGGCGGCCGCGGCGCGGGGCGAGCCCTGCACCGGGGGCGGCGTCTGCCGCGGGTGCCCGGCCCTCGGGGGCTGCGGCCTGCCCCAGGCCCTGTCGCTCAAGCAGTCCCTCGGGAGGCGTTGACCATGGCGGACGAGACGCACGACCTCAGGCCGGAAGAGGTCAGGGCGATGACGCGGCGGCGCCTGCTGAAGGCGGGCCTCCAGGGAGCGTGCCTCCTGGGGCTGGGCGGCGCGGCCGCGGCCCTGGCGGCGCGCGGACGCCCGCGCGACACCGTCTGGCAACTCGACCCCGCCAAGTGCATCCAGTGCGGCAAGTGCGCGACGAACTGCGTGCTGGCGCCCTCGGCCGTCAAGTGCGTCCACGCGTTCGCGATCTGCGGCTACTGTGAACTGTGCACGGGCTACTTCGATCCGGAACCCAACGACCTCAACACCGGCGCGGAGAACCAGTTGTGCCCGACCGGCGCCATCCAGCGCACCTTCGTCGAGGACCCCTACTACCAGTACACCATCGACGAGACGCTATGCCTCGGCTGCGGCAAGTGCGTCAAGGGATGTGCCGCGTTCGGGAACGGGTCGCTTTTCCTCCAGGTGCGGCACGACCTGTGCCTGAACTGCAACGAGTGCTCGATCGCGATCGCGTGCCCCTCCGGCGCGTACCGTCGCGTCCCTGCGGATCAGCCGTATCTCCTGAAGGATCAGCAGCCACCAGGCAAGGAACCCGCGGAGTGAAGCGGCTGATCATCGCCATCGTTTTGGCCGGCGCCCTGCCCCTGGCCGCGCGGGCCGAGGAGCGCTTTCCCCCGCCGGACTTCGAGTCGGGCTACAAGTTGCCCGTGACGACGACGCCCCCGCCGCGCTCGGACGTCCTCGAGTACGTCGACGTCGCGGTCCTCCTCGCGGCGCTGGTGGCCGCCTCGATCCTCGTCCTCCGGGTGCGCTCGCGCCGCGCGGTGTTCGTCCTAATGGTCTTCTCGCTCGCGTACTTCGGCTTCCACCGCCAGGGCTGCGTCTGCGCAATCGGCGCGATCCAGAACGTAACGCTCGGCCTGGCGGACCCGGCCTACACGGTCCCGCTGGCGGTCGTCGCGTTCTTCGCGGCGCCGCTCGTGTTCACCCTCCTCTTTGGGCGGACGTTCTGCGCGGCCGTGTGCCCACTGGGCGCGATCCAGGACGTCGTGCTCCTCAGGCCCCTCCGGGTGCCCACCTGGGTCGAGCACGGCCTGGGCCTGGTGCCCTACGTGTACCTGGGGCTGGCGGTGCTCTTCGCGGCGACGGGCAGCGCGTTCATCATCTGCGAGTACGACCCGTTCGTCGCGCTGTTCCGGCGAAGCGGCACCGTGGCGATGCTCGGCCTGGGCGTCGGGATGCTCCTGGTGAGCGTCTTCGTGGGGCGGGCGTACTGCCGGTTCCTCTGCCCGCTGGGGGCGATCTTCAAGGTCCTGTCACCCGTGGCCTGGTGGCACGCGACGATCACGCCGGCCGAGTGCATCCGCTGCCGCCTGTGCGAGGACTCGTGCCCCTTTGCCGCGATACGCCCGCCGACGGCCGACGCGCACGGCCAGCGCGCGGCCGGCATGGGACGCCTGACCGCGCTCCTGGCGCTCGCGCCGGTCCTGGTGGCGCTGGGCGCGGGGACGGGACGGTTGCTCGCGCCGGCGCTGGCGCGGATGCACGCGACGGTGCGCCTCTCGGACCGCATCCGCCTGGAGGAATCCGGCCAGGTCACCGAGACGACCGAGGCGAGCGACGCGTTCCGCATCCACGGCCGCGCGCCCGACGACCTGTACGCCGAGGCGGCCGGCATCGAGGCCGGTTTCGCGACGGGCGGCTGGCTCCTCGGCGGATGGGTGGGCCTCGTCGTAGTAGCGAAACTTCTGCACCTTTCCATCCGACGCACGCGGGCCGATTACCTGCCCGACCGCGGCCGGTG
>CAYGZE010000054.1:0-18129 GCA_964354185.1 uncultured Anaerolineales bacterium | reverse complement strand
GTCAGTGCACCAGGACGACGGCCGCGTCCATGTCGTAGGTCTTGAGCGTCTGGTCGAGCGTCGCCAGGAAGAGGTCGGTCAACTCGGGGTCGAAGTGTTTGCCGCGGTCGTTGCGGATGACCTCCAGGGCGTGTTCGAGCGCGAAGGGCTCCTTGTAGCAGCGCTTGGAGATCAGGGCGTCGAAGACGTCGGCCAGGCCGACGATGCGGCCCATGAGGGGGATGTCCGTGCCGGCCAGGCGGTTGGGGTACCCGGTGCCGTCCCAGCGTTCGTGGTGCGCAAGCGCGATCTCGCGCGCGGCCGCGATGAGCGGGTTCTGCGGCCGGCCGAGGATCTCGGCACCGATGATGGTGTGGCTCTCGACGATCTGGCGCTCGTCGGGGTCGAGGGGCCCCGGCTTCAGCAGAATGGCGTCGGGGATGCAGACCTTGCCGATGTCGTGCATGGGGCTGGCGCACTCGATCAACTCGACCTCGGCGTCGTCGAGGCCCAGGCCCCGGGCGAGGATGCCGGAGGTGCGGCTGATGCGGCGGATGTGGTCGCCCGTCGCGTTGTCGCGGTACTCGACCACGACCGACAGGCGGTAGACCGTGTCGAGGTACGCCTGCTTCAGTTGCTCCTGCAAGAGGGCGTTGTGGACCGTGACGGCCGCCATGGAGGCCAGCGGCAGGATGCCGATCTGCTCGGCCGGCGGGAAGGGCGCCCGGCGGCCGTCCTCCCCGATGTGGTTGATGAGTTGCAGGACCCCCACGCATTCACCGTCGGGACACCGCAGGGGAACGGCGAGCAGGCTGTCGGCACGGTACCCCGTCTCGCTGTCGAACGTGCGGTTGATGCGGAAGGGCGCATCCTCCGCAAGGGCGTCGGCGTCGGGGATGTTGAGCACCTGGCCCGTCGTGGCGACGAAACCGACGAGCGAATCCCGCGAGATGGGCATCTGCTTGCCGAGGAGGACCTGGGTGATGCGGTGGACGTCGACCTTGTCGTTCTGGGCGGCCACGAAGCGAAGGCGGTTGCCCTCGACGACGTACAGGCTGCCGGCCTCGGCGCGGGCCAGGCGGCGGCTCTCCGCGAGGATCATGTCGAGCATCCGCCGCCGGTCCGGGACGACCGACAGGCTGACGCCGATCTGAAGGAGGCTGTCGAGCAATTCCGCCGCGTGGGGCGGCGAAAGGGCGGGCGGGTTGTCCGGCATGGCCGGCCTGTGTCCTCTCAGGGTGGCGCAGCCTTCCTATCGACCGGAAACCGTGTCGGTGTTTAGCGGCGGTCCCGCCCGCGCTTCGCCGCCCGTCGCCGCGGGGCAGGGGCCCGGCCGTGGCGGCGACCGCCGCGGGCCGGGCGGACCGCCACCGTCCCATAACGTGGCTCGCCCGCACGGGGCGGCGGCCGGAAATCCATTGTGGCCGCGCCCCCGAGTCGCTAGGGTGGTGCCTCGGCGAGCCCCGGGAGGACCGTGCCGACGCGCGGTCCTGCGACCGCGGGGCGCGGGGCAGGGGCCTCCGGTGCGGGGGTCCGCTGCCCAGGCACACGAAAGGAAGGACGCATGGCGCTTCGCAAGATGGGGTGGGGCCTGATCCTGGTGGGGCTGCTCGCGCAGTCCGTGTCGGCGGCCCCGTACGACGGACCGAAGGTGCGGCTCAAGCAGCGGTACCCGTCGGGTTCGTACCTGATGACCACGACGATGAACGGCAGCCAGTCCATGTCCGTGGAAGGCCAGCCGCAGCCGGATCAGCAGATCGCGCAGCGTTTCGTGGTCACCATGGACGTCGGAGAGCCGGACGCCGCGGGCCTGCGGACGATGCAGATGACGTTCAGCCAGGTGAAACAGGACATCACGATGGGGGCGCAGACCCTGTCGTACGACAGCCAGGGCGCGGCGGACAAGCAGGACCCGAGCCTCGCGCGGGCGCTGGGCACCATGACGAAGGCGAAGATCAGCGTCAAGATCGGCGCGGACGACAAGGTCGCGGGCGCCAGCGGCATGGATGCGATGTGGGACGCCTGGGCCAAGGAGACCCCCGAGATGGCCGCCTTCGCCCGCCAGATGAAGGGCCAGATGGGAGACGCCTCCATCGCCGACATGGTTTCCAAGGCCTCGCAGATGCTCCCGGCCGAGCCGGTCGGCCCGGGCGACGAGTGGGAGCCCACCGCCACCGTCAAGATGCCCATGATCGGCGAACTCCAGGTCAAGCAGCACTGCAAACTCCTCGACATCGAGAAGACGCCGGCCGGCAACGTGGCGGTCATCCAGTACGAGGGGACCGCCCAGACGGCCAAGGAGACGAAGAGCGACGTGGGCGGCACCGCGATGAAGGTCCTCAGCGTCGTCTTCAAGCAGGCTGGGAAGATGCGCTTCAACGTCGACACCGGGATGGCCGAGAGCCAGGTCATGGACCAGGATGGCACTATGGCGATGGTGATGCCCGGCCCGCAGGAGGGCCAGGAGGTCAAGGTCAACTCCCAGCAGAAGATGAAACTGGAGACGACCATCGCCAAGCGCGCGCCGGAGCCGGCCAAGTAGGCCGGTGCCGGCCGTCGGCGGACGGTCCACGGACGGAGAGCGATGAAGCAGGGCGGCCGGCGCATCGCCGGCCGTTTCTTCCCTGGCTGGGCGCCGCGGCGACCGCAGGCCGGTCCTGGCGGCGGCCAGGTTCCGGCCGACCCGACCGTGCAGGTCGGCGGGCCCGGCGCGCCGCTGCCCCCGCGCCCCGCGCCGCGGGTACGGCATCGGGGGGTGCAAAAAGGGGGCGCCCCGACAGGCCGGGACGCCCCGACGGCCCCGGGGGGACAGGGCCGTGACAGCCGATTTCACGGACGCTGACATTTCTATCGGCTGTTCGGGAGGGGCGGGACCCCCAATATGTTTGCGGAAGTCTATGCCGACCCGGCGAGGCCCATCTGGCAGCGCAAACCGTGGGCTCAGGCAACCGTGCCGCAACCCGGGCCGGTCCCGGGCCTGGCCCGAGAAACGGCCTTAGCAGTGCCGGGAAGGCGGAAACGGGGCCCGCAGCCGGGCTGATCCTGGCGCGACGCACCGGGCAGGCCCCGCCCGGTGACAGGCAGGTGTCAGCCCCCCTCGGGGAATCGCTGTTGCGGGTGCGATCTCGTGCGGCCGGTCCGCGAGGCGGCCGAGGTCCTTCGCTCCCGATAGCGCGCGGGCTCCCGCGCACGCCGGGCCTCGCCGTCAGGCGAGCGTCACGCGCAGCGTCCTCCCCTCGCCGACGGTCAGGCGGCGCGCGGGGACGATCGCGCAGTCCCGCCCGGCCATGGACCACCTGGCCTTGATGGGCCTGCCGTCGAGCGCGACCTTGACCGACCGCACCTTGCCCCTGGGGCGCAGGCGGAGCGTCTTCACCTCGAGCGATCCGTGGGCGACCGACAGGTGCGCGTCGAGTCTGCGGGGACCCGCGCGCTGGGCGAACGTGCCCCAGCCGTCCCGCGCGACGAACGGCGCGCGGAAGTCGTCGGGCCCCACGACGGGCGCGAAGGCGACGTCGGCCGCGCCCGCGTCGTAGCGATAGCCCGACGCCGCCTCCAGCAGGGTCCACGAGGACATCGCCCGGACATAGTGGTCGCCGCACTCGATGTCGTTCCACGGGTTCTGCTTGCGGCCGTCATAGCGCTTGCGCACGGCCTCGACGATCCCGAGCGCCGGCTCGACCTCGCCCTCGAACAGGAGGAGCGCCGCGACCTCGTACTCGATGCCGGTCCAGACCTCGTCTGAGTAAAGGGTCGGGACCTTCGGCCGCCCGCCTCGCGGCCAGGTGCACATGAGGAGGCCCTGGTCCTCGTCGACGGCGAACTGGCGGGGCTGCTGCTTCACGCCGCGGAAGTGCTTGCGGAAGTTGTGGCGGAAGACGGACCGCGCGGCCGCGCGGACGTGGTCGGGGTCGAGCACGTGGCCCAGGTCGAGCGCGTGGGCCCACCACTGGCCGAGCAAATGGTCGCTGTGGCAGCCGGTGGCGAAGTTCTGCTCGGGATGAGCCCGGAGGTCGACGTCTTGGACGTAGTAGCCGCCGCGGAAGAGCCGCTCGTCGAGCGCGCGGCTGCCGCGCTCGGCGACGCGCCGGCACTCGGCCGCCAGGTCCGCGTCGCCCTGGAGGCGGGCCATGCCCTCGACCGCCCGCAGGGCCGCCAGGTAGAGCGTCCCGATGAAGGTGTTGGCCCCATAGATGGAGATATCGTAGGTGTTGGGCTGCTCGCCGGTGATGACGCCGGTCCGGTCGGGGTCGTGGGCGGTCCAGACGTAGCGCATGGCCCTGGCGACGGACGGCCAGACCCGGGCGAGCCAGGCGGCGTCGCCCGAGGCGCGGTACTCGCGGCAGGTCTTGAGGATGCCGCCCAGCAGGCCGTCGATGGCGGGATGCTCGGGTCCGCCGATGGCGCGGTCCCACAGGCGGGGCAGGTAGAAGGGCAGCGTCACCCGGTGGGGCAGGTAGCCGCTCGGATGCTGCTGGACGTTCCACTCCGTGTCGCGCATCGTCCGCTCGAGCGTGGGGAACAGCCGCGCCAGCGCCATCTCGTAGTTCCACACGTGCGTGCAGTTCATCGGGCAGCATCCGCCCGTCGACCCGGCCCAGCCGGTCGACGCGCCGCAGCATCCCTCGAAGCCGAAGAAGCGCCCCTCCTCGTCCAGGAAGCACGTGGGCGACCGGAGGATGCTCATCTGCGACGTGACGGCGTCGATGAGGGCGTAGGGGAGCGTCGTCGCGTAGAACGTGTCGCGGGCCAGGCGCGTGAGGCCCGTCAGGCGTTCGATGTCCCGCGTGACGTGCTGGGCTACGTCCAGGGCCGAGCGGAACCGCCGGTTGTAGGCGTTGCCCAGCCAGAAGCGGCTCCGGGCCTGCGAGGCGTCCAGGACGCCCTGGTGCCAGTTGACGTAGCGGTTGGGGAAGTGCCACGCGACCAGGAACGTCCGCGTGGCCGAGGCGCCGGGCTTCAGGGCGAACTGGGCGGCCAAGGCGCCGTTCCACGTGCGGCCGGCGGGGCTTGCCGAGGAGTCGGCCGCGCCCGCCAGCCGACCGTCCGTCTGGAAGTCGTCCCAGAACGCGTCGAGATCGTCCCACTGCGCGAGGCAGGTGGCCTCCGGGTCCAGGACGCCGAGGACGAGGGTGCCCCAGGCGGCGTCGTCCTCGGCCAGGCGGCCGCTCGTCATGTTCACCGCGGTCAGGCCGTCCAGGCGGGCGAGCGTGTTGTAGTTGCCGCCGTAGCGGGCGCAGCGGACGCCGCGGATGGGCGCGGCAGTGTCCCAGCCGACCGTGTTCTGGAGCGTGGCGGCGACCGAGACGAGCCGCTCGTCGGCCGTCGGGTTGGCGACGGTCACGTTGAACACGACGGCCGGGATGCCCGAGACGCCTGCGTCGAGCGGCGCGAACGGGCTGAACGCCTCCATCGAGACATGGACGGGGAGGGCCGGGTCGCGGTACGTCAACTCGGCGATGGGGTAGCGGCCCACCAGTTCGGTCGCCGCGACGCCCGGCAGCCGGGCCAGCAGGGCGCGGTGAACCTCCGGGACGACGTGGTCGTTCGACGTGGGCGGCGCCGCCGGGCCTTCCGTCTTGTGGAATGCGGCCGACTGGAGGACCCGCGCCGCGGGCGGCGTCCCCGCGGGATGCACGGTCCGCGACCAGACGGCGAAGAACGAGTGGGGCACGCAAGCCGCGTGGTTAACCTGGTTCTGGATCTGCCACTGGCGCAGCGACCCGTCGCCGGCCAAGGCGATGGTCCCCGTCCCGATGCCGCCCAGCGGCATGGCCGCGGCGCGGAGGGCATCTGCCCGGTAGACCTTGGTCAGCGGACGGTTGGCGGGCACCGCGTTGGTTGTCTTCATGGGGCCCCAGGAAACCGCAAACCGGCCCGAAAGTCAAGGAATGTCGGGCGGGGGCCCGGCCGGTGCGGCCGGCGGCGGCGGTTTGACTTGCCGCACGCCCCGGCGCGAGTATAATCCCAGGGAGGACAAGGGGCTACGATGCCGAGCGACGAGCGAAGGACGGCCATTTCGGACCTGCGGCTGAGCGTGTACCTGAGGTCGCTCCACCCGGAGTTCTTCACGATCCGGGCGCGGCAGGCGCTCCGGGGGCTCGAGTTCACGGGCGAGATCTGGCTTCTGGATCCGGGTCACGTGATCGCGTTCGTGGACGGCCCGAGCGCGGTCACCGAGGTCATCGCGCCGCGGCACCTGGAGTTGCCGCCGCGCGGCCTCGTCCGGGCGGTCGACCTGAACGGTGAGAGCGAGGAGGAGGTCGAGGCCCGCGGCACCCTCGTCTACCGGATGGCGTATCACCTCGACGCGCAGGACCAGGCGACCTACCTGCGGGAGGCCGAGGAACTCCTCGCCGGGGCGCGCGGCGAGACGCCCCTGGCCGAGAGCCCGCGCGAGGCCGCCCGGCGCCCGTTCTCGTACGCCGTGCCCGACGCCCGCGCGAACGGCCTGCTGGTCCACACGTGGCACGGATTCCCCGAGGAGCGGACGATCCTGAAGACCCAGACGCTCATTGAGAGGGCCTGACGATGCCGCGGCTTGCCGGGGCGATGCTGGCGGCGCTCCTGGTGGTGGCGTGGGGCGGCCGCGCCGGCGCCGCCGTCGGGTGGGGGACGATCGAGGAACCGCCGGAAGTCGTCCACGCGCGCCTCAAGGCGAAGGCCGAACAGGAGTACAAGGACGGGATGGAGGCCCTCGCGCGGGGCGACACGCGCCGGGCCGTCGGGTTCCTCCTGCGGGTGGCCAAGGCCCGCATCGATTCGCCCTATCCGGCCAAGGCGTTCGAGGAACTCAAGAAGATCACCGCCCAGGGCGCCCAGGACCTCCAGGTGGCCCGCGAACTGGTGGCCGGCGAGGACCTGGAGGCCGGCGTCCTGGAGTTGACGCGGATCGTGCGGACCTACTTCGGCCTCTACCCCGCCAAGCAGGCCGGTGCCCTGCTGGCCGACCTCAAGAAGAACGCCAGGTTCCAGCAGGCGCTCCTGGCGGGCAAACTGGCCGACGACCTCGAACGCGCCAAGGACCTCGAGAAACAGGCCGAGGCGCTCGCCAAGGGCGATGAGATCCGCGACCCCGAGCCGCCGGACGAGGAAGGGGCCGGCGAGGATCCCCCGAAGCCGAAGGAGCCCCCGCCCACGCCGATGACGCCCCAGGAGCGCGAGGCGGCCCGGATCGAGCGCATCTCCCAGGCGTACGACCTCTACCGCCGGATCGCAGCCCAGTGTCCCGACACGGCCCCCGGCAAGGAGGCCGCCGCCGCCGTCGCCCGCCTCGAACAGGACAAGGACCTGACGGACCGCGTGAAGCGGGCCGCGGCCGAGGCCGAGGCTCGCCAGTGGCTCGGCCTGGCGGAGAACTACTTCAAGGCCGGCCGGATGGACCTTGCGCGGGAGCAGTGCGAGAAGATCCTGGCCAAGCACCCCTCCGTCCCCCAGGCCGATGCGGCCAAGGCCCTCCTCGAGGCCCTGAAGAAGTGACCCGCGCCCCCTGACGGTTGTGCGCCCGCCCGCTTTCTGTTAGAGTCATCTTTCCAGGTGGACAGCCCGTCGGCCCTGCCGCCGGGGTCCACGGGAGGGACCTGCCATGACACGCGCGGAAACGTTCCGGCTTCTCTGTGACGTCGGCATCATCCCGGTCGTGCGGGCGAAGACGTCGGAGGTCCTCGCGGACGTGGCGAAGGCGCTCCTGCTGGGCGGCGTGCCGGTGGTGGAAGTCACGATGACCGTGCCCGGGGCGATCGACGGCATCCGCCGCCTGGCCGCCGAGTGGGGCGACCGGATGCGCATCGGGGTCGGCAGCGTCACGGCGCCCGAGCAGGCCGAGGCGGCCATCGCCGCCGGCGCCGAGTTCGTCGTGAGTCCCGTGACCGTCCCCGAGGTCATCGAGGCGGCCCACCGGCACGACAAGGTCGCCATCCCGGGCGCGTTCACGCCCACGGAGATCTACCGCGCCTGGCAACTGGGGGCCGACGTCGTCAAGGTCTTCCCGGCGACGGTCGGCGGGCCGGGCTACCTCAAGGCGGTCCGCGCCCCGATGCCGCACCTGAACCTGATGCCGACGGGCGGCGTCGACCTCGAGACGGCCGGTGCGTTCCTGAAGGCCGGCGCGGTGACGCTTGGCGTCGGGACCGCGCTGGTGGACACGAAGGCGGTAGAGGCAGGCGACTGGGCCCGCATCACCGACCTGGCCCGGCAGTTCCGCGAGGAGGTCCGCAAGGCCCGCGCCTGACCGCGCGCCGTGCCCGACAAGCGAGGAGCAGCGATGACGAGATACCACGGCCTGTCCGAGCCGTTCCGGCCCGACTGGGAGGGCCTGGTCCGCACCATCCGGCGCCAGGGCACGCCGCGGCGCGTGCACTTCGTCGAACTCTTCCACGATGGCGAGGTCCGCGACGCCCTGGCCGCGCGGTTCGACCTGACCGAGGGGCTGCGGCCGGACGATCCCGACTTCGAGCGGAAGAAGCGGATCGCGGTCCACCGGTTCAGCGGGTTCGACTACGTGACGGCGTCGCCGGCGATCTCGGAGATCCAGTTCCACGACCGCGTGACCGACGACGCGGCCGGCCTGAAGCGCGAGGGCGGCCGCGCGTTCCGCGACGAGCACACCGGCCCCATCACCACCTGGGAGGAGTTCGAGAGGTTCCGGTGGCCGAACCCCGCGAGGCCGGAGGCGCTCGCCGACCTGGAGTGGTACCAGAAGCACCTGCCCGGCGACATGTGCATCATCGGCGTCACGGGCCACTACTTCGAACTCCTGTCCTGGCTCATGGGCCTGGAGACGCTCTGCTACGCCTTGTTCGACCAGCGGGACCTCGTGGCGGCCATCGCGCGGAAACTCGACGAGGTGCTCGCGGCCTCGGTCGGGGCCCTCCTGGAGTTCGACCGCGTCCGGCTCGTCTGGGGGACCGACGACATGGGCTACAAGACGGGCCTGCTGATCTCGCCCCGGGACATGCGCGAGTTCGTCCTGCCCGGCCACCGGCGTGCAGCCGCGATGGCCCACGCCGCCGGGCGACCGTACCTCCTCCACTCGTGCGGCAACCTCGCAGACATCTACGAGGACCTGATCGCGGACGTCCGGATCGACGCCAAGCACAGTTTCGAGGACACGATCGAGGACGTGCGGGAACTCAAGGGGAAGATTGGGCGGCGGATCGCCCTCCTGGGCGGGATCGACGTCGACTTCCTCTGCCGGTCCGACGAGGCTGCCATCCGCCGGCGCGTCCGCGAGACGCTCGACGTCTGCCAGCCGGGCGGCGGCTACTGCCTGGGCACGGGCAACTCGGTCGCCAACTACATCCCCCTCGATCACTACCTGGCGATGGTCGACGAGGGGCGGCTCTACGGCGCGTGAGCCGCGCGGGCGTCAGCGGGCGGGGGCGGCAGGCGGCTGGGGGACGGGCGTCCACGGCGCCTTGGGCTTCGTCTTCGCGATCCCGATGTCGGGCACCTCGTACACGTCCTTCTTCTCGGTGGGCGGCGGGATGTCGGCGCCGGCGACTGTGTAGCCGACTTGGGCGGCGTCGATCCGGATCTGGCCGGCCGCCCGCATCACCTCGTAGCCGGCCGGGACGTCGAGCCGGTACGTGCCATCCACGTCCGCGACGTCGAAGATCCGGATCGAGCGCGGGCCCAGCAGCGTGTTGAGCACCGCCTGGAACCGCAGCCGCGCCTGCGGGATGGGCTTGCCCGTGTCGGCGTCGATCACGCGGCCGCTCAGGCGATAGGGGGCCGAGGCCTTCGGCTGGGCCGTCTTGGCCGCGCCCCCGCAGCCGCCCGCCAGGCACGGTCCCGCCAGCGCGAGCGCCAGCGCGGCCACGGTCAGCCGGCGGCGGAGGTTACGTTTCATCGGCCTTCTCGCGCGCCCGGTACTCCTCGGGCGTCATCGCGAACTTACGTTCGACGCGGTACCGGTACTCGGGGCCGGCGTTGTAGGTGCAGAAGGGGTACAGCCGCCCGTCGGGATCGGCGTAGTGGATGACGCAGCGGCGGGCGCGGTCGGTCTCGTAGTTGTACCGGTCCATGAAGTGCATGCCCGCCACCAGGAGGCTCCGGAAGGTCTTGCGGCCGGCCTGGCCGCGCCCGACCTTCTTGTCGATCATGCCGTTGAGCGCGTGGAGCCAGCCGTCGAAGGTCATGCCCGCCGGCGCCCGGTCGCCGCGCCAGTGGCGCCTCAGGGCCCTGAAGGCCTGGATCTTCTGGAAGACCTTGACGCGGCTCTTCTCGGCCTTGGCGGCCAGTTGCCACATGTCGTCGAGCATCCCCTTGAGGTCGAAGAACTGGGGGATGGGCACGGCCCGCCCGTCGGTCCCGACGAACAGGTAGGTGCCGAGGGCGCAGTGCGGGTGGCACGACATGACGATGTTGGGCTCGTCCCGCACGGCCGCCACCAGCCGCGTGAACGGCTGGACGCACGACAGGGGGAACCAGTCCTCGTAGGGGTCGCCGATGCCCGTCTGGCGCGAGACGTCGTGCGCCAGGTCCGTCAGGGTGTACCGCTGGCGGAGGCGCTCCTTCGTGTCGATCCGCCCCGTGAAAGCGACCGGCTGGAACGAGATGCCCGAGATCGTCTGGATGCGGTCGAGGGTGAACCGGACGATGTCGCCGACCTGGTGGTCGTTGAGGCCGCGGACGATCGTCGGCACCAGGACGATCTTCATGTCGGTGGCCATGATGCGTTCGACGGCCCGCATCTTGTCGGCCACCAGCGGCCGGCCGCGCGTCTTCTGCCAGACGTCGTCCGTGACGCCGTCGAACTGGAGGTAGACGTCGTGCAGGCCGGCCTCCTCGCAGCGCCGGGCGAAGTCCGGCTCGCGGGCGAACCGCAGGCCGTTCGAGGCGATCTGCGTGTGCGAGAAGCCCATGTCGCGCGCCGCCCGGACCACGTCGAGGAACCGCGGATGCAGGGTGGGCTCGCCGCCCGAGAACTGGATGGCCCGGGCCGGCGCCGGCCGCATCGCCCGGTACGTCCGCAGCATCGCCAGGACCTGCTCGTAGGCGGGCTCGTAGACGTAGCCGGCGGCGTCGGAGTTCGCGAAGCAGATCGGGCACCGCAGGTCGCACCGGTTCGTCAGGTCGATGTTCCCGAGGGCGGTGTTGGACGCGTGGTCGCCGCATAGGCCGCACTGGCGCGGGCAGCGGTCCGTCGCGGGCGCGTTGGGGTTCGCGAGGCCCTCGCCGTCGGCGTAGTGGAACGCCTCGGCCTTCAGGTAGAGCCGGGCGTCGCCCCAGTAGAGGTCCTCGAACAGGCCGTGCTCGGGGCACGTCTTCCGCATGCGGACCTGGCCGTCCTGCTCGTAGAGCGTCGCCGGGATGACGCGCATGCACTCCGGGCACACGGACTCGACGGTCTTCGGCAGGCCGCGCGGCAGGGGCGGGATCGGGCGGCCGGAGAGCGTGTGCTTGACGTCGACGCGCTCGTCCAGGCTCTCGGTCACAGGGCGGCCCATCCGGACTCCCTTCCCAGAGGACGACGGCGCCGCGCGGCTATTCACTCCCCCTTCGCGCCGCGGGTTGCCGGTGCGCGGGCGGCATCGTGCGAGCAAACCGTTCGCGGCATTATAGCGCTTCGCGGTGGGCGACTCAAGGACGTACTGCGTCCGGCGTGGAAAGGGCCGGAGGGGCGGGTCCGCGGGGCGCGGCGCGCTCAGGCCCCCGCGCCGGCGAGTTTGACGATCAGGTTGTAGGCAAAGTGGACGCCGGCGGCGATGCCGAAACCGCGGTAGAAGAAGACCGCGCTCAGGTACACCCCGGCGGCAGTGTGGAAGAGGAATCGCGGCCAGGTGAAGGAGGCGGCCCGGTCGATGTTGTGGGCGCCGGCGAACAGCGCCGCCGCCACCAGGACCGCCGCGATGACCGCGCCGTCGTCCTTCAGACCCGCCAGGCGCCGCGCCGCCAGCACCAGCGCGCTCACCAGCAGCAGCCGGAACAGCAGTTCCTCATAGATGGCGGCCCCGATGCTGGCGACGGCGGCCGGCACCCAGCCCTGCCCGGTCGGACCCGACGCCACCGCGAGGGCCGGCGGCTGGCCGCCGGCGATCGCCTGAAAGATGCCCTCCATCCCCAGGAGCGGCAGAACCAGCAGGGCCGTCTCCACGGCCATGGCGGCCAAGAGGCGCGGTGGGAACCGCCACGGGTCGCGCCGCACGACGTGCCAGGCGACCAGCACGAGGATGACCACCGCCGTCGGTACGAGCGCGCCCGTCAGGCCCAGCGGCGCGAGCGCCCGGCGGATCCACAGGTCGGCCCGGGCGGCCCAGTCGGGCCGGACCCAGAGAAGGCCCACCGTGTAGAAGACCAGGAAGGGCGACAGGAAGACCAGGCTCGGCCACGGGCGCGCCACTTCGGGCGCCCGCAGGAGGGCCGGCCAGGCACCGGCGCTCTGGGCGCGGGCGGCCGCGCGCGACGCACGCGATGGGCGGGACGATAGCGACATGGCGGGAATGTAACAGCCGACGCCGCGCGGCTCTACCCAAAAAAGCGCTTGCCGCGCGGCGCCGCGCCGGTAGGCTCGCATGCCGAACCCCGGGGCCCCCATGCGAGGAGACCTATGACGACCCGCGAGAAGATCCGCGCGTTCTACGACGCGATGCTGGCGGCCTACGGGCCGCAGGGCTGGTGGCCCGCCGAGACGCCCTTCGAGGTGGTGGTCGGCGCCATCCTGACCCAGAACACCAGCTGGAAGAACGTCGAGCGGGCCATCGCCAACCTGAAGCGCGAGGGGCTCCTCAGCCCGGCGGCGCTCGACGCGGTCGACACCGCTCGCCTGGCCGAGGTCATCCGGCCGGCCGGGTACTTCCGCATCAAGGCCGCGCGCCTCAAGCACTTCATCGCCATGCTGATGAAGCGGTTCAGCGGCGACCTCGACGCGCTCTTCGCCCTGGGGACCGCGAGCCTGCGGGAGACCGTCCTCGCGGTTCGGGGCATCGGGCCCGAGACGGCCGACTCGATCGTCCTCTACGCCGCCGGCAAGCCCGTCTTCGTTGTCGACGCCTACACGGCCCGGATTCTGGCGCGGCACGGGATGATCGAGGCGGGGGAGGCCGGGTACGAGGAGATCCAGGACCTCATGGCGTCGGCCCTGCCCGACGACGTGGCCCTCCTCAAGGAGTACCACGCCCTCCTGGTGGCCGTGGGGAAGCGCCACTGTAGGAAGCGGGCGCCCGAGTGCGTCGGGTGCCCGCTGGAGAGGTACCTCGAGGAAGGTCGGCCGGCCCCATAGGTCGACGTCCAGGGGGACCGACCTTCCTCATGGCTCACGGCTCGGACGGGTTCTCGGCATGAGGCAGGGGGAGGGAGGTCGGTGCCGCTGCCGTGCCGACAAGACGAGCCGCTGCTGCCAATTCCACCTGGCTCCTCGGGTCCTCGGCCAGCAGGGGATGGCCGGGACCGCGGAGTTCGCAACGAATGGCCTTCCGGGTCTCCTCATCGACGTCGTGCCACGCGGTCGCGCCGTTGCGGCCCGTGCGCTTCGTCTGGTAGAGGGCCTGGTCGGCCACGAAGACGATCAGTTCGGGCGAGGTGATCTCGGGGTCCTGGGGATAGGTGGCGGTGCCCAGGCTGAGGGTGACGCCGACGTCCGTGCCCTTGTACTCGAACCGGTGCTTGCGGCAGGCGGTCAGGATGCGCTTGGCGAGGGTCCGGACCTCCTGGCGCCCGGTGCGCGGGCAGACGAGCGCGAACTCGTCGCCGGCGTAGCGCGCTACCAGGTCGCTGCCGCGGGCGCACTGCTTCAGGATGACGGCGATCTCCTTCAGGACGTAGTCGCCGAAGGGATGGCCGTACTCGTCGTTGACGCGCTTGAAAATGTCGATGTCGCAGACGATCATCGACAGGTCGTGGCCGTAGCGGCGGCTGATCTTGAACTCCGTCTTGAGCCACTCCATGAGGTACCGGTAGTTGTACAGCGCCGTCAGGCCGTCGGTGATGCTGCGGACCTTGAGGTTCTTGTTGTCGGCGCGGAGTTGCTTCAGGAGGTCGTCCTCGCGGGCCAGGGTGCTTTCGAGTTCGGCCCGGACCTGGCGGAGTTGGTCGTAGGCGCTCCTAAGGCGCAGGACCGCCTGAATGCGGTAGGCGAGGGAGACGGCGTCGAGGTTGCCGCCCAGGACGTCGTCCACGCCCGCCTCAAGGAGCCGCTTGTGGTCGTCGGCCGCCAGGCCCTTGGGGGCGACGACCAGCACTGGCGTGTACCGGTCGGCGCGCAGGCTCTTGAGGACGCGCGTCATGTCGGCCACGTCGAGTTGGCCCGGGCACGCGCCCAGGACCACCAGGTCGACGTTCTCGCTCTTGACGATCCCCATGGCCGAGAGGTAGTCGTCGACCGCCTGGACGGGCGCGCCGAGCGACTCGAAGGCCCCCAGAAGGGGCCCCATCGAATCGCGGTCCAGCGCGACCGCCAGGATGGTGGTGCGTTCAGGCATTGACCTCCTCCTTGGTGCCGCCCACCGATCGACCCGTCCGCCGTCGGCCGGCGCCCGTTGCTTCCCCGGATGAGAGCCGCATCTCCTGATAGCCTAGGGATGGAGGGGGCCGAGGCAAACGGGCGGGCGAGCGGTGGCGGTGGATGCGCGGTCCAAGTGCTTGTGAAAAAGGGGTTTGCGCGAAACGTACGCCCTTCGGCGAAACCCCGGCGCTCCGGCGTGCGCCCCGGAGAAACCTCGCGGAAAACAGGAAGGGCCGCGGCCCAGGGCCGGCGGCGACCTTAGCGGTCGCCCGCCCCCGCCGTCAGCAGTTTCGAGCCCGTCCGGATGTAGCCGAGCCAGGCCAGCACGGCCAGACCGACCGTGGCGGCCCAGACGACGTTCAGGGCAATGCGCGTCGCGCGCGGCTGCCACGCCAGGAGGTCGGGCGAGGCGCAGGTCAGGACGACCGTGACGAACTGCATGACGGTGGCGGCCTTGCCGCTCACGCTCGGCAGGCCCTGGAAGAACCCGGCTAGGAGGTACACGATCACCGCGCCGATGAGCGTGAACACCTCGCGCGACACCAGAGTTACCGACACCCAGTAGGGCAGGTGAATGCTGGGGTCCTCCGACAGCACGCCGGGGAAGGACAGCGCCACCAGCGCGCAGATCATCAGGGCCTTGTCGGCCAGGGGGTCCAGCACCGAGCCGATCTTCGTCACGGTCCCCGTTCGCCGCGCGATGATCCCGTCGGCCGCGTCGAGCACGCCGATGAGGACCGCCAGGCCCAGCGCGCCGTACCGGTAGGCCGGATGGAAGGCCGCATTCACCAGGAGCAGGACGAACGGCGTGACCAGCAGGAGCCGCAGCACCGTGATGCGATTCGGCCAGGACATGGCGGGCCCCCGTGCCCGAAGACGCCGGCGATGGCCAGAAGGTAAAAACGCCGCGCGCGGGTGTCAATCCTTTTGCGCGAGCCTAGAAGACGACGCCGGCGTAGCCGACGGCGGCGCCGGGGTCCGCGCGGCCCATCTGGTCGCGCATGACGTCGGCGGAGGTGGTGTACTGGAGGACGTAGCCCTTGTCGGCGCCGAGTTCGCGGGCCGCGGCGAGCGTGGCCGCCACCGCGCCCGCGCCGCACGCGTTCAGATGCTCCCGGGCCTCGTCGACGACCGCCTCGGCGTCGAGGCGCCGCATCAGGTCGAGCATCCGCCGGTCGTTCTCGTCGCGGACCCATCGCAGCGCCGCCGCGCCGAACCCTTTCGGCGCGAAACCGTACGCCGGCCCGTAGTGCGTCAGGTCCGTGGAGCCCAGGCACACGGCGTCGGCCGCGAGGCCCTGGATCGCCTGGGCGGCAAGCCGGCCGATCTCGGCCGCCTGGGCCGTCGGCAGGACCGCGATCGGCACGATCCGCGCCTCCGGAAACAGGTGCCGCAGGAACGGCAGCTGCACCTCCAGGCTGTGCTCGTTCTCGTGGGCGACCGGGTTGTCCTGAAGGAGGGGGCCGGCCCGCGCAAGGACCTCTCCGGCCAGGCGCTCGTCCACCTCGACCAGGCCCAGGGGAGTCTGCCAGCCGCCGTGCGAGAAGACGGCGCTGGCGCGGATGGGCGAATGGACCGCGCCGAAGAGGACGAAGGTGCGCGGGGTTCGCCGCCGTCGGATCGCGTCGAGCACCCGCAGGGCCGTCGCGCCGGAGAACACCCAGCCGGCGTGGGGCACGATGCCGGCGACGGGCCGCTCGGGCGCCTCCTCGGGCGGCTCGCGCGGCAGGAGTGCTTCGATCTCGCGCGTGCACGACGCGCCTGTGCCGGGATAGAACTGCCCGGCGACGACCGGTTCGCGAATGAGCATGTCGGGCCCCCCAGGCGAAGCCGTGATGGGCGGATCCCGCCCGGCGCTGCCGCGCGTCGCGGCAAGGCGCAGGCCTACCCCTCATCCCCTATTATAGGCCGCGGCCGCGGGGCGCCCCGAACGATTTTCCGCGGCGGGCGCGACGGGGATGCGGGCCCGGCTGCGGCTGCCGGCGTCACGCGTGCGAGATGTCGCCCGGCTCGGTGACGCGGCGCACCTCCAGGGCCCGCGCCAAGTCGGCCTCGGTCATCAGCCCCTTCTCAAGGATGAGTTGGCGAAGGGTCTTCCCGGTGGCGATGGACTCCTTGGCGACCTCGGCGGCCTTGGCGTAGCCGATGTGCTCGTTCAGGAGCGTCGCCAGGCCGACGGAGGACTCGAAGTAGGCGCGGCACCGCGCGGCGTCGGCCTGGATTCCGCGGATGCACCGGTCCGTGAAGACCGGCAGGTAGTTCTTCAGGATTTCCATGCTGAACAGGACGTTCTGCGCGATGACGGGCATCATGACGTTCAGTTCGAGTTGCCCGGCCTGGACGGCCAGGGCGACGGCCGCATCGTTCCCGACCACTTGCATGCAGACCATGTTGAGGCACTCGGCCATGCTCGGGTTGATCTTGCCGGGCATGATGCTGGAGCCAGGCTGAGCGGCGGGCAGAACGATCTCGGCCAAGCCGGTGCGCGGCCCGCTGGAGAGGAGGCGGATGTCGTTGGCGATGCGCGTGAGTTCCAGCGCGAGGTTCCGCAGGACCGCGCTCGCGCAGGCCATCGGGGCCATCGACTGCATGGCCAGGCGGAGGTCCTCGGCGGCCCTGAGGTCGATGCCGCTGATCTTCGCCAGGTGCCGGACGGCCGTCGGGGCGAAGTCGCGGTGGGTGTTGAGGCCCGTGCCCGTCGCGGACCCGCCGAGGGGGACTTCCCGGCACCGCCCGAGCGCCAGGTCCAGGTCCTTGCCGGCGCGGCGGACGGCCAGGGCGTAGGCGGCGAACTCCTGGCCGAGCCGGATCGGCGTGGCGTCCTGGAGGTGGGTGCGGCCGCTCTTCGCGATGCCATCGAACTCGCGGCCCTTGGCGCCGAGCGCGTCGGCCAGGTGGTTCATGGCCGCCACGAGTTCCCGGCCGACCAGGATGGCGGCCACCTGCATCGCCGTCGGGAACGTGTCGTTCGTCGACTGGCTCATGTTGGCATGGTCGTTGGGGTGGACCGGCTTGTAGGACCCCAGGGGCGACCCGAGGATCTCGTTCGCGCGGTTGGCCAGGACCTCGTTCGTGTTCATGTTGAACGAGGTGCCGGCGCCCGCCGTGTAGACGTCGACGACCCACTGGTCGTAGAGGGCGCCTGAGAGGACTTCGCCGCAGGCCTTGTCGATGGCCCCGGCCAGGCGGGCGTCGATCTTCCCCAGGTCGCGGTTGGCGCGGACGGCGGCCTGCTTGACCATCACGAGGGCCAGAACGAGGGCCGGATGGAGCCGCAGGCCCGAGACGGGGAAGTTCTCGCGGGCCCGCTGGGTTTGCGCGCCCCAGTAGGCGTCGGCGGGAACCGAGACGGGGCCCAGCGTGTCGCGTTCCGTGCGGGTTGCTCCGCTCGTCATGCCGTCGGCCTCCTACTCAAACCCTCCGCCGGGCTTCTGACCGTACTTCGTGTGGTAGACGTCGTACAGGCGCTGAGCCTCCTCGGGCGGGATGGGGATCGGCCGCCCGACGGCCATGGCCAGGTGGACGGCCTTGGCGATGTCCTCGACGACGGCCGCCGCCTTCAAGGCCCCCCGCGCATGCACGCCCACCGCGAAGACGCCGTGGTTCTGCATGAGGACGGCCGGGCACTGGAGGCGGATCTCCCGCAGGACCCGCACCACCTCCTGCCCGACCTCGATGCCGCCGATCTTCGCGTACTTGCCGCACGG
>CAYGZE010000053.1:0-18152 GCA_964354185.1 uncultured Anaerolineales bacterium | reverse complement strand
CGGTTGTGGGCCCCGTCGAGGACCATCTCGGGCGCGCCGGCGACGTGCTCCATGCGGCCGGGCCAGTCGACGCGGGCCAGGCCCTCGCGCACGCGGTCGGCGGTGAGGCGCGCGGCCAGGGGCGGCGCGAGTTCCGCCGCCGCGATCGCCGACGCCGCGTTGGCCGCCTGGTGCTCGCCCATCAGGGGGATGAAGAGGTCCGGGTACGCCCCGCGCGGCGTCGTGACGGAGAGGCGCCCGCCGCGGCGCCCCCACCGCTCCCCCGGCTGCCACGCGTACAGGACCTCGCGCCCGACCGCCAGGAGCGGCGAGCCCGCCTCGCGCGCGACCCGCTCGACGACGGCCATCGCCTCGGGCGGCTGCGGGTGCGTCACCACCGGCACACCCGGCTTGATGATGCCGGCCTTCTCGGCGGCGATGCTTTCCAGCGTGCCGCCCAACTGGAAGGTGTGGTCGAGGCTCAGGGCGGTGATGACCGAGACGTGCGGCACGAGGACGTTCGTCGCGTCGAGCCGCCCGCCCAGGCCGACCTCGACGACGGCCAGGTCGACGCCGGCGTCCGCGAAGTGGCGGAAGGCGAGGCCCGTGAGGATCTCGAAGAAGGTCGGCGGGTCGCCGGCAGCGCGGAGGGCCTCGACGTGCGGCCGCGCGGCCTGAATCAGCCGGCGAAGGTCTTCCGGCGAGATGTCGCGCGGGCCCACGCGGATCCGCTCCCGCAGGTCCACCAGGTGGGGCGACGTGTAGAGGCCGCTCGCGAGGCCCGACGCCTCCGCCATCGCGTGGACCATGGCGGCCGTCGAGCCCTTGCCCTTGGTGCCCGCGACGTGGACGCTCCCGAGCCGCCGCTCCGGCGACCCAAGCAGCGCCAGGTACCGCCGCATCCGGTCCAGGCTGAACGTGTCCGCGTTGTAGCGGACCCGCTGCATCTTCTCGTAGTCGGTGGCGGCGAAGAGGTAATCGAGCGCCGCCTGGTACGTCCCGAGCGCCATGCCGCACCCCCGAGTCCGGCCGGACGGTGATTATAGTCCCAGTTCCGGAAGGTTCTCACACTTTTGCGCCGTGGGTCTGGGCACGTGTTCAGCGTGCCTGACAACTTCCCATGGGCGGGTGCCACTGGCGGCTTGTCCGCCAGTGCCGCCCGGAACCGCACTGGCTGCAAGCAGCCAGTGGCACCCTCGTTACGGGCACGCTGAACACGGACGGGTCGGGAGACCCGGGCAGGGCCGACGAGGCGAGACGAATCCCCTCGGCGCCCGTCTCTACAGAGGGGGACGGGGATTCCTTTTGACCACCCCCCCACGGACACCTAGAATCGGGGAAAGGCGGTGACGGCGATGCGCACGGGGCTGACCATGACGTTCCGGCTGGGGGGCCTGGGCCTGGCAGCGGCGCTCGGCCTCCTGGCCGCCGGCGCGCCGGCGGCGGAGCCCGACGCGCCCGCGGCGTCCGGCGCGGCCGCGACGCCCGCGGCGCCTCCCCCCGGCGAGACCACGACCGCCGCGCCCGAGAAGCCGGAGGCCGCGCCTCCCGCGCCGAAGGCCGAGAAGCCTGAGACGCCCGCCGAGCAGCCCCCCCGGAGGCGGCTCACCGAGGAGGAGATCCGCGAACTCCCGATCCTCAAGCGCTACGATCTGCCCCTGGAGAAGGGCGAGGCGATGCTCGCCGACGTCAAGGACAACACGTTCGACTACGACGAGCCGGCGTTCTACTGGCTGGTCTCGCTGATCGACCAGTTGCCGCCCGCGCTCTTGACGCCCGGCCCCCAGGACGAGGACCTTCCGTTCGAGCAACTCCTGGCCACGCCGTCGAGTTTCCGCGGCCAGCCCGTCACGATCCGGGGCGTCTACATGCAGGTGTCGCCGTGGTGGGTGCCCGTGGCCGCCCTGGCGAAGGACGTGCCCCATCTCTATACCTGCACGATTCGCGAGGAGCCGATGAACCGCGAGATGCCCATCGCGACGGTGGTGGTCATCGACGACCCCATGGCCTACCTCAAGGTCGGCGACGAGGTCCGCGTCAAGGGCTACTTCTACAAGATCCGGCAGTACAAGGGGTCGAAGGGCGTGGGCTTCGCGCCGATGATCCTCGGGCGGCGGATCGAGTTGGCCGGGCCGGGGACAGGGGGCGGCCTGATGCGCTCGCCGCTGACGACGCCGGGCGCCCTCTTGGGTAACCCCGCCTTCGTTCTCATGTTGGGGCTCATCCTCGTGATGGTGGTCGCGTTCTTCATCCTTCGAGCCCGCACCCGAGCGAAAAGCCATGCAACAAGTGCGAGTCCGTACCTCCCCCACCGCATCCGACTACAGCGTGGTAATCGGGAGGGACCTCCTGGGCCGGGCGGGCCCGGAGGCCAGCCGCGCGGCCCCGAGCCGTAAGGCGTTCCTCATCACCGACGCCCACGTGGCCGCGCACCACCAGGCCCCCGTCCTGGCGAGCCTGGCGGAGGCCGGCCTCCAGGCCGGGACGGCCGTCCTCCCGCCCGGCGAGGCCGCCAAGACCCTCGCCCAGGCCGAGCGCCTCTGGAACGCCATGCTCCGGTTCGGCCTGGACCGCGGCTCGGTCGTGGTGGCCCTGGGCGGGGGCGTCGTCACCGACCTGGCGGGGTTCGTGGCGGCCACGTACATGCGCGGCATCGCGTGGATCGGCCTCCCGACGTCGCTCCTGGGCCAGGTGGACGCGAGCGTCGGCGGCAAGACCGCCATCGACCATCCCGAGTGCAAGAACCTGATCGGCGCGTTCCACCAGCCGGCGGCCGTCCTGGCCGACGTCGGGGCCCTGGCCTCCCTGCCCGACGAGGAACTCCGGACCGGACTGGCCGAGGTCGTCAAGCATGCGATGATCCGCGACGCCGGCCTGTTCGACATCCTGGAGTCCCACACCGACGCCCTCCTGATGTGCGACCCCGTGAGGCTGGAGGAGGTCATCGCCCGCAGCGTCCGGATCAAGGCCGAGGTCGTCATGGCCGACGAGCGGGAATCGGGCCTCCGGCGGATTCTGAACTATGGCCATACGATCGGCCACGCGATCGAGAGCGCGTCGCTGGCGGCAGGGGCGGCGATGACCCACGGCCGCGCCGTCGCCCTCGGCATGACGGCCGAGGCCCGGCTGGCCGAGCGGCGGGGCCTCGTGGACGCCAAGGTCGTCGAGCGCCAGCGCCGGCTGCTCGCGCGGTTCGGCCTGCCCGTCGCCCTGTCCGACCCGCCCGACGCGGACCGGCTGCTCGACCTCCTGCGCCACGACAAGAAGGCCGCGGCCGGCCGCCTGAGGTTCATCCTGCCCACCGCGGTCGGGGCCGTCACCGAGGCCGACGACGTCACCGACGACGAGGTCCGCGACGCGATCCAGGGCCTGCGCGGGTAGCCCTGCAACGCAACTTGCCCCTTGGCGCGGTGGGTCTTCGGACCCACCGCGCCAAGAAGCGCAGAAACACTGGCGGACAAGCCGCCAGCGGTCGCCGCGGCGCCCAGCCAGGGTGGCACCCGGCGCTCGGAAGCACCGCCCCCCGCAAGAGAACGTTTGACCCCGCTTCCTCCCGCCTCTATCCTAGTGCTCTGTGACACGTGTTCTGAAGGGTGCCATGCTTTCGCGCCGTTGCGAAAGCATGTTCCTGGCGGAGGCGCACGCTTTCGCAAGCGAAAGCGTGGCACCCATCGGTTGACATGTCACAGAGCACTAGGCTCGTCCTTCCAGGCACGGGGAACGCATGGACGAGGCGGAACGTCTGGCCGCGCTGCGGCTCCACCTGGCGACGGGGATCGGGCCGCGCCTGTTCGCAGCGCTGGTCGAGCACTTCGGGTCGGCGCAGGCGGCGGCCGACGCGCCGGCGTCGCGCCTGGCCGAGGTCCAGGGCATCGGCCGGGCGACGGCCGAGGCGATCCGGGCGGCCATCGGCGAGGCCGATCCGGAGGCCGAGCGCGACCGCGTCCAGGCCGCCAGCGCCCGCCTCGTCTGCCGCGGCGAGGCCGAGTATCCCGTCGCCCTCACCTACCTGCCCGACCCGCCGCCCGTGCTGTACCTGCGGGGCACGCTCGTGCCCGAGGACGCCCAGGCCGTCGCCATCGTCGGCATGCGCAAGTGCAGCCTCTACGGCCAGGAGCAGGCCGAGCGTCTGGCGGGGGGCCTGGCGCGGTCGGGGTTCACCATCGTTTCGGGCCTGGCGCGCGGCATCGACACGGCGGCCCACCGGGCGGCCCTGGCGGCGGGAGGGCGCACGATCGCGGTCCTCGGCAGCGGCTTGGATCGACTCTATCCGCCGGAGAACGCGCGGCTGGCCGAGGCCGTGGCCGCGCGCGGCGCCCTCCTGAGCGAGTTCCCCATGACGACCGAGCCCCGGGCCGAGAACTTCCCCCGCCGCAACCGCCTCCTGGCGGGCCTCGCGATGGGCGTCATCGTCGCCGAGGCCGGCAAGCAGAGCGGCTCGCTCATCACGGCCCGCCTGGCCGGCGAGTTCGGCAAGGAGGTCTTCGCGGTGCCCAACCGCGTCGACGCGCCGGGGGCGGCCGGCGTCCATGCGCTCCTCCGCGACGGCGCGAAACTCGTCGAGTCCGTCGCCGACGTCCTGGAAGAGTTCCCCGACCTGGGCCTGGCGGCGCCGGCCGGCGAGGGAGACGCCGCCCAGGCCACGCTCGACCTCAAGGTCCGCCTGTCGGCCGAGGAGGCGCGGCTGCTGGAGGTCCTGGACGACGAGCCCCTGGCCGCCGACGCCCTCGCCGCCCGGGCCGGCCTGGAGGCCGCGCGCGTCTCGGGGGCCCTGACGCTCCTCGAACTCAAGGGCCTCGTCCGGTCGCTGCCGGGCGGGCGGTTCGTCCGCCGCCGGCCCCGCGCGACGTAGGTTCCCAGCGCCGCTCAGGCCTTGGCGCGGCGGGTCTCCGTACCCGGGTGTGACTGTTTTTTCTGGCAGCCCCGCAGGGGCGTACTGTTCTCTAGCCACGGGCGCGAGCCCGTGGTAACGGAAGCGCGCACCGTTCTGCTGTCTGCTTTTTCAAGCCCCGCAGGGGCGACTGAGCCGGTCAGTCGCCCCTGCGGGGCTTGACAGAAAGAAGAAGAGGGTTCGTACGCCGCCGCATTCCCAGGCCTTGCGGCCTGGGCTACAGAACAGTCGTGCCTCCGGCACTTAAGGCACGGCGTTTCCGCGACTTGGGGCTGCCGGAAAAACAGTCACACCCCCGCAACCGCCGCGCGACGTAGGTCATTGACGCCGACTCCGGCTCCCGCTATAAACCACTGTGCGGTTGTAGAAAGCGATCCCTTTACCGGGGAGGAGCCTGCGTGGCCAAGTCCCGACGTCGCCGCAAGGTCGGCAGCAAGAAGCGCCACATGCGCTGGAAGAGGCGGCACCACAAGCAGTAAGGTCGCCCCGAGTCGCCTTCGGGACCACGACGGCGCGCCCCGGGGGGCGCGCGTGTTTGGCGCGTCTGCAACGGGCGTGTGAGTGGCTGCCTGCAGCCAGTGCAGTCCGCGAGAGCACTGGCGGACAAGCCGCCAGTGGCACCCGCCGATGGGAACTTGCCGAACGCGCTGGTACGTACGGCGGCGCGGTCCGCCGCCGCACGGGGGAATCGACCGATGCCCCACCTCGGTGTGAACATCGACCACGTGGCCACGCTGCGCCAGGCGCGGCGCGGCGTGGAGCCGGACCCCGTCTGGGCTGCGGCCGAGGCCGAACTGGGCGGGGCGCGCGGCATCACGCTGCACCTGCGCGAAGACCGCCGCCACATCCAGGACCGCGACCTCCACATCCTCCGCCAGACGGTCCAGGTCAAACTCAACCTCGAAATGGCCGTCACCGACGCCATGGTCGCCGTCGCCCGCGAGGTCCACCCCGACCAGGCGACCCTGGTCCCCGAGGGGCGGCAGGAGATCACGACCGAGGGCGGCCTGCCCGTGGCCGGCCAGGAGGCGAAAGTCGCCTCCGCGGTCAAGCGCCTGCGCGAGGCCGGGATCGTGGTGAGCCTCTTCATCGACCCGACGCCCGAGGAGGTCGAGGCGTCGGCCGCCGTCGGCGCCCAAGCCGTCGAGTTCCACACGGGCGAGTACTGCAACGCCCGCGAGGGGCCCGACCGTGACCGCCAGTTCGCCCGCATCGCCGAGGCCGCCAAGCAGGCCCAGGCGGCCGGCCTGGTGGTCCACGCGGGGCACGGCCTCAACTACACGAACGTCCAGCGGGTCGCCCAGATCCCCGGGATGGCGGAACTCAACATCGGCCACAGCATCATCTGCCGGGCCGTCTTCGTCGGCCTCCGCAAGGCTGTGCAGGAGATGGTGCGGCTCATCGAGTGCCCGCACGAGTAGCCGCGCGGTCGCACTGAAGTTACTCGACCTCTCTGCCGATAGAAGGAGCGCCCGCCGGGCCGATCGTCCCTTCCCCCAGGAGACCGCCATGACCGCGTTCCGCTTCTTCGTGATCCTCGTGATCTTCGGCGCCGCCACCGCCGCCTGGGCCATCCTGGGCGGCACGCTGGAGTATCGGACGGCCAACCTCAACCAGTCGCTCGGCAAGGAGGTGGACAACGACTGGGGCCCGTCCGGACTGGTCCAGGAGCCGCCGACGGTCCTTCCGACGGGCGACGGCGACGGGAGGCCGGGCGGCGCCGGGGGCGTGCCCGTCCGGAGCGACATCCGCGTGGCGTTCGACCACGCCGACCGGTACAAGGGCCTCCTCTGGTTCAGCACGTACAGCGTCCAGTTCTCGGGCACGTACACGGTGACGCCGCCCGCGGGGGGCGGGACGTTCCTCTTCCATCTGCCCGAGGGCGGCACGGCCGCCGGGAAACCCCGCGACACGCTCTTTTCCGGGCCGCAACCGGCGGGCGGTCGTCCGGTCCCCGAGAACCTCCGGGTCACGGTGGGCGACGCCCCGCTGGAGGTCGATCCCGCCGCCACCGCGGTGGTCGTCCCCGTGCCGACCGGCGGCGGGGAGGTCGCCATCACGGTCGAGTACCAGATGCGCGGCCGCGACCGGTGGGCCTACGGGCCGGCGCCCGGCACCGAGCGGCCCGTCCGCCTCCGGGACTTCTCGCTGACTGCGACGACGAACTTCACCGACATCGATTACCCGAAGGGCGCCGTGAGCCCGAGTGAGCCGGCCGCGCTCGCCGACGGCGGGATGACGGCCGTCTGGAAGTTCGACGACTACGCCACGCGGCAGCAGATCGGCATCGAGATGCCCTTCCGCCTCAACGCCGGCCCCATTGCCGCACGCATGGCCTTCTACGCCCCCGTGAGCCTGTTCTTCTTCTTCACGGTGATGTTCACCATCGTGCTCCTCAAGAAGATTCCCCTGCACCCGATGCACTACCTCTTTATCTCGGCCGGGTTCTTCGCGTTCCACATTCTGCTGGCCTACCTGGTGGACAAGATCGGCATCCACGAGGCGTTCTGGATCTGCGCGGCCACGAGCGTGCTGCTGGTCGTGAGTTACATGCGGCTGGTGGCGGGGGCGCGGTTCGCCATCCTGCACGTCGGCCTCGCGCAACTCGTGTACCTCGTCGGCTTCAGTTACGCGTTCTTCTGGGTGGGGTGGACGGGGCTGACGATCGTCATCGTGGCCATCATCACGCTCTTTATCCTGATGCAGGTGACGGGCCGGGTCGACTGGAACCAGGTCTTCCGCGCGTCGGGCCCGACCAGTTCGGCGGGCGGCGGGAGCGGCTGGCAGCCCGTGCCGCCCGCGCCGGCTGGCGCGGCGCCGCCCAAGCCGCCGACGGCCTGACACGCGGCCGGGAAGAGGATGTCGGGTCTGTTGACCCGACCTACCCCCCCTACGGGAGCGCCCTCGGGGCCGTAGGGGCTGGACAGACCCGCGCAAGCCGCTAGAATGGGGCCTCCTGGGCGTATCTCAAGAGGAGAACGTGCATGTTTTCCGGAAGTCTGGTGGCCCTGGTCACGCCGTTTCAGCGTGGCAAGGTCGATTACGCCGCCATCGAGCGGCTCGTGGACTGGCACGTCGAGCAGGGGACCGACGGCCTGGTCCCCGTCGGCACGACCGGCGAGAGCCCCACGGTGAGCGTCGAGGAGCACGAGAAGATCATCGAGACGGTCGTGCGGCGCGCGGCCGGGCGCATCCCCGTCATCGCGGGCGCGGGCGCCAACGCGACGGACGAGGCCATTACCCTCACGCGGTTCGCCAAGGACGTCGGGGCCGACGCGTCGCTCCAGGTCTGCCCCTACTACAACAAGCCGACCCAGGAGGGCCTGTACCGGCACTTCGCGGCCATCGCCGAGGCGGTCGACCTGCCGCAGGTCCTCTACAACATCCCCGGCCGCACGAGCGTCTCGATGAGCCCCGAGACGGTGGCGCGGCTGGCGCGGCTGCCGCAGATCGTCGCCATCAAGGAGGCGACGGGGTCGATGGACCAGGCGAGCGAGATCCTCGCCCAGTGCGACATCACCGTCCTCTCGGGCGACGATTCGCTCACGCTGCCGCTGATGGCCCTCGGCGCCCGCGGCGTCATCAGCGTCGTGGCCAACCTCGTGCCGAAGGACGTGAAGTGCCTCACGGCCGCCATGCTGGCCGGCGACCTCCTGGCCGCCCAGGCCTGTCACCGCAAACTCTTCGCCCTCTGCCGCGCGATGTTCATCGAGACCAACCCCATCCCCGTGAAGACGGCGATGAAGTGGGCCGGGCTCCTGGGGTCCGACGAGAAGCGGCTGCCGATGACGGACCTGTCGGAGGCCCACGCCGCCGCCCTGCGCAAGGCCCTGGAGGCCTACGGCGTCCTGTAGGCGCCGTGCGCCGGGTGCCACGGCTGCGCCGTGTGCAGCCGTGCTTGTGGCGGCACGAGGCACGGTTGCTGGACAGCGCAACCGTGGCACCCGGCTCGTCCGCCAGTGCCGCCCATGCGCCGCACGTCCGCGCTTGAACCCGCCGGCCGTTGTGCGATAATACCGCCGGCCGGCGGGGCCCGAGTCCGGTCCCCGCCGGGCCGCGGAGCATCCGGGCGAGCATGTCCAAACGGCGCATCTCCAGAACGACGCTCGAGCGCCGCGCGCGGCTGACCTTCGGCCTGTTCATCCTGCTGACGGTGACGGCGTGCCTGTCGTGGCCCTGGTGGCAGATGGAGCGCCTCGTGCGCTCGGGCGACCCCGACCGCGCCCAGACCCAGGCCCAGGCCTACCTCCAGGGCCTGCACGCCATCGGGTTCATGGGCGAGGACAAGACCGCCGAACGCGAGCAACTCAAGCGGTTCCGCCCCGGCGGGGCCCAGCAGGCCAAACTCATCCGCATCGCCCCCGCCAAGGAGGGCGAGGCCCAGGCGCCCCCGCCCGACCTCACGCCCTTCGAGGCCGAGGCCGTCGCCGTCCTCCTCAAGCACGCCGAGGAGAAGGGCTACTGGCAGACGTCCGGCAACACCTTCCACTACGTCCAGGGCCTCCGCGTCGAAGCCGACTGCCTGGCCTGCCACAGCACCTACAAGGCGGGCGAGTTGAAGGGAGCCGTCGCCCTCACCCTCGACATCTCCGAACGCAACCGCACCCTGTTCGCCAACCGCCTCGTCCTGCTGGTCGCGGCCCTGGTGGTCATGGCCCTCTCGATGGCCGTCCTCTACGCCATCTTCCGCTACATGGTCATCCGCCCCATCCAGCACCTCAAGGACGTGGCCGACCGCGTGAGCGACGGCGACATCCAGGTCCGCAGCGAGATCGACACCGGCAACGAACTCGAGGCCCTCTCCGACGCCCTGAACCACATGCTCGACCGGGTGGCCAAGGCCCAGGCCGAACTCCACGCCGCGAGCGAAAGCCGCGACGCCAAACTCGACGAACTCGCCAAGGCCAACGTCGCCCTGTTCGAGATGAACCAGGTCAAGACCAAGTTCCTCACCACCATGAGCCACGAACTGCGCACCCCCCTCAACTCCATCCTCGGCTTCGCCCAGATCATCCGCGACGCCCCCACCGTCGAGAGCGACCCCAAACTCGCCCGCTACGCCGCCAACATCCTCTCCAGCGGCCGCATGTTGCTGGAGATGATCAACGACCTGCTCGACCTGGCCCAGATCGAGGCCGGCCGCGTCCAGGCCCGCTACGAAAAGGTCACCCCCCAGGACCTCGCCGAAGTGGCCGCCAACATGGTCCGCCCCATGCTCGCCGACACGCCCCTGCGCTTCTCCGTCGAGGTCGACCCCGCGGCCCCCATCCTGACGACCGACGCCACCAAGGTGCAGCAGATCCTGTACAACCTCCTCGTGAACGCCATCAAGTTCACCGAGGAAGGCGAGATCCGCCTGGCCGTCCGACCCGCCCAGGACGGCATGGTCGCCTTCACCGTCTCCGACACCGGCGTCGGCATCCCCCGCGAACAGCAACTCCGCATCTTCGACCGGTTCACGCAACTGGATTCCAGTTACACCCGGCGATATCGTGGCACCGGTCTGGGCCTCTCAATCGTAAAGGAACTGACGGGCCTGCTGGGCGGGGCCGTCTCCGTCGAGAGCGAACCGGGCCACGGCTCGACCTTCACCGTCCTGCTGCCCGTCGACAGTTCCGGCGCCGCGGGACGCGCGCCCGACGCCGGACCGGCACCCCGGCCGCCCGACCCCGGCCGCGCCGCCGGCGAAACCTAGGCCCCGGTCGCACGGCGGCCGGGTTGAAGAAGAGGACGGAGACACACGACCATGGCGATCCTGTTCCAGTGCCCGTGCGGCCGAAGCATGGTGGCCGAATCCGACAAGGCCGGCTCCATCGTCCGATGCCCCAATTGCAGCCGCTCCCTGAAGGTCCCCACGGGCAAGGGGCGCGGCAAGGAGATCGTCTCGGCCCCGACGGCCCCCACCACGCGCCTCTGCAAGCGGTGCAACCGCACCGTCCCCATCGACGCCCAGCAGTGCCCCCACTGCAAGACCATCCTGATCGACGGTGCCGCCCCGGCGCCGGCCGGCACCGTGGTGGCCGCCGTCGTCTCGGGCGCCCCCGCCCGCCGCGCCCCCCTGACCGCCGGGGCGACGGTCGTCTACGGCGGGGCGCGCGGCTCCTGGTTCACCCGCCTCTCGAGCAGCGGCAAGGCCGCCCTCATCCTCGGCATCATCGCCGTGCTCGCCTTCTCGGGCATCGGCGCCGGCCTCCTCTATTCCTCCTGGCGGCGCGAGCAGGTGAACGTCGGGCGGATCGTTGCCCAGAACGCCATCAAGGACGGCAAGGCCCTCGAACTCCAGGGACGGTTCGATGATGCGTACGACGGCTACCTGAAGGCCCTCGACTACGCCAAGTTCCTGCGCCAGACCGGCCTCGACAACGACCGCGACCCCGTCGACTGGCTCGAGAACCGGCGGGACACCCTCAAGTACATCGTGAGCGAAGCGAAGATGCCGGAGGACCAGGGGCCCGTCCGCTGGATTGCGCGGAACCCGCAGGAACTCGACGAAGCCCTGACCCACATCCGAGCGCGATTCGACACCTACCGCCAGTGGCTCCTGGGCGTGGCCCAGGCCGGCTTGTCGGCCGTCGAGACGGCCAAGACCTCGAAGAACCGCCAGGCCTACGAGGCCAAACTCGGCCAGACCATCGAGGCGTTCCTCCAGTTCACAGCCAAGACCTCGCCCCAGCAACGGTCGACCTACAGTTACGAGATCCTGACCCTGGCCATTGGGGAACTGACCGACGCCAACCGCAATTGGGACAGCGTCAAGGAGCGCGACAACTACCTCACCATCGCCGAGCAGCGCCTGATGGCCGCCAGGGAACGGGTCGAGGCCCCCGGAAAAGACACCCTCCGGCCGTCGTCCTGAGCACCGGGTGCCGGGTGCCATGCCGGGTGCCATGCTTTCGCTTGCGAAAGCATGCCCTCCGCCCCGCGTGGCGGAATCCGAACACGCAGGGTGGGTGCTTGCACCCACGCGGTCTGCGCGGCGGGTCTCCGCACCCGCCGCGGAACCCGAACACGTAGTGGGTGCTTGCACCCACGCGGTCTGCGCGGCGGGGAGCGCGGGGTGTCATTCTGAGCGAGGGCAGCGAGTCGAAGCCTGCCCTGAGCCGTGCCGAATGGGAATCTCGCCGTGGACCTTGCCGTTCCTTTCGTAGGGCCACGGCACGCCGTGTCCGGCCGTTGTTCGCCTTGGCTCGTGGCTCGTGGCTCCTCCGGCTTCTTACCCCCCCGCCTCCCGAAGGAGCCGGTCCGGTCACGGCGTTTTTTGTGTTGCCGCTCCCGCGGACCCAGGGTAGAAATGCTGATGGGCTGCGGACTTTTTGCGCCAATCCGAAACCTGTCCGCGAAGCCGAATGGGGGGTTCACCCTGGACGGCGCCGTTGTGCCGGGTGCCACTGGCGGCTTGCCCGCCAGTGCCCAGCGTCCGTGGTGCAAGCGCGCGGCCAGAGGACAGAACGCGTCTGGCGTCCGATGACAACTGTTCGTATGTCACCACCCGAACGGGCCCGCGGCCAGGTTGGCGTGCCCCTTCTTGACTCTCCCCTGATACCGGCTAGTCTCAAGACCATGGTTGGCCGTTGTCCGCCACTCGAGGATTGGCTTCCCCCGTGTCCTCCCCCTGCGCGGGGGGCCGCCACTGTAGAGCCGTGATTCTAGACCTGCCAATCCAGTTGGGCTCGCGGTACAAGAGCAACTCCCAGATTGCGCGCGTCGTAACGGAGGCCTGGGCCTCGGCAAACATGTACTGCCCGGCTTGTCCGTCTGAGGTCCTTGCGCCAATGCGCAACAACGCAGAGGCCACGGATTTCGCCTGTCCCCGATGCCAAGCGGGGTTCCAACTGAAGGCTACAAAGAGTGCGATAGGACGCAGAGTAGTCGACGCCGGCTACGATGCCATGCTCCGCGCAGTCTTAGAGGACCGCCTCCCGCACCTGTTACTGTTGCGCTATAGCCTCACGGCGTCAACAGTATCGGACCTGTTACTCATACCCAAGTTCGCAGTTCCTTTCTCGGCCATTGAGGCCCGCAAACCGCTGGGGCCAAATGCCCGCAGAGCGGGCTGGGTGGGCTGCAACATCGTCCTGAGCTCCATACCCCAGGACGGACGCATAAGTGTGGTTGCCTCAGGAGAGGCGACCCATCCGTGCCATGTAAGAGACCGGTTCCAGCACGCACGAGCACTGGAGGAGCTGGCTCCTAGAGAGCGAGGATGGACTTTGGACGTACTTGCCATGCTGCGCTCCTTACAGAAGCAGGTCTTCACATTGAAGGACGCGTATTCCTTCGAGGCGCGCCTCGCGCTCATCCATATCAGGAATCGACACATTCGGCCAAAGATAAGGCAGCAGTTGCAGGTGTTACGTGATCTCGGATACTTGGAGTTCATGGGGCGGGGCATCTATCGGTGGGCAAGGAGTGTCTAGGCGGCTCCAGAACAGGCTATTCCGCAACGTGCCTGGGGGTCCGTTTCGCATTGGCGATTGGGTACGTGTTATGTGTGCTGCTGATGAGACGTTCGACCACCAGTTTATGGCCAGACAGGGCTGCGTCAGTTATCTCGAGTACTCTTGCGGCTGCGGGCAGTCTTTCCCGGAGGACCCCATGATCGGCGTAGCATTCGCCGGGGGCATCGTCGAGGAATTTTGGAAGGAGGAGTTGTGCTTGATCAGTCGCGCCGGAGCGAGAGCGTGCGCCGGGTCGAGCCATCTCCCCGAGTCCGAACGCCAAAGGCGTGTGCCGCGAGTGGCCTGCGAATCGTCCGACAACTCGACCACCGTTTGGCAGATTGCAGCGGCGACTGGCGCCAGGTTGTGCAGGGGCTCTCGGCCGGCCTGGGCGAGGTGGAAACCGGTGGGTGTTCGAGCCAGAGAGACTACAACCGAGCCATTGCCGACAGCATGGTTGCCCACGGATGGACGCGTGAGGTGCGAGTGTGCAAAGGCCTTGGACTTAAGGTGGACTTCGCCAAGGCAGGTGTTGCTCTTGAGGTCGAGTTTGGGAACGCAAGAACGTACTACCAGGACTACCTGAAACTCGCCTTGGCGTGCCGATCAGGGGGGCGTGCTCGTTGTCCCAACGGCTCGCCTTGCCTCGAACCTGTGCAAGGTCGGCGCCCAGTCGGCCTCATCTCGGCGCGGTGTCCCACTCAATGCCGTCAGGTACGACGGCATGGTAACCTTCGAGAAGACCGCCAAGGAGATGCCTCACTTCGACTTCGTCCTTACGGAGCCCCTCCTTGTATTGGGGATTGAGCCTCGCCTTCCCTGACTGTGGCGGCTGTCCTCTCCATGCGCGCACCGGCCTGCGCCGGCCTCGGGCTTGGAAACCCGTTGAGTCCCAACCTGGCCTGGATGTCTGATTACCTCTTTGACGACAGGGAGATACTCCTGGTCTGGAATGGGGACAGGAGACACCTCCGGTGCGCGGAGAGACTGAGAGAACCCCTCGGCTTCCTGGTCGCATAGGGAACGCGGCCGCTCCCTTACCCGCCAGGACTGAGGGCGGGCGGCTCGGTTACCCAAGTTACCCAGTTACCGCACTTTGCGGGCCGTGTCGTCCATTCCGCATTGCGCACTCGTAAGTGCCTGCCCTTGCGTCCTTTGCGCACTCTGCGGTGAAATACGTCCCCGCGACACCTCTATTGGCCCTATTTCGGACAGGGCGAGTCCGCTATGAACGTAAGTGTTATGGACTCATGCCCACCTATCGAGCGCCAAAAGCCGTCAAAAGCGATCAAAAACCGACCCAAAGCGCTGCAATCCGTACGTAAAACGTCAGAAAACGACCAAAAACCGCTGTGTTTTGCCTTACCCATCTTAACATCCGGGAGGCCCAACCCCTCTGGCGCTAGCGCCAGGGCCGATTTGGCCCTCCGGGAGCCCCAAAAATCGGCAAAAATCGCGCGCGCCAACCCGTTTTTCGGATTGTAAAATGTGGACTTACAGCAATTCTGGGGGCGGCAGCGCATGCTTTCGCAAGCGAAAGCATGGCACCCGGCCAAGGCAAGAGCCACCCTCACCCCCGCCCCCTCTCCCTGAGGGAGAGGGGAGGACATCGGGCCGGCCTTCGCCCTGTTTCCCTCTCCCTGAGGGAGAGGGTGGCCGAAGGCCGGGTGAGGGGGCCGCGGCCCCCTCCGGCCGTCGCTTACTCCATCTGGGTGGGCGGGATGCTGTAGTTCGGCGCTTCCTGCGTGATGGCGATGTCGTGGGGATGGCTCTCGATGACGCTGGCGTAGCTGACGCGGCGGAACTTCGACCGCGTGCGGAGTTCCTCAATCGTGCGGCAGCCGCAATAGCCCATGCCGGCCCGCACGCCGCCGACCAACTGGTAGACGAAGTCGGCCAGGCGTCCGCGGTGGGGGACGCGGCCCTCGACGCCCTCGGGGACGAGTTTGTCGCCGCGGTTGCGTTCCGCGCCCTGGCCGTAGCGGTCGGCGGAGCCCTTGACCATGGCGCCCAGCGACCCCATGCCGCGATAGGCCTTGAACGTGCGTCCCTTGTAGATGATGACCTGGCCGGGCGACTCGTCGAGGCCCGCCAGCAGGCTCCCGAGCATGACGGAGGAGGCCCCGGCGGCCAGGGCCTTGGTGATGTCGCCGGAGTGGCGGACGCCGCCGTCGGCGATGAGGGGGACGCCCGCGCGGCCGGCCTCGCGGGCACACTCGGCGATGGCGGTGATCTGGGGCACGCCGACGCCCGAGACGACGCGGGTGGTGCAGATCGAGCCGGGTCCGATGCCCACCTTGACGCCGTCGACGCCGGCCTTGACGAGGTCGGCCACCGCCTCGGCCGTCGCCACGTTGCCGGCAACCAGTTGGAGGTCGTGCTTGGCCCGCAGGGCCTTGATGGTCTCCAGGACGTTGGCCGAGTGGCCGTGGGCCGTGTCGACGACCAAGAGGTCGACGTCCTTCTCGATGAGGCGTTCGGCCCGCTCGTAGTCGAGGACGCCGACGGCGGCCCCCACGCGCAGGCGGCCGCCCTCGTCGCGGCAGGCGAGGGGGAACTGGTGGAGTTTCTCGATGTCCTTGATGGTGATGAGGCCGACGAGGCGGCCTGCGTCGTCCACCAGGGGCAGTTTCTCGACCTTATGGCGCAGGAGGATGGTCTCGGCCTCCTCCAGGCTGGTGCCCGCGGAGGCGGTGATGAGGTTCTCGCGGGTCATCACGTCGGCGATGGGCAACTGCTCGTCCATGTGGAACTTCAGGTCCCGCCGCGTCAGGATGCCGACCAGCCGCCCGTCCTCGGTGATCGGGATGCCCGAGATGTTGTTCTGGTCCATGACGCGCCGGGCCGTGGCGACGCGTTCGCGGGGCCCCAGCGTGACGGGGTCGGGGATAATGCCGTTGGCGCTGCGTTTGACCTTCTCGACCTCGCGGCACTGGTCGGCCACCGAAAGGTTCTTGTGGATGATGCCGATGCCGCCCTCCTGGGCCAGGGCGATGGCCAGCATCGCCTCGGTGACGGTGTCCATGGCGGCCGAGACGATGGGGATGTGGATGCGGATGCGGCGCGTCAGTTGGGTGGAGGTGTCGGCGTCGCGCGGCACGACCTCGCTGAAGGCCGGCACGAGCAGGACGTCGTCAAAGGTGATCCCCTCGCCCAGGATGCGGTCGGTGAAGGACATGGGGGCCTCGGTCTGGCGCGGCCGCCGTGTTCCCCTTGCCGGAACGGGGCGCCGCCCGCGTGGCGCCCTCCGGCCACCTCGGCAGGGGCCGGCCGCTCAGGCCTTGCCGAGGATCGCCTTGACCCGTTGGACGATGCTGCCGCAATCGATGCCCACGTACGCCAGGACGTCGTCGGCGGTCCTGCCGGACTTCGGCATCCGCGCCGGCGTCAGGGTCGTCACGTGCACGTTGCCGCGCGCGGCCGCGGCGGTCGCGACGGCGCTGCCGATGCCGCCCGCGTAGTTGTCCTCGACGACGAGCAGCCGCGTGCCCTCGCCCGCCCCGATCGCCTCGAGGAAGTCGTCCGCCAGGGGCAGGCTGTAGGCGTCCACCAGGCCGCACGCGACGCCATCGGCCTTCAGGGCGTCGATGGCCTTGCGGGCCTCCAGGACCATGTAGCCCCAGGCGACGACCGTCAGGTCCCGGCCCTTCGCGAGCACCTTCTGCCCCACCAGGTGGAAGACCTCCGCGGGCGGGTAGAGGAACGGCCCCTCGGGCCGCAGCGTCCGCATGTAGGCCATGCCGTCGTAGGAGGCCATCAGGCAGGCGAGTTTGTAGGTGCTGACGGCATCGCAGGGGTTCAGGACGATGCAGGCGGGGTGGCCCTTCGGCGTCCGGACGCTGGCGAGCGACCCGAAGAAGGCGGCGTCGACGACGCCCATCTGGCTGGGCCCGTCGGCGCCGAGGCTGACGCCCGAGTGGCTGCCGACGAGTTTCACGTTCGCGCACGTGTTGGCCGCCATCTCGACCTGGTCGTAGGCCCGCGCGAAGAACTTCGCGAAGGTGTTGGCGAAGGGGATCTTCCCGGCCGCCGCCAGGCCCGCCGCCACCGACACCATGTTCTGCTCGGCGATGCGGCACTCGACGAAGCGGTCCGGGAACTCCCTGCGGAAGATATCGGAGAAGGTGGAGTTCGACACGTCGGCGTCGAGGGCAACGACGCGGGGCGACGCGCGGCCGAGGGCCCGCAGCGCCAGGCCGTACGCCTGCCGCGTCGCCAGTTTCCGCTTCTCCGCCCCGCCGACGAACTTGGTCCCCTCGGCCAGGGCGACGAAGTCAGGGTCGGGCATGGCGATCGGCCCCGGCGGCGCCACCGGCGCCTCGCCCTTCGGCATGGCCGGGCACAGGACCAGGTCGGGCTTGCGGGCGGGCAGTTTCAGTTCCTCGAGCGCCGCCGCCACGTCCTTCGCCGAGAGGGGCTTGCCGTGGTAGCCGACCTGCTGGAGTTCGCGGACGCCCCAGCCCTTGACGGTCTTGGCGATGACGACCGGGGGCCGGCCGCCGGTCGCCTTGGCCGACAGGGCCTTCGAGATGGCCTCGGGGTCGTGGCCGTCGATCGTAATCGGCCGCAGGCCGTACGCCTTGACCTTGGCGGCCAGGGCCTCGGGCCCCTGCTGCGGGCTCACGTAATCGCTCTGGCCCATGCCGTTGGCGTTGAAGATGACGCGGACGTTCGCGAGTTTCTGGTCGGCCAAGAAGTCGATGGCCTCCCAGATCTGGCCTTCGCGGCTCTCGCCGTCGCCGCAGACGACGTAGATCGTCTTGTCGATGGCGTCCATGCGGGCGGCGAGGCCGAGGCCGGCGGCCACGCTGACGCCCTGCCCCAGCGACCCCGTGGCCGCATCG
>CAYGZE010000052.1:0-18325 GCA_964354185.1 uncultured Anaerolineales bacterium | reverse complement strand
TGAAGGTCACGTTCACGGCCACGGTGGATCATCTGCCGGGCGAGACCGAATGGCGAGATTATCGGCTGCACACGGGCGGTCCGTTGCTGAACGGCAACGGGCTCATCATCAAGATGGGGCCGGATGATTACATCATCACCTCCACGAAGATCGATGTGGAACTCCGCCGCGCCGACGGGTACGACGTCGCCGTGGCCTCGGCGGAGCAAGGGCATTTCGAGAACGGCAAGTGGGTGAAGGAGGAGGATGCCACGGTCGAGGCCGCCGGAAAGTCGCTGAAGCTCAAGTTTCCGACGGCCAACATGCAGTATGGGCAGGTCCGACTGAAGATTGCCTCGCCTGCGCCCAAGTAGGCAAGGCCCACGACATGCGTCGCTCCGTGCCCGTCTCGTCATGCAAACTGAAACAATGAGGATTCCGTCATGCGAACGTGTGTGATGGCTGTGATGATAGCGGCGCTGTTCAGCCCGGAACTCCTCGCGGCGGCTCGCGACGACGCGCCGAGACCGGCCGCCCTCAACATGCGGACCGGCTGGTTCGGCAACACCTTCAAGGGCGGCGACCGCAACAAGGGCCGATGGGTCCAGCTTGACATCGACGACGTCTTTGTCTTCGCCGACGGCCGCGTCGCAGCGAACTGCACCTGGGACGAGGCCGGTCGCGCCATCGGCTTCTACAAGGAGGGCGACGCGACCGGCAAGGTGGACGATTACACGGCCCTCACCGGCGGGCCGGCGATTACGGCGGACGATCAGTACATCTTTGCCCTTCGCATGGAACGGAAGATGACCGAGAGCGACCCCATGTGGTTCGGGGTGGCCCGCTACACGCTGGACGGGAAGCCTGCGAAGTGGCCCGGCGCGGAGGGCCGCGTCCGCAACGTCCTCTTCCTCCACCCGCCGTCCGACAAGGGCGGGAAGTCTCTCACCGGCGTGGCCGCGCGCGGCGGCGAGGTCTTCCTCGCCGATCCCATCAGCCGCAAGGTCAAGGTCTACGGCTCGTCCGACATGGCGCCGAAGCGCGAGTTCGGGCTGAGCCCGGACACGGACACGCCCTACAAGATGGCCTTCGACAAGGCTGGCCGCCTCTGGATCTGCCAGAAGGGGGCCGAGGGGACGTGGCGCGTCCGGGCCTACGACGCCCCCGCCGGGGCGTATGCGAACGCGGAGATCGTAGACATCGTCGAGCCGTCGGCGATCGCACTCGCGCCGGACGGCCGCCTCGTCGTGGCCGACAACGGTCCGCGTCAGCAAGTCCGCTTCTATACTGTGGAAGGAGCGCCCGCACTTAAGGCATCGCTGGGCGTTGAGGGCGGCGTCTATGCCGGGCCGATCCCCGGCCGCGTCGCGGACGACCGCTTCTGCGACCCCACCGGGGTCGGCGTCGACCAGGGGGGCAACACCTACGTCAGTTCGAACGGCCGCGGCCCCTACGCGGGGGGCAACGGCTTCGGCGCAAAGCTCCAGAAGTTCGACCCGGCCGGCAAGTGCCTTTGGACGCTGGAGGGGCTGGAGTTCCTCGATTCGGCGGACGTGGATGCCGGCGAGGAAACCAGCGTCTTCACCAAGGATTCGCGCTACGAAGTGGATTGGTCCCGGCCGACGGCCGAGGGCTGGCCCCATGCGGGCTGGACGCATCGGGCATGGACAATCGACCGTTTCAAGTATCCGAACGATCCGCGTCTCCACATCCGCCAGGAGGGCGTCCGCGTCATCCGTCTTAGCGATGGCCGCAAGCTCCTGAGCTGCCAGTGGGATGCCCACCTCTGCGTCTACCGCTTCGATGGCGAGATCGCCGTGCCGGCGGCGGTGTTCTCCCGGAACGGTTCGAAGCCGGGCGAGTGGCCGCCCAACAACCCGTGCACCAACAAGGCCTGGATGTGGGCCGACCGCAACGGCGACGGGGACTTCCAGGCGGACGAGTTCGAGGCCATCGCGCCCGGCAACATCGACGTCATGCGGGCGTTCTTCCTCGACGATGCCGGCACGGTGTGGATCGGCGAGCAGCGCGGCACCCTTCACCGCTTTCCCCTCGACGCGGGCGCCGGCAAGGGCGGGCCGTTCTACTCGGTCCGCACGCGGACGACGACCACGGTCCCCGACGACATCACGAACGTCCGCTTCGTCCGCTATGTCGCCGCCACCGACACGATGTACCTGGCGACCTACTCCAAGGCAAACCCGATGCAGACGTGGTATCCGATGGCGCGCGAGATCCGACGCTACGACCGCTGGTCGACCGACCGCCGGCACGCCTGGACCACCGCCATCCCGTACCGCTTCTCGGACAACCGGGGGCGCGACATCCAGCCGATCGCCATGGACGTGGCAGGCGACTACGTGTTCGTGGCCTATGACCTGGGCTCGGGCGACGAGCACCGGTTCGGCGAGGTCGCCATCTTCCGTGCGGCCGACGGGAGCCGCGAGGGCAGCGTCTGGGCCGGCCCGGAAGTGGGCGGGCGCATCGGGGCCATCGACTTCGGCAGCGCGGTCCACGCGCATCGGCGGCCCGACGGCATGTACGTGATCCTCGTGGAGGATGACGAGTTCGCCAAGATCGTCTACTATGTGTGGAGGCCGGGCGATGCCGCGGCGGCCCGCTGAGCGGGCCGAATTGCCGGGGTGGCCATGACACGTGACGTCGGATTAAGTGTCCTACAGGATGCCGGATGGCAAGAGGGCCACGGTCGACATCACCAAGGAACTGTGAAGACGGTGGCTGACGCTGGCGCGAGACTCGCTGGGCGGGCGCATGGGCAAGAGGAGACCCTGTCATGGCGGGATGGTCTGCGTGTATCAGTCTGTCCATGCTGCGGCCGTGCCTTGTCGACGCAGTGGCGATGCTTCTGGGACTTCTCATGCTACTGTGTGTCGCGCCCGTCGCCCGGGGGGCTGCGGTCCCCGCCTCGGCGCCCGAGGGGATGGCCGACGGCCCCTTCGCCCAGCGCGGTTACTACATCACGTTCATGCGGATGCCGACGTTCGGTCTGGCCGAATGGCGGCGCGCCATCGACGGCTTCCACGACGACGGGGCCAACGTGCTCCTCCTGTGGATGGGCGGGGGCTTTCGGTCGAAGAAGCTCCCCATCACGTGGAAGTACAACGAGGAACACGAGAACGTTCGCCAGGACTTTGCCCGCGACCTCATCGACTACGCCCACACGAAGGGCATCCGCGTGCTTCTCGGCTTCACGCCGTTCGGCTATGACGGCGTGAACCAGTACCCCCTGGAGCACCCCGAGCTGAAGGCCGTGCAGAAGAACGGAAAGCCGGTCGACGCCTTCGGTATCCACGCCTGGGGATACAACCTGTGTCCGTCGAAGGAGGAGTCGCAGGGGTTCATGCTTGAGTACGTGCGGGAGATGCTCTTCGACTTCTACCCGAACGCCGACGGGCTCTTGATCGAGTCCTCGGACTACGCGGTCTGTCATTGTCCGGATTGCGGCGGGAAGTTCTACGAGCGGGAGTTCCGCTTCGTCTCGCGGATCTCCCGCGAAGTGTGGGAGCGCAAGCCCGACGCCATGATCGTCGTCTACCCGCACTACTTCAGCGGGGCGGCAGTGCCCGGCTTGGATGTGAAGTCGGCCACGCAGCCTTTCGACCCGCGCTGGACCCTCTTCTTCACGCCCCACAGCACACGGATCGACCCGGCGCTGCTCAAACAGGCGCGGACGAGCCTCTACTGGAACGACGCGCCGGCGCTCAGCGGGCCGGAGGCGATCCGCCAGGGGGCACGGACGGCCCGCGACTCCGGGTTCACCGGCTATGTGCCCTCGCTGGAGGCCTACTCCTACGTGGCCACGCGGCCAGAGGAGGGGCAGGCGTATCTGGTCGGCAAGCGCCAGGTGCCCTTGGGCTTCGGTTGGTTGGAGCCGGGGCGGCTGCCCTACGGTGAACTGCCGATGCGCATCAACCGCATCGCCTATCGCGAGTTCTCGAAGAACCCCGACCTGGCGTTCGATGAGTTCAAGGTGCGGCTGGGACGCGAGCTTTTCGGCGACGCCGCCACGCCCGAACGGATCGCGGATGCTCTGGAGCTTCAGCGTCTTCTCGCGGTGGAACGGTCGTGGAGCCAGGCGTCGCCGCTGGCTTGTCCCGACCGCGTGCGGGCCATGAAGGCGGGCGGCCAACTGACGCCCGAGAAACAGACCGCCTATCGCCAGGCCCTGGATCGCGCGGCCGCCGTTGCCGCCCGCTCGAAGGACGCCGACGCGCCGGCCGTGAAGGAGATGCACCGGATCGCGTCGTGGCTCCTCACCCAGTGGCCCGCCGAGAACCGGGCCCTGCTCGTGGACGAGAAGACGCTCAAGGTCCGCCTGTCCTGGGGCCACCAGTCGCCCAAGGACACGCCGTTCCACATCGAGTGCCTGGCCGCACAGGCGCGGATCGCCGACGTGTCGGCCATCGGCATCAAGGACGGCGAAGGCCCGAGCACCGGGCCCTGGGAGACGCGGGCCGGCGGCGGCGACGTGCGCCAGGTCGAGTTCACGCTCCACTATCCTGACCTGCCGGTGAAGCCCCTCGAGAACCTGAACTCGATCTGGGCCGACCTTATGGCCCGGAGCGACGCGGACACGGCCCGTCGCCTCCGCGCCGACCCGGGCTATCGCCCCGACGGGCGGCGGCTCCTTGTGCGGATGGACCGCGAGGGCACGCGCGGCTTCGCCGTCACCGTGGACCAGTTGCTCCAGGAGCGGGCCTTCTGGGTGCCGGCGCTCGACGTGTACCTGGCTGTGGGTGATGCGCCGCCGACCTGGGCCGAGCACCAGAAGGACCTGGCCGCCTGGAAGGGCAAGCGTATCCTGGACACGGTCCGCCAGGAGCCCGAGGCCACCCATGAACTGTATAAGACACGCTGGGAGGACATGGGGAGCCCTGCCTACAAGCACCCCTCGCAGCCTGCCCCCGGGCACATCATCGGCGTGACATGGGACAGCGCCATCCCGAAGTTCGGCATCGACCGCGGCGCGGGCGTGTGGCCCGACTACGGCAACCCGGACCGCTTCCGGCTGTCGTTTGATTTCGGAGACCTTGGGCCGGAACTTGTCAAGACATGGAAGGGCCAGCACCTGACCAACGGGCTGCCGGTGCTCGTGACCGTCTCCGAGAAGGAGGGGGTCCGCTACGAGGTCGAGGAGTTCGCGTATCCCCTTCACGGGCCTCCGGCCGAGCGGCGAGGCGACATCCCGATGGTCCTCCTCGCGCGGCTCAAGGCGACGGACCTCCAGGAGAGGGCCCGAGCCGTTTCCTTCACGATGACGCATCGGCGCGAGTACCCCGCCGACCGGGAGCCTGCCGTGACAGGCCGCCAGGACGACGGCACGCTGGTAATCGAGGAGACCGGCGCCGGCTGCTCGCTCCTGTCGGTCCAGGGCAAGAGCTTCCAGATCCGCCCGCCCCGCGTCGAGGTTAAGCGGATCAAGGCCGACGATCCTAAGTCGCCGTATGAGGCGACCGTGACGCTGGAGGTTGCGCTGGACATCCCTGCCGGCGGCTCGCGTGAACTCGTCGTCAAGCTCTTGTCGCCCGTGGTCCCGGCAGTCGATCGGCCGACGCTCCTCGGCCTCGACTATGCCGCGTGCCGCGAGGCGACGCTGAAGTTCTGGTCGGCGTATGGCGCCCGCGGGGCCCGGTTCCGCGTACCGGAGCGCGAGGTAAACGAGCTCTACGAGGCCAACCTGTGGCACGCCTTACGGCTACCCCGGCGCCACGGCGGCCGCGGGAACGACGTCGCGATCGACTTGCCGTACTCGAACTTCGCCTACGCCCAGACGGGCACGCCGTGGCCGATCAATCAGGCGGTCTATGTGGACTACATGCTCTACGACCTCCGCGGGTACCACGACCTCGCGGCCGAGGAACTGCTGGTCATGTTCCGCAAGAACCAGGACCCGAGTGGCCGCGTCGGCGGGTACGCCAACTGGATGGTCTACACGCCCAGCATGGTCTACGCCGTGGCGCAGCACTACCTGCTGTCGCAGGACCGCGCGTCGCTGGAGGCCTTGCTTCCCTACACGCTCAAGGCGGCCGACTGGTGCCTGGCAGAGATTCGCCGCACTTCGCAGGACGCCGGGCCGGCGGCGGGCCTGACGCGAGGGCCGCTCAACGACCTCACGGGCGAGGGCGTCTGGGCGTTCAGCCAGGCTTACTTCTATGCCGCGCTGGATCTCCTTGGCCAGGCGCTCGACCGCGCCGGCCATCCCCGCGCCAGCGAGTTCCGCGAGGCCGCCCGCACGTTTCGCACCTCCGTGCGCCAGGCATTCGCTAAGGCCTCCGCGCGGTCGCCCCTCGCCCAGATGCGGGATCACACCTGGATGCCCTACGTCCCGTGCGAGGCCGCCGCCGACCATCGCCTTGTCGAGCAGTGGTATCCGACAGAGGTGGACACGGGGGCGCTGCACCTCGCGCGGCTGAAAGTCCTGGCCCCCGAGGACCCTCTGACGGAGTATCTGCTCCAGGACCACGAGGACAACCTGTTCCTGAACGGCTGGGGGATGGCCAACGAGCCGGTCTATAGCCAGCAGGCGACGGCCTATCTCCTGCGCGACGAGCCGAGGGCCGTCATCCGGGCCTTCTACAGCATGATGGCCTGCGCGTTCAGTCACTCGGTGTACGAACCGGTGGAGCATCGGTGGACGTGGGGCCAGTACTTCGGCCCTCCGAGCACCGACGGCGCGTGGGCGGAACTCTACCGCTGCATGCTTATCGAGGAACTGGATGACGGCAGCCTGCTCCTCCTGGCCGCCACGCCGCGGAAGTGGCTTGAGAATGGCAAGACGATCGAGATCGAACATACGCCGACCTGGTACGGCCCTATCTCGGCCCGGGTGGAGAGCCGGGCCGACGCCGGGACCATCGTCGCGGAGGTGCGCCTGGCGGGCCCCGGTCGGCCCCGGGCGCTCCTCGTGCGCCTACGCCATCCGGAGGCCCGGCCAATGCGGTCCGTGCGCGTCAACGGCGTGGAGTGGACAGCCTTTGATGCCGGGAAGGAATGGGTTCGTATCGACAATCCCCGCGAGACACTGTATAAGCTGGAAGCTCGATATTGAGGCTGGAAACAGCTGTCGGGAGCCCTGGCGATGCTCATGCGCATGGGTGGTGTGGCCATTGCAGCCGCGGTGATCCTAGTAGCGCCTCTCTCGGCGCGCGGGGATACCGCGCCTACGGCGAGGGCGCCGGACGAGGCCACCAAGCGTCTGGCCGAGGAAGTGCGTGACAAGGGATGGATCGTCTTTTCGGCCCGGTCGGAGGCGGGCGACTGGGACCTGTTCCTGATGCGGCCTGACGGGTCGGGCCTCACCAATCTCACCCGCACGCCCGAGTATCACGAAGCGGCCCCTCAGCTTTCGCGCGACGGGCGTCGGTTGCTCTATCGCCGCCTCCCGCGTCGCGAGACGATCGATAACAACCACTTCGGCACCCAGGGCGAGCTGGTCCTTGCCAACAGCGACGGCACCGACGCGAAGGCGTTCGGGGCGAGCGGCGAATACCCGTGGGCCAGCTGGAGTCCCGACGGCACGCAGATCGCCTGCCTTTCCATCAAAGGAATCTCCTTTGTCGATATTGCCAGCCACAAGGTCGTGCGGACCCTCGAGCGAAAGGGCTTCTTCCAGCAACTGACCTGGTCTCCGGATGGCCGGTGGCTGGGCGGCGTGGCCAACTCGTTCGGGACGGAATGGGCTATCGCGCGAATGGACGCGGCCACGGGTGAGGCCAACGCCGTGAGCCGCGAGCAGTGCTGCACGCCCGACTGGTTCCCCGACAGCCGCTCTCTCATCTTCTCCAACCGGCCCACGGGCCAGAAGGCCAGGGACGGCTATGGCTGGACCCAGTTGTGGACGGCGGATGCCGATGGCAAGTCCCGCCGCCTCGTTTACGGCGAAGACGGGCGGCACGTGTATGGCGGGCACGTTTCACCCGATGGCAAGTATGTGCTCTTCACGGGCAACATGGAGGAGGACGGCGACCCGGGCCACGCCGGCGCGCCGATGGGCCTGATGCGCCTGGCTGATGCACCGATCATCGGCGGCAAGAGCGAGGCCCTGCGGGTCCTGCATCCGGGGGCGAAGGACGGGCCGGTCCTCGTGCTCCCTGCCGGCTGGGAACCGTGCTGGACCTTCGCAGACATACCGGCAGGGAAGCTGGCGTCGGCTGCGGCTCCGGACAAAGCCGACGGCTCTGCCGCGCTCGCCCGCGAACTGCATGGCAAAGGCTGGCTCGTGTTCAGCGCCGAGAGCGGCCAAGGCGACTATGACCTCGTCGTGATGCAGCCCGACGGCTCGGGTCGCGCCAAGCTCACCGATACGCGAGCCTGGAACGAGGCCGGAGCTCGGTTCTCGCCCGATGGCAAGCGGCTCCTCTATTACCGTATGCCGACGGGCGAGGCGGTGGACAACAACACGTACGGCACCTACGACCTCGTGGTCGCGGCCGCCGATGGCAGCGGCGCCACGGTCCTCGGGAAGGATTTTCCATGGGCTTCGTGGGGCGCCGACAGCATGCACCTGGCGTACCTGGGCAAGAACGGCATCCAGGTCATTGACCTGACCGGCCGGGCGGTCGGGCAGCCTGTGGCCCGCAAAGGCATCGTCCAGCAACTCGTCTGGTCGCCGGACGGTCGGTGGTTCGTCGGCACGGCGAACGGGTTGGGACCCTACTGGAACATCGGCCGGCTGGGCGCCGAGACGGGCCAGATGAACGCCGTCAGCGAGACCGAACGCTACAACTGCACGCCCGACTGGATGCCCGACTCCCAGCGGGTCCTCTACTCGCGCGGGATCATCCCGGAGAAGGGCGGCTGGGCGCAACTGTGGGTGGCCTCGGGCGACGGGCGCGAGAAGCGGCCCGTCTGCGCCGAAGAGGGCCGGCACCTTTACGGCGGGTGCGCGTCGCCAGACGGCAAGTACGTCGTCTTCACGCGAAGCGAGGCCGACCTGGGGAAGGTCGACAACTCCAAGACCCGGATGGCCATCATCCGCTGGGCCGACACGCCCGTTCTGATCGGAGAGAATGCACCCTTACGCAAGACGTGGGCGCAGGCGCGAAGCGGGCCACTCCTGGACCTGTCGTGGGGGTGGGAGCCGCACTGGACCTACGCCGACATCAAGCGTCCCGGAGCCACCCCATGACCGGCCGGGTTCCGTGTCGCCGGGGCGCCGGGCGGGCGATCCGCTGGAAGCAACGAGCCGCCCTGGGCCCGGTGTTAGCCCTGGGGATGCTGCTGTGCGTTTCGTGCGGCAAGAGCCCCGACCCGCCGGCCGCCGCCGGCGCGGATGCCCAGGTGACCACGCTCGGGAACATCGAGGTGACGGCGTGGCTCGTCGAGGTCCCGGAAGGGGCGATCTTCAGGCGCGAGTTGTACAACTATGCCACCGTCCTCAAGTACCAGGTCCTCCAGGTGCACCGCGGCGAGCTCGGCGGCGACACGATCTACGTGGGCCAGTACAACCCCTTCAAGCCCCGGACCGAGGCGGCCGACAAGCGCGTGCAAGGCATTGGCGGCAACCTGAAGGCGTTCCGGGCCGGGCAAGTGCACCGCCTCGCGCTGGCGGGGCCGATCGACGACCACTACATGGGCGGCATCGTGAACAAGTACTTCGGCAAGGACACCGGGACAATCTACTGGGCGGTATGGACGAACCTGGTGAGCGACTAGCGCCCGAGGATGCCTCGTCGTGTGACGGTCCGCAGTGGGCTACGTCGAGGCTCGTGCTGCACGGGGTGAGCGGTGGTATTCACAACGCACATCTTCCTCTTCTACTTCCTGCCGGTGGTGCTTCTCGCCTACTACGCCTTGCCGCGCGTGGCACAAGCGGTGCGGCAGGGCGAACCCGGCGTCACGCGGATCCGCAACGCGTTTCTCCTCCTGGCCAGCCTCATCTTCTGCGCCTGGTGGAACCCCTGGTTCGTCTCGCCTCTCGTTCTCGTAACGGCAGTGAACTACGCGTGCGGTCGTCTGCTCGGGCGGCCGCAGGCGAGCCGGAGGCAGCGGTTCTGGACGGTCACGGCCGCAGTCGCCCTCAGCCTTGGCACGCTCGGGTTCTTCAAGTACGCCGCGTTCCTCCAGACGACCCTGAACGACGTGCTCGCGCCCTTCGGGGCCGGTGGAATGCGCGTCCTTCAGGTCGCGCTGCCCATCGGCATCTCGTTCTACACGTTCCAGGCCCTCGCTTACACCGTGGACGTGTACCGCGGCACGGTGGCGCCGGCCCGATCGTTTCTGGACTTCGCGTGTTACGTGGCGCTTTTCCCGCGGCTGGTGGCGGGCCCCATTATGCGTTACGGTGCCGTGGCCGAGCCACTCGTCCGCCGGTCGCACACGTGGGAGAAGTTCGCCTCGGGGGCGGCCCTGTTCGCCCTGGGCTTTGCCAAGAAGGCCCTGTTGGCCGACCCTGCCGGCAGGGCGGCGGATGCGGCCTTCGGCGCCCAGAACCTGGTCGCCTTGGACGCCTGGTTCGGCGCCACAGCCTACGCATTCCAGATCTACTTCGACTTCTCCGGCTACTCGGACATGGCCGTCGGCCTGGGGCGCCTGTTCGGCTTCGAGTTCATGAAGAACTTCAACGCGCCCTACCGGGCCGAGAACATCACCGATTTCTGGCGCCGCTGGCACATCTCGCTCTCGACGTTCCTCCGCGACTACCTCTACATCCCCTTGGGTGGAAACCGCAGAGGAGTATGGCGGACCTATGTCAACCTGAGCGTTGTGATGCTCCTCGGCGGCCTGTGGCACGGCGCCGCCTGGACGTTCGTCGCCTGGGGGGCCTTTCACGGGCTGCTCTTGGCCGTGGAGCGCCCCTTGGGCAAGCAGAGCTTCTACCGCCGCCTACCCCGGCCCATACGGATCGGGGCCACGTTTGTGCTGGTCTTGTTTGCATGGGTGCTCTTCCGCTCGGCCAACCTCGAGGAGGCCGCGCAGTACCTGACCGCGATGGTGGGCCGAGGCAGCCCCGACGCAGGCGCCCTGCTGTTGTCGGCCCAACTGTACACGCCGAGTTCGCTCCTGACCATGGCCGTCTGCGCCGTCCTGGCCTTCGCGCCGCTCCAGGCGCACCCGTGGGCCGAGTCCATCACGTGGCCGAAGGCGGTGGCGGCCGGGGCGGTGTTTGCCCTGTCGCTCCTGGCGATGTTCTCGCAGTCGTTCACCCCGTTTCTGTACGCGCGGTTCTAGGAGAGGCCATGGGCTCGACGCGGCGCGCCAGCGTGTTTGCGGCGATCGGCTTCGTGGCGGTGATCGCCGGCGTTCCCGCGATGCAGGCCGTTTGGGAGATGCGGCGCGGTGAGTGGCCGCAGGCCGTGGACGTCCTGCGCCGGGTGCCGACCGTGGCGAACATGCGGGCCTACCAGGCCGATCTGGAAGAGGCCAGCGTGGTCGCCGGCCAGTTGCGGCCCTGGGTCCAGTACGCCCAGTTCGCGCTCCTGCGTGACGGTGGCGCGAAGGTGGTCGTCGGGCGCGACGGCTGGTTGTTCTACAGGCCCGGGCTGGAGTACCTGACTGGCCGGCCGCCGCCGGACCCCGGGTGCGGGAACGCCGACCCACTGCCGGCCATCCTCGCGTTCCGCGATCAACTGGCGGCGCGCGGCATCCACCTGGTCCTCATGCCGGCGCCGAACAAGGAGAGCATCTACCCGGAGCGGCTCACACGGCGGGCGGCGTCGGCCGACGTGATCGTCTGCCGCCAGACCCGGGAGCTGTTCGAGCGGCTCCAGCTGGCGGGGGTCGACGTGGTGAACCTGTTCGAGGTCCTCGGTTCGGCCAAGCGATGCCCCGGCACACGTAGCGAAGAAGCGCTTTACCTGGTCCAGGACACCCACTGGTCGCCGGCGGGGCTCGCCCTGGCGGCCAAGGCCGCTGCCGGGCACCTCCTCGGACAAGGCTGGGTCCAGCCGGGAACCGTGCCGTACGGCGTTCTACCTGCGCCGGTCCAGCGGGTTGGCGACGTGGTGCGGATGCTCCAGGCGCCGCCGATCGAGCGCCTGGTGGGACCCGAGGCGATCGCCTGCCAGCAGGTCTTTCAGAACGACACCGGCGAGCCCTACAAGGACGCCCCCGACGCGGAGGTCCTGGTCCTGGGCGACAGCTTCCTGCGCACCTATGAGCAGGACGAACCGGGGGCCGCCGGCTTCGTAGCCCACCTCGCCCGTGCGCTCGGCGGGCCGGTGACCTCTCTCGTCAGCGACGGCGGCGGGGCTACCCTCGTGCGCCAGGAACTCAGTCGCAGGCCGAGACTCCTCGCAAAGAAGCGCGTGGTCCTGTGGGAGTTCGTCGAACGCGACATCCGTTTCGCCGCCGAAGGTTGGCCGATCGTCCCGGTCCCCGAGGCTGGGCCTCCGCGTCCGCCCCTCCGGGAAGAAGGTCGTGCACAGCGAACTATGGGAGGTGCGTCATGAAGCTGGTGCTTCTGGCAGGATGCCTGGTGTGGCTCATGGCGAGTTTCGCGCAGGGTCAGACGCGAACCGTTTCGGTGAAAGCCACGTTTGCCGAGCGGCTCGGGCCGCTGGCGATCGATCGCATGGCCCTCGGGCAGGGCGGGTGGTCGGAAGAGCCCATGTGGGAGAACCGCATTGCCGAGGTCCGCGCCCTCAGGCCGGCGATGATCCGCCTCTTCATCCAGGAGTACTTCGACCTCCTGCCCGAGCGAGGGCGGTATCAGTTCGCCACGCTCGACCGGTCCGTCGAGACGATCCGCAAGGCCGGGGCTGAACCGCTGATGTGCATCTGTTTCAAGCCCCGCGTGCTCTTTCCGAAGATCGACCACGCCGTCGTCGAGCCAAACGACTACGAGGAGTGGGAGCGGCTGATCTCCGCGATCGTGAAGCACTACCGCGACGCGGGGACCGCCATCCGATATTGGGAGGTCGCCAACGAGCCGGACATCGGGGAGTCCGGCGGGCGCCCCTACCTCTTCCAGCCCGCGAGCTACGTCCGCTACTACCAGCGGACCGTCGCCGCCATCCGCGGTGCCGACCCGGAGGCCCGCGTGGGCGGGCCGGCGCTGGCGAGCGTGCGGTCGCCCATCCTGCCTGCGCTCCTCGATTTCTGCGAAAAGGAGAAGGCGCCGCTCGACTTCGTGTCGTGGCACATCTACTCGAGCGACCCGGGCCAAGTCCGCGGGACGGTCGACTACGCCAAGGACCTCCTCAGGAAGCACCCCGGCCTCAAGGCCGAAACGATTCTCGACGAGTGGAACATGGACCTCATGAATCCGCCGCTCGACCGGCGGTTCCAGCCGTGCTACGTGCTGGAGACGATCTGGCAGATGAAGGACGCGGGACTCGACGCGTCCTGCTACTACCACATCCGCGACTGGCACGTGCGGCCGGAGCGGTTCGCGCCGTTCATGTCGCCCGAGGGCACGGCCTTCATGACGAAGTGGTGGAACCGCATGCCGCAGTTCGACGGGCTCTTTGATTTCCAGGACACCGTGCGCCCGGCGTACTTCGCCTTCAAGTTGCTCTCGCGGCTCACCGGCGAGCGGCTGCCCGTTGCCTCGTCTGACGCGAAGGTCCACGGCTTCTTCACCCGCGACGAGAAGTTCCGGGTGTCGAGCCTCCTCGTGTGGAACTTCTCCGACGCGCCGGCCGAGGTCGACCTGGCGGTGGACGCCCTGCCCGGGACGATGCGGGTGCGGCACATCGTGCTGGAAGCCCTGGCACCCAGTGACGACGAGAACGTTCGCCTGAGGCCGGACCCGCCCGCGGAGTGGAAGGCGGGAGCCGCGCATCTCCAGGTGCGGTTCGACCCATACGCGATCCACTTCTGGTCGTTGGAGTAGAGGCATGCGAATCGGCTCGACCATCCTCGCGCTACTCGGCCTGGCCGGGTGGGCTCAAGCGGCAGCCCCGGCTACGCAGCCGGCGCCCTACGCCAGAATCTCGGTGGACCTGAGACCGCACAACGGCCGGCCGACGGTGTTCATCAATGATCGGCCGACGGCGCTGCCGGCGTACTCGCCGATGGGATTCAGCAAGCCGCACTTCACGAAGTCCGTGCCGCGGTTTCAGAAGCACGGGATGGGCGCCTACTTCATCTCCCCCGTTACCGTGCAGGGCGATCTCTTCGGCACGCAGTTCTGGGTGGGAGACCAAGTCAGCCGCGAGCCGTTGGCCAAGGCCGACCCCGGCGGTTTTGCGAGCATCGACGAGCAGGCGGAGAGGGTCCTGAATGGCGATCCGGGAGCCGGCCTCATCGTCCGGTTTAGCCTCTACGAGCCGGCTACCTGGCGCACACTGCATCCCGACGAGTACTTCCTGACCGACGAGGGCAAGCGGGCTGAAGCGCCGTCACTGGCTTCCGACGTCTACTGGGGTGCCGCCGCCCGATTCTCCGCCGCACTGATCCAGTACTGCGAATCGCGTCCCTGGTTCGCCCGCATCATCGGCTATGCCAATTTCCACCGCACCGAGGGTACTCACGAACCGGCCGGTGCCGGATGGCTCTTCGACCACAGCCCGGCAATGACCGCCCAGTGGCGAGCATTCCTCAAGGGGAAGTACGGCGCAATAGAGGACCTTCGCCCTGCCTATGGGGACGAGAAGCTGGCCTTCGAGACGATGGAGGTGCCGCGGGACAAGCTGCGAGCGCCCGCCTCGGACGCCTCGCAGGCCCTCCATTGGCAGGGCGCCAGGGACAACCAACCCCTGCGGGACTACTTGACGCTCAACAGCCGTCTGTTCCGCCAGCGAACGCGACAGGTCCAGGAGGCGATGCACGAGGCGCTCCAAGAGCGTCGGCTCATCCTGTTCGACGCCCTGAAACAGACCATGCAGGGATGGAACCTACAAGCCTTCTTCAGGGAGACGGTCCACTGGGCGTCCTCCTTCATCGACCTCAACGCCGGGTCGGGTGCCATGGGCGTGGCCGAGTTGTTCGACATGCCCGGCTTCGACGGGCTGATCACGCCGCACGACTATCAGGCGCGCGGCGTCGGCGGGGTCTTCGCGCCCGAAGGTATCGCCGACTCGACCATACTGCGCGGCAAGTACTTCCTGTGCGAGATGGACACTCGCACGTATCCGGACCGGTACAACGGCTACGGCAAGGCGCGCGACGATCGCGAAGTGGCGGATCGAGCGGAATATCATGATCGGCAATGAGGACGGCGTGAACCTTCGCGACATGCCGCGCTCCACTGCGAAAGTCACCATCGTTGACGGGCGGTCGGTGAAAGGGGGAAAGACGGCGATATGGAACCACGACGAGGTGGTTCGCAATAACGTGTTCTTCAACAACACCCGTGCCCAAGTGAGTTTTGGGATCAACGGAATCAACGCCAACCGACAGGTCCCGAAACGGCTTCTCGGCAGCAAGGCCCTGGTCAAGTCTGCCGCCTTGACAGATGAGACCCGGTTGGCGCAGGAGTACATGGACAAGATGGCGGTGTCAGGCCAGGGCCCGCTTCATCTCGAACTGCTGAACTTTGCGATCAACGGGAACGTGTATTGGGGCGGCGACAACGTCCCGCTCATGCGATGGGGCAACCTGCTGACCTACCAGAACCTCGCGGACCTTCGCGCCGGCGAGGGCTTCGAGAAAGACGGCGCGGTGCTCGACCCGCAGTTTGCTGACTGGAAGAACCTTGACCTGCGCGTTCCCGCCGACAGCCTGCTGCTGAAGATGGGCTGCTATCCGAAGGGCGAAGTGCCCGGCGTGAAGCTGGGAACAATCGGGAGGTAATATCGTCATGAATGGTAGTGTCCAGAGTTTTTCGCACTTTCTGTCACGGGTAGTCCCCGCGCCGGTCGGGGGGCCTGGGTCGGCCGGAGCCCGGAGGGCGGAGGCCGAGCCAGGCCGATGCGTTCAGCCGGCCCGCCGCTTGCGTCGGCTCGTCGCCTCGCGTTCCTCTTGCACCAGCCGTTCCACGGTCAGGTACCGCCGTGTCCCCCACGTCGTTCCCGCCACGTGTCGCAGCCGCGCCGCCACGAGCATCAGGGCGCTGCGGCCGTCCGGGAAGTTCCCCACCACCCGCGTCCTTCGTCGCACCTCCCGCAGGATCCGCTCCAGCGGGTTGTTCGTCCGAAGGCTCCGCCAGGGCTCCGACGGGAAGGCGTAGTACGTGAGCGTCTCGTGGGCGCCCTCCCGCACGATCCCCGCCGCCTTCGACAGCCGCAGCTTCTCGAGCTTCCCGACGACGTCCCGCGCCTTCGCCTCGGCGGATGCACGGTCCTCCTGCGCGTGGATCGCCTTCAGCATCGCCGCCACCTCACGCATCTTCCCCTTCGGCACCGCCGTGAACACGTTCCGATAGAAATGCACCACGCAACGCTGCCACCGGGCCTGCGGGTACGCCTCCGCCAACGCCTCCACGAGGCCCAGGCACTTGTCCGAGACGAACAGCCGCACACCCCGGAGGCCCCGTTCCTTCAGGTGCCTCAGGAACGCCTGCCAACTGGCCTTGTCCTCCTTGCCGCCCTCCGAGACGCCCAGGACCTCCCGGTATCCGTCGTGGGCCACTCCAATCGCCACCAACACCGACACGTTCTCCACTTGGCCGCCCCAGCTCCGCTTCAGCCACAGACCGTCGAGGAACACGTACGGATGCTCCCCCTGAATCGGCCGGTTCCGCCACGCGTCGATCCGCTCGTAGAGCTGCTGATTCAGGTCGCTGACCGTCGAGGGACTCACCCGCGTCCCCCACAGGGCCTCCGTGATGTCCTCCACGCGGCGGACCGAGACCCCCGCCAGGTACATCTCCATCAACGCCTCCTCCACCGACGACTCCCGGCGGCGGTACCGCTCGATGATCTCGGTCTCGAACGGCAGCGTCCTGAGCTTCGGCACCTTCAGCGTCACCTCACCGGCCTTCGTGTGCAGTTGCCGCTCATAGTGCCCGGCACGCGTGTCCGCCCGCACCGGCGACCGCTCGTACCGCTTCGCGCGGCACAACCGGTCGGCCTCTGCGTCCAGCATCCCGTTCAGCGTCTCCTCGACGCTCTGGCGGACCATCTCCCCGAGGTGGGCCTTCACCTCGGCCTCGTCCACCCGGATGACCCCGTCCAGCCCCTTGCCTTTACCGCCGCTGCTGTTACGATACGCCATGGGTAGCCTCCTTCTGCTGGCCTTTTGGAAACGTCACCATTCCCAATTCGACCAGCTTAGGGGCTACCCGTCTACGTTCCGAAAGTGCGAAACAAAGCCTACGTTATCTCATGAATCGCAAGAAGGCCCGCATGACAGCGTTGGTTTCTGCCGTGATGGTTGCCGCTTGCTGCGGAATGTCGTGGGCGCAAAACAACCCCAACGATATTGCCCCCGGAACCCGCAAGGCGAGGGAAGCTGTAACGATCAATCCGGAAACGGTCAAGACGCTGAATCTTCTCAATGAACGGTTCGCGGAGACGGCGAAACTGTGGCAGGCAAAGGACCTTGAAGGCGCCCGCGGCGGCTATCGCGACGTGCTAGCCATGACGAATGCGCCGTCGCACTACCGGAGCTACGCGCACTTGCGCATCGCACAGAGCTATGCGGCGGAGAGGAATACGGCAGCCGCAAAGGCGGAGTACGAAAAGATCAAAACCAATACCGACTATCCTCCTGTGCACCGGTACGAGGCGGAGGAAATCCTAAACGAGATGGATCGGGTGGCGCAGGGGCTGCTGGCGCGTGATGTCATGGCTTCGCGGACGAAGATCCCGCCGGTCGGCAAGTTCGCGGTTGAGTTCTTCGTGGCCCCGACTGGCAACGATGTGAATCCGGGAACAAAAGAGAAACCGTTTGCGTCGTTGGAAAAAGCCCGCGATGCGATCCGAGCGCTCAAATCTAAGGGCGCGTTGCTCGGGCCGGTCGGCGTGAGCCTGTTGCCGGGGGAGTATCCAGTAAAGGGAACGTTCGAACTGACCAGCGCCGATTCCGGCACCGAGACGGCGCCGATCATTTATCGTGCGGACAACAAGGGCACTGCTGTGCTCTATGGCGGCGCACGGCTCAGCGGTTTTACGCTGGTCAGCGATCCCGCAGTTCTCAGTCGCCTCCCGGAGGAAGCAAGAGGCAAGGTGTTCCAGTGCGACCTCAAGAAACTCGGCATCCATGATTACGGGGAGCTTGCGGAGACCGGGTATGGCCATCCGTTGCGGCCGAGGTTGGAGTTGTACTGCGATGGCAAACTGCAGACGCTCGCTCGCTGGCCCAACAGCGGATTCGTGAATGCGGGCAAGATCATTGAACCCGGATCTGTGGCCGAGAAGAAGCCGTCGGTATTCGAGTATCTGGATGAGCGGCATGCGCGTTGGACGGAAGCGTCCGATGGTTGGCTCTACGGGTATTGGGCCTACTGCTGGGCCGACCGATCCTTGAGAATCCGCCAGATCGATACGGCAACCAGGCAGAT
>CAYGZE010000051.1:15880-18362 GCA_964354185.1 uncultured Anaerolineales bacterium | reverse complement strand
GGTCGGGGCGGCCCAGGTGGCGGTGCACCTGTCGACGGCCGACCCGGCCCAGGCGACGGCGGTGACGGTCCGCCCCCTTCGCCAGTGGGAGGGCTGGCTGCGGAGGTAGGGCCCGGCCCCGGGTCGAAATGATTTGAATGTCGCGGGACGCTGCGCTATAATCGCCGTCCAAGAGGTGGGGAGGGCCCCGTCGGCAGCACCTCGCAAAGGAGGAGTCTAGCCATGGCTAGGGTCAGTCGGGGGTTCGCGTGGGCGCTGGTCGTCGGACTCACCTGGGCGATGCTGGCGGGGGGCTGCGGCACCACGCCGCCCGAGGAGACGACGCCCCCGAAGCCGGCCACGCCCGGGCCGCACGACGCCCTCCTGAAACTGTTCCCGAAGTCGGACGCGGTGGCGGGCTGGCGCACGGAGGGGGCCGTCAAGGTCTACGGGCCGAGTTTCAACGCGGCCGACGCCGTCGAGCCGATCCAGGCCGACCTGCCGACCGACTACGCCCAGTTCCTGGGCTACAACTACCGCAAGTCGGGCACCGCCCGCTACCTCTCGGCGCAGGGCGACGCGGTTACGCTCCGCGTCTTCACCATGGAGAGCCCCTCCGAGGCCTTCGGCATCTTCAGCGTCCGCGCCAAGGGCACGCCGGCCACGGCGCCGGGCCTGGTGGCCCGGACGGGGCCGGGCGCCCTCCACTTCGTCAAGGGCGACTTCTACGTGTGGCTGGCCTACACGGGGTCGCAGGCGGGCGAGGCGATCCTGCGGGACCTCGGCACGCGCGTGGCCGACAGCATCGCCTCGATGGGCTATCTGCCCTCGATCCTGTCCTCGTTCCCAAAGGGCGCGGTCCGCGGCGAACAGTATTACCTGCACACGTTCGAGACGTGGTCGTCGCTGCCGTTCGTGCCCCTGGGGGACCGGGCGACGGCGAAGCGGCTCCTGGCCCTCGGGCCGGGCACCGACGCCACGGTCGTGGGCTACCCGACCGACACCCTGGGGAAACTGAACTACATCTTCGCCATCCGCTACGGGTCCCGGGCCGAGGCGGAAGCCGCCGCCACGGCCTACGGGGAGTACCTGGACGCCAGCCTCGACCCGGCCGAGCAGAACACGGCCGTGGCGGCCAAGGGCCAGCACCTGGTGGGCACGTTCAACGCCGAGGAGAACAGCGTGAACGACCGGCTGCGGGACCTCCTGGCCGAACTCCTGCCGTAGGCTGTGTCTGACCCATCCGACCCGCCGGCCGGCCGGCAGGGCAGGTCCGAGCCGCGATCGTTGGGCGTATCGGTCGCGGCTCGTTTCGCCCCCCGAAACGGAGGGGTTGCCGGGCCGGGCGAAATCCCCTTGAAATCGGCCGCGAGCGCCGCTATACTAGCCGCCCTGCACGGCAGTGCTGATGTTCATACCTGCCTGCCGCAGGGCAGGTGCAGCGGGCGGTGCGAGAACAGGAGGTGCGTGTGGCGAAGCACTTTGCGGACCAGATGCTCGACGCCATCGAGCAGAAGCAGGCGCCGCTGTGCATCGGGCTGGACCCGATGTACGAGCGGATGCCGAAGCAGATCCGGGAGATCGCGTCCAAGCCCCAGGGGGGGATGGGCGAGCAGGCCGCCGCCGCCAGGGAGTTCTGCCAGAGCGTCATCGACATCGTCAAGGGCCAGGTCCCCTGCGTCAAGTTGCAGAGCGCCTACTTCGAGCGGTGCGGCGTCAGCGGGATGCGGGCCTACTTCGAGGTGGTCGACTACGCCCACGAGAACGGCCTGCTCGTGATCGGCGACGTGAAACGGGCCGACATCGGCTCGACGGCCGCCGCCTACGCCGCCGCCCAACTCGAGGAAGTCTTCATCGGCGAGGGCGAGAGCGAGCACGCCGTCTCCGTCGACGCCGTCACCGTGAACCCCTACTTCGGCCTGGACGCCGTCCAGCCCTTCATCGACGTCGCCAAGCAGGGGGGCCAGGGCGTCCTGGTGGTGGTCCGTACGACCAACCCGAGCGCCGGCGACTTCCAGGACATCAAGGACGCCGAGGGCCGCCGCGTCTTCGAGCGCGTCGCCGAGCGCGTCAACGACTGGGCCAACCAGGCCGGCACGGTCGGCGACTCAGGTTACAGCCTCGTCGGCGCCGTCGTGGCGGCGACGTACCCGGACGACACACGCCTGCTGCGCGACCTCATGCCCAACAGCCTGTTCCTCGTGCCGGGCGTCGGGGCGCAGGGCGGCACCGCCGAGGACGCCACCCTCGCCTTCCACGACGACGGCTGGGGGGCCCTCGTCACCGTCTCGCGGAGCGTCATCTACGCCTGGGAACGCCCCGAGTACCAGCACCTCGGCGAGGTCAACTGGGAAGACGCCATCGAGGTGGCCGTCACGGACACGAAGGCGGCCCTGGCCGAGGCGCTGGCGCGCCGGGCGGCCACGGCGTAGGCGGCGTTTGGCGAGTCGCGCCAGGCGCGCGGACCCCATGCGGATCGGCGGATGGAGGCGATCAGCAAGAC
>CAYGZE010000051.1:0-15870 GCA_964354185.1 uncultured Anaerolineales bacterium | reverse complement strand
CGCCTCTCGCAGGCGGAGCCAGGATTGTTTTTTGGCGCGGTGGGTCGGGAGACCCACCGCGCAGACAGCGCTGGCCAGCCACGGCGTAGGGACTCACCGCTTCTGGCGGCCACGCGGACCCCATGCGGATCGGCGGATGGAGGCGATCAGCAAGACCCCTCACGGCGGTGCGGGCGCGTCGGCCCGCCGGGACCTTCACGGCCGTCGCGTGACGGTGATGGGGCTCGGCCTCTTCGGCGGCGGCGTGGCGGCGGCCCGCTACTTCGCCACGCGCGGGGCCCGCGTCACGGTCACGGACCTCAAGGCGGCCGAGGCGCTCGCGCCCAGCGTCCGGGCGCTCGAGGGGCTGGCGGTCACCTTGCACCTCGGCGGCCACGCGGCGGAGGACTTCACGCGGGCGGACCTGGTGGTCGTCAGCCCGGCCGTCCCGAAGACGTCCCGGTTCCTCCGCCTGGCCGAGGAGGCCGGCGTCCCCGTCACGAGCGAGATGAACCTCTTTCTGGAGGCCTGCCGCGCGCCCATCGTCGGCGTCACGGGCACGAGCGGCAAGAGCACCACGACGAGCCTCCTGGGCGAGATGCTCGGCCGCGCGCGCCCGACGCGCGTCGGCGGCAACATCGGCAAGAGCCTCCTCGAGGAGGCCGACCAGATCGGCCCCGGCGAGATCGTCGTCCTGGAACTCTCGAGTTTCCAACTCGAGGACGCGGCGCCCGTCGCCCGCAGCCCCCACGTCGCCGTCGTGACGTGCCTCAGCGAGAACCACCTCGACCGGCACGGAACCATGCAGGCCTATGTCGATGCCAAGAAGAACATCCTGCGGTTCCAGGGGCCCGCGGACTGGGCCGTCCTGAACGAGGACGACCCGCTGGTGCGCTCCTGGGCGGCCGAGGCCCGCGGGCGCGTGGCGCGCTACGCGGCCGGCGGGCCGCTCGACGCGGGGGTCTTCGCCGACGGTCTGACGCTCGTCTTCCGCCTGGGCGCGGGCGAGGAGCGGCTGGACCTCGAGGGGCGCCTGACCCTGCGCGGGCGGCACAACCTGTCGAACGTCCTGGCGGCGGCGACGGCGGCCCGGATCCTCGGGGCCTCGACCGACGCGATCGGGGCGGCCGTGGCGGCGTTCCGCCCGCTTCCCCACCGGCTCGAACCCGTCGGCCGCCTGAACGGCGTCCTCTTTGTCAACGACTCGAAGGCCACGACGCCCCTGGCGGCGCGCGTGGCGCTCGAGGCCTTCGCCGAGCCGATCGTCCTCATCGCCGGGGGGTACGATAAGCACGCCGACCCGGGGCCGATGGTCGAGGCGATTCGCGCCCGCGCGAAGGCCACCGTCCTCCTGGGCGCGACGGCCGACGCCCTGGCCGCCGCCATCGGCCGGGACGCCGGCGCCGTCGAGCGGGCCTCCGACCTGGACGACGCCGTGCGGCGGGCCGTCCGCCTGGCCGCGCCGGGCGACGTCGTGCTCCTCGCGCCGGGCCACGCCAGTTGGGACATGTTCGACAACTACGAGCAGCGCGGCGACCGGTTCCGCCAGGCCGCCGAGCGCCTGGGCATGCAGCCCCTGCAACCCGATCCTGCGGACGGGAGGCCTTGATGGACCTTCTCAGGCGCTTCGAGGAGGCCGGCCACGACGGGCGGGGCCTGCGCGCCGCCACGTTCTGGTCCTGGAACGACCGCCTCGAGCCCGAGGAGATCCGGCGCCAGATTCGCGAGATGGCCAAGGGGGGCCTCGGTGCCCATTTCATGCACGCCCGCCGCGGGTGCGAGACGGCCTACCTGGGTCCCGACTGGATGGAGGCCGTCCGCGCCGCCGTCGACGAGGGGCGCCACACGGACGTCGCCCCGTGGCTCTACGACGAGGACTGCTGGCCCAGCGGCGCCTGTTCCGGCCGCGTCTACGCCGGCCGCGAGGCGTACCAGCAGAAGCACCTCGTCTTCGAGGCGATCGCGCCGGCCGCCTGGGAGCCCACGGAGCGGACGGTCGCGGTCTTCCTGGCGACGCGGCGGGGCGACGCGTACGCGGACTTCCGCCGCCTCGACGACCCCCGCCGCGCGTGCCACGTCCGTCTCGCGGAGGACCAGACGCTCCTGGCCTTCTCGTACCGGCTGGGCGAGTACGCCGACACGTTCTCGCGCGACGCCACCGAGGCGTTCCTCAAGCGCACCCACGAGGTTTACCGCGAGTCGGTCGGCCCGGAGTTCGGGCAGGCGATCCCGGGCATCTTCACGGACGAGCCCTGCTACGGCCGGGCGGGGCACCGCGTCCCTTGGTCCGGGGAACTGGCGAAGTTCTTCCGGCGCTCGTGCGGCTACGACCTGGTGGACCGCCTGCCGGAACTGTTCTTCGCCGTGGGCGACTGGCGCAAGACGCGCTTCGACTTCTACCAGAGCGCGACGCGGCTGTTCCTGCTGGCGTGGACGCTGCCGGTCTACCAGTGGTGCGACCGTCACGGGCTGCAACTCACCGGTCACCTGATGGCCGAGGACACGCTCCGGGGCCAGGTCGAGTGGATCGGCGCCGCCATGCCGCATTATGAATACATGCACATTCCAGGCATCGACCACCTGGGGCGCGACCCGGGCAGCCCCGTGCTGGCGAAGCAGGCCTCGAGCGCCGCCGCCCAGTTGGGGCGGCCGCGCGTCCTCGCCGAGATGTTCGGCGGCGCGGGGTGGGCCGTCCGCTTCGACGACCTGCGCTTCCTCGCCGAGGGGCAGTTCGCCCTGGGCGTCAACCTCGTCTGCCAGCACCTGTCGGCGTATTCGCTTCGCGGCAGCCGCAAGCGCGACTTCCCCCCGAGCCTCCATTACCATCAGCCCTGGTGGCCGCACTATTACCTGTGGAACGACTACGTGGCCCGCCTGCTGGTGCCCCTGACGGCCGGGAAGGCCGTCGCCGACGTCCTCGTGCTCCACCCGATCTCCAGCGCCTGGGTCGAGTACAGCCCGCTGGACCACCGGGCCGTCGACGAACTCGACGCGGCGCTCGTGGGCCTGGTGGGTGCGATCCTGGCCACCCACGCAGACTTCCACTTCGGCGACCCCTTCCTCCTGGAGCGCCACGGGAAGGTGGCGAAGCGGCGCCTGGCGGTTGGGGCGTGCTCCTATCGGGTCGTCGTGGTCCCGGACGCGACGAACCTGCGCCGGGGCGTCCTGCGGCTCCTGAAGCGGTTCCGGCAGGCGGGGGGGCGCATCGTGTTCGCCGGCCGCGTGCCCGGCCTGGTGGACGGCGTGCCGTCCGACGAGGTCCTCCGCCTGGCGCGCCGATGCGGGCGCGCGGCGGTCGCGACGGCCAAGGGAAGGGCCGCCCTGCGGCGGGCGCTCGCGCCGCAACTGGAGGTCCTGACGGCGGGGGGCAAGGATGCGGCCGCCGTCCTCGCCCAGTGGCGGCAGGCCGGCCGCGACAGCATCTTCTTCTTCCTGAACACCGACGCCGCGCGCTCGGTCAAGGCCCAGTTGCGCCTGCCGGCGTCCGGCACGGCGGTCCTGCTCGACCCGGACACCGGCGGCACCTGCCGCGCGAAGGCCCGCCGGTCCGGCCGGCGCCTGGTGGTGTCGCACGCGTTCGGTCCGCGCGAAAGTGCCCTGTACGTGGTGAGCCGCGACCCCGCGGTCCGGCACCTGACGGCGAAGCCGTCCGCGAGGCCGCGGCGCGCCAAAAGGCTTCGCGGCCCCTGGCGCCTGCGCCGCGGCGATCCGAACGTGCTGGTCCTCGACCTGGCCTCCTGGCGGACGGACGAGGGGACCTACTCGAAGCCGATGCCCATCATGGACATCCAGCACCACCTCGTTCGCAGCGGCGCGCAGGAGGTGGTGTACCTGAGGCTGGAGTTCGACTGCGCTCTCAGGCATCTGCGGGGCCGCCGGTTCGAACTGGTTCTCGAACAGCCGGAGGCGTTCGAGATGTGGATCCACGGGATGCGCACGCCGCTGGCGGACGGGGGCCCCTGGTGGGACCGCGCGTTTCGGCGCATCGACATCACGTCCTTCGTCCGGCGCGGCAGGAACGTGATCGAACTGAAGCGGGCGTGGCACATCAGCGAGCAGAAGCGCGCGATCCTCCTGGGTCGGGCGACGGGCTGGGAGGCCGCCAGCGTCGTCCCCGACGTCGAACTGGAGGCCGCCTACCTGGTGGGCGACTTCGCCGTGGTGTTCCCGAAGGGCAGCCAGGGCGCGCCGCGCGGGAGCCGCTGGCTCCTCGGGCGACCCCGCCTGGTGGAGGAACGCCAGGCGACGACCGGCACGGACCTCGTCCGCGACGGGTACGCGTTCTTCTCGGGGCGGATGACGCTCGAGAAGGACGTCGTCCTGGACGCCGTTCCGTCGCCCCACGCCGTCCTGGAACTCCCGGAGTTCGGGGCGGTCACGGCGACGGTCCGCGTCAACAACCAGGAGGCCGGGACCGTCTGGAAAACGCCGTGCGTGCTGCCGGTGGGGGCGCTGCTGCGCCAGGGACGCAACCACCTGGCCGTCACGCTGACGACGAGCCTGCGGAACACGCTGGGGCCCCACCACCTGGACGAGGGGGAGTCCCACTGGGTCGGCCCGCGGTCGTTCGTCGGGGCGACGGGCTGGTTCGGCCACGGCAGCGGCAACTCCGGGGCCTACCGCGACGCCTACAACGTGGTCGACTTCGGCCTGAGCGGCGGCGCGCTGCTGCGGTACTGAGAGCCTATCCGAATAACCCCTCGTCGGCCCGAGGCCGTGCGAGGCGGCCGCAGGCAAGGAGGGCGAAGCAGGCGGCCCCTGTCGGGCCGGCGATGGAGCCCGACGCCGCATGCGGCCGCCGTAGCCAGCCGAAGCCAGAGGGTTATTCGGATAGGCTCTGCGGTGGGCGCGCCCCCATCCGTGGGGTCCCGGCGGCGTCTTTTGGGTCAAGAGGCCGCTGCGGAAACGCCGATGCGATACGCCAGGGGCGTTTCCGGACAGGCCCCCGGAGTGCGGCGCGCACAGGTCCGGCCGCGGGCCCGAGGCGGGCGCGCTTGACACCCGAGGGCGTGCCGTTACAATGGGTTGGCATCATGCGGTGTGGACTCGTCGCCGGGGGGCGTCGGCATGCGAGAGCGGGCCGACGCGAGTGCAGGGCGTCGTCGTTCCAGCGAACCCTTGGTTGCGTCGACGCCGCGCGTTGTTGCTGACGAACCACGCGGGCCGCGGCCGCCGGGCCCCGGCGGGGGTCTTTCGGCTCGGCCGCAGGGCAAAGGAGCATAGACGTGGGCATGAGCCGACGTGAAGCGGGTCATCGGATGCTCCACCGGCGGGGGAAGGGCGGGTCGCGCGTGCTCCTCGGGGGCCTGCTGCTGGCCGGCCTGGCCATCGTGGCGGCCAGTTGCGCGCAGAACGAGATAGGCCGCTTTGCCGACGGCTACGAGATGCCGATCATCAAGAGCCCCCAGCGGGTCCGCAACGACATCGTCAAGTCGGAGAACTACTGGGTCCAGCGCGAGGTCCAGCCGCAGGAACAGTTCCCCGGCCCGACGCCGACCGACCTCAAGTCGCCCGACACGGACTACATCCTCGGGCCGGGCGACCTCCTGCGCGTGACCATCTTCGAACTCCTGGCGCCGGGCGTGCAGTACGAGAGCGCCCAGCGCGTCAGCCAGACCGGCGTCATCACCCTGCCGTACATCGGGTCGGTCAAGTGCTCCGGTCTGACGACGCAGGGCGTCGAGCAGAAACTGGCCGACGTGCTCGAGCCGGATTACCTCGTCAACCCGCAGGTCAACGTCTTCGTGATGGAGGTCCGGAACCTGAACGTGTCGCTCCTGAACGGGGTGTTCCGGCCCGGCCAGTACCCGCTCCTGAGGCAGGACACGACCCTCCTGGAGGTGCTGGCCGAGGCAGGCGGCGTCCTGCAACTGGTCGAGGATTACGGGTACGTGATCCGCGAGTACGCGCCCGAGGAGGCGGACCTCTTGATGATCGAGGGAGGCGCGCCGCCCCCCGCCGAGGGTCAGCCCGGCGCCGGCGAGGCGCCGAAGGCCCCCGCGGAAGGCGAGGCGCCCGCGGCGCCCGAGGCGGCCAAGCCGCCCGCCCCGAAGGGCGTCGACGAGGCCGACCGGGCTGCCGCCCGCGAAGTGCTCGAAAAAATGGCCGAGGGCGAGATGCCCGACGTCAAGAAGGTCGAAGCGGCCGAGGCGAAGGGCGAGACCCCGCCCCCCGCGCCCGCCGAGGCCGCCGCCGACGCCCGCGAGTTGAGCCGATGGGTCTGGTCCAACGGCCGCTGGATCGAGGTCAAGACGGAACGCCCGCCCGAGGAAGCCGTCCCGCCGCCCGAAGGCCAGACCCGCGTGGTGGAAACCAAGCCCGGCGAGGCGGCGCCCGAAGAGGCGAAGCCGCCCGAAGCGCCGCCCGTCAGCCCCGAGCGGCTCGCGCTGGAACAGAAACTGCGGCGCCTGGGCGTCGTCCAGGGCAGCGGGCAACTGAGGCGCATCATCCGGTTCGACGTGCACACGCTCCAGGCGGGGGACCCGACCCAGAACATCGTCCTGCGCGACGGCGACATCATCACCATCCCGTCGCCGCCCGTGGGCGACTTCTACATGGCCGGGCAGGTGGCGCGGCCGGGCGTGTACAGCCTGACCGGGCGGAAGATCACGCTCCTCCAGGCCGTGGCGGCGGCGGGCGGGACGACGGCCGTCGCCGTCCCCTGGCGCACCGAAGTCGTCCGACGATCTGCGGAGACCGAGGAAGAGATCATTTATGTCGACCTGGCCAAGATCGCACGCGGGGATGCCCCCGATTTCTACGTCCAGCCGGAAGACCTGATCCGCGTGGGAACCGACCAGGGCGCGATCTTCAACGCGGTACTCCGGAACGCCTTCCGGGCCACCTACGGTCTGGGTGCCGTGTATGACACGAACTTCGCGGACTTCTACCCGTGGCGCCGGACGCTTCACCCGATCATCAACGACTAGCGTCGGCTTCGGGCAGCGCGTCGCCGGATCGGTGGGCGGAAAGGAATCCGAGTGGTCGGCTTACAGGTGGCAAGCGACGCCGTGCCGGCCGAGCGCGACGGCCCGGAACCGGTCCGCCCCCAGTGGAACTGGAACCGCGTCCTGACGCCGCGGACCGCCCTGAGAGTTCTCGTCGTCGCCGCCCTCATCGTGTGGGCCTACTGGACGTACCTGGACCCGATCGACCTGCGCGGCTACTGGCTGGCCACCTGGTCGCACAACGACGCCTGGAGCCACGGCTTCCTCATTCCCGTGATGGCGGCGCTGATCGCCCACTACCGCCTGAAGGAAGGGGCCCCGCCGCGCATCGAGCCCTGGGTGGGCGGCCTGGTGCTGATCCTGGCGGGCGGCCTGATCCGCGTCTGGTCGCGCCTGATCATGATCTCCTATCCCGGGGAGATGACGTTCCTCCTCGTGGTCGGGGGGGCGGTCCTCTGGCTCCTCGGGAAACAGATGTTCCGCGTCCTCTGGATCGCGGTGGCCTTCCTCTGGTTCATGATTCCGTGGGACCCGCAGTACTACGAGGGTCTCGCGCTGCCGCTCCAGCGGATGAGCGCCGTCTTCGTCGAGCGGGTCCTGAGCCTGTTCGGGGTGTACGTCGTGCGGTCGGGCAACGTCCTGGAACTCGAGAGCGGCCCCCTGAACATCGCCGAGGCGTGCAGCGGCCTGCGGCTGCTGGTGGCGTTCGTGGCGCTGGGGGTCTTCATGGCGTACCTGTACCGCCGGCCGCTCTGGGAGCGGCTGGTGATCATGGGGTCGAGCATCCCGATCGCGGTGCTCTGCAACTTCCTGCGGGTGCTCCTGATGGCCGTGGCGAGCGACGCCATCTTCTACGAGCGGCAGGCGCTCGAGAAGGGCCATCCGGGGTGGTCGACCTGGTTTCCGCGGGTCACGGGCGGGTGGGGCTTCGGCTACCAGACGCCCGAGCAGTTGGAGCAGTTTCGGACGAACGTCCTGGACCCTTCCAGCGCCCTGCACCAGTCGTTCGGCTTCCTGATGCTGGGCCTGGCGTTCGTGCTCCTGTACCTGGAGTTGGGTTTCATCGACCGGCTGTTCGTCGCGGACGAGGGGCCGGCGGCGGCGGGCGCGGTCTGATCCGCCGGCGGGGAAGGGCGGCCGGAGCGCCCGGCGCCCGGCGCAAGATGGGTGTCGCATGGAAGCGTCCCAGGACAACCTGAGCCGCAGGGCCCTCTGGGCGGGCGCGGGCCTGTTCGCCCTGGCGCTGGTCCTGGCGCTCCAGCAGGCCCTGGCCGAGAAGGCGCAGCCGGCCTTCGCCTGGGTGGGTGTCGGGGCGGCGGCCGTCGGCCTGGGTCTCCTGGCGGCGTCGACCCGGTCGGCCGCCGCGCCCTGGCTCGTGGCCGCGGCGGTCTTGCCGACAGTGTATCTGCTATTCTACATGGGAGGGATGGCCATCACGGGCGACGTCCTGCCGGTCGTGCGGCTGGTGGCGGGCCTGGCCCTGGCGGGGGCCTACCTGGCGGCGGCCCGGGCGCTGCCCGGGCGCGTGCAGTACACGTCCTGCGTGGCGGCGCTCGGGGGCGCGGCCCTGTTTTTCCAGTTCTGGGAGCCGCCGCCGTCCAAGCCCGTCCCGATCGCCCGGTCGCTTGCCGAGAACTTCCCCCGGACGCTCGGCCCCTGGACGGGCGAGCCCGAGGTGCTGCCCGAACCCATCGAGAAGGCCCTTGGGGCGGACGAGTACCTGAACCTCCAGATGAAGTCGGCCGACGGGCGCCAGGCGACGGTCTTCGTCACCTACAGCGCCAACGCCATGAGCAACATCCCCCACGTCCCCTGGGTCTGCATGACGCAGAGCGGCTTCGAGATGGTGGCGAACCGCGAGGACGAGCTCGGCATCGCCGCGCCCCCGGCCAGGGAGGTGCCCGTGAACGTCCTCCTGTTCGAGAAGCAGGTCGAAGGCCGGCGCGTGCGAGCCCTGATGTTCCAGTACTTCAACGTCGGGCACACCTACACCCGAAGCCGCCAGGTCGCGCGGGCCCTGGCCACGACGGGCAGCCTGAGCCGCCGGGGCAGTTACCTCTCGCAGACCCAGGTGGCCATCACCCTGAGGCCTGACGACGCCGCCGACCCGATGGCGAAGACGAGCGCGCCCTACCAGATGGGGGCCGCGCTGCTGAACCTGGTGGTGCCCCTGCTGGAGAAGGACTACTACCCCGACCTCACCGGGGCCCAAGGAGGTTGAGCGGGCATGGCGCGACGACTCAACAAACGCCTGGTGGTGAACCTGCTGGTGTTCCTGGTGTTCCCGCTGGCGGTGGCCGGCCTGGTCCTGCTGGTGATCGGCCGCCAGGGCGATCCGCAGGCCTACGTCGCGGCCGCCAACGAGCACCTGGAGAAGGGCGAACTGGCCAAGGCCTGGATCAGCATCCGTCTGGCGCTGAAGGAGGGCGGCGCGAAGGACCCCGCGATCCAGTATCGGGCCGGGCAGATCGCCATGAAGCAGGAGCCGCCCGCCGTTGGCGCGGCGCTGGTGGCCTACCGGAACGCGGTGATCCTGAAGCCCGACTTCTTCGAGGCCCAGCGCGACCTGGCCGAGTTGTTCACGCGCGCGCAGCGCTGGAACGAGGCGCGGGCGGAGATCGACCGCCTCATCGCGATGGACGCGACGTTCGGCAAGGCCTACATGTGGGGGGCCATCCTCGAACTCCAGCAGGGCGACGCCGAGCCCGTCCTCGGCCAACGCCCGCCGTACTACGAGGCGGCCGTCGCGCGCTGCCGCGCCGGCATCGAGCACGCCCCCGCCGCCATCTCCCTCTACCAACTTCTCGTCCAGGCCTACGAGAAACTCAAGCAGACCGACAAGATCGACGAGGTCCTCAACCTCGCCGTCGCCAACAACCCGAAGTCGCCCGAGGCCTATAGCCTCAAGGCGGCCCGGCAGACCACCGCCGGCGAGGTCGACAAGGCCGTCGAGACCCTCAAGCACGGCCTCCAGGAGATCGGCGACGACGGCATCCTCTACCTGACCCTGGCCGAGGTCCTCTTCAAGAAGAAGGACACCGAGCAGGCGAGGGAATGCCTCCAGAAGGCCATCACCGCCGACCCGAAACTGGAGGCGGCCTACATCCGCCTCTCGGGCCTCCAGCGGATCGATCAGGACCAGGCCGCGGCCCTGGCGACGCTCGAGCAGGGGCTCAAGGCCCTGCCCGAGTCCATCGCCCTCCGAGCCGAGGTGGCCGACATCTACCTGGACCAGCGCGACATGGAGAAGGCCGCGGCCGTCATCGCCGAGGTCGAGAAGGCCTCGCCGGAAAACGCGTTGGCCTACTACCTGCGCGGCAAGCGGGCGCTGATGGAGCGGCGGGCGCACGAGGCAAGCGCGCTCCTCCAGACGGCCGTGGAGCGGAAGCCGACGCCGCAGGCGCGGTTCCTCCTGGCCCAGGCCTACAACATGGCGGGGGAACTCGGCGCCGCCGCCAAGGAGTTTGCCTCCATCGTGAGCGACCTGCCCGGGTGGGCGGCCCCCCGGCGGGCCCTGGCCCAGATTCAGTTCAACCTCCGCGAGTATCCCCGGGCGGCCTCCAACGCCAAGATCGTTCTGGAGGCCCGGCCCGACGACACCGAGATGAGGCTCCTGCTGGCCATGACCCTCCTGGCGCAGGACGACACGGCGGGGGCCATCAAGGAGATCCAGAAGGCGGCCGATCTGAAGCCGGACGACCCCGACGCGCATCTCATGATGGCCGGCATCCTGAAGAAGGACCGCCCCGCCGAGGCCGAGGCCGCCATCCGCCGCGCCATCGCCACCGGCAAGGACCTCGCCCGGGGCTACCAGCAACTCATCCAACTCTACCGCGACACGAAGCAGCAGGAGAAACTGGCCCAGGCCATCGAGCAGGCCAAGAAGGCCCTGCCGGACACCTGGTACCAGATCACGGCGGCCAGTTCCGAGGAACTCGAACGGGAGTTGAAGAAGCGGGTCGAGGAGGACCCCTCGCGCGTGACCGACGCGCTGAGGCTGGCCGAGGTTTACCGGGCAACCGAGCAGCCCGAGAAGGCGGTGGAACTCCTCGGCGCCCTCCTCGCGAAACTCCCCACCGACTCCAACGATTGGCGCCAGGCGTGGCAGCAGTTGTTCACCGTGCACCTGGCGGCCAATGAGTACGACAAGGCGGCCAAACTGGTGGATCGCCTGAAGGAGGTCTCCCCGGACGCGCCGGAGGCGGCCTACGCCAGCGCCCTGGTGGCCCTGAGCCAGGAGAAACTCGACGAGGCCGCGGGCCTCCTGCGCGACGCGGTCCAGCGGCGTGCGTCGTCGCAGGGCTTCTTCCTCCTGGGCCAGGTCCTCGCCCAGCAGCGGAAGTATGACGAGGCCGTGGTCCAGTTCCAGAAGGCCGTCGAACTGAAGCCGAACCTGGTGGCCGCCAGGCTCTCCCTCTGCCGCCTGATGATGATTCGCGGCAACTACGCCGGCGCGGTGCTGGAGGCGGCCGAGGCGCTCAAGCACTCGCCGCGCCTCGTCGCCGCCCTGGAACTCAAGGCGGCCGCCCATGCCGGCGAGGGCGCCTGGGCGTCGGCCATCGACGCCCGCGAGTCCATCCGCGCGATCGCCCCCGAGAACATCAACAACCTCGTCGTCCTGGCGGCGCTCTATCGGCAGCAACTCCACCCCGAGAAGGCCGAGGCCGTCTTCGCCGACGCCTCCAAGCGGGCCCCGGACAACCCCAAACTCGTCCAACGCTTTGCCGAGTTCTACGCCCAGACCGGGCGGCCCGACAAGGGGACGGCCCTCCTGGACGAGTACGTCAGCCGCAACGCCGACAAGGCGTCCGCGCACGTCCTGCGCGGCGACTATGCGGCCGGCATCGCGGGCCCGGCCGAAGCCGAGAAGTACTACCGGAAGGCGGCCGACCTGGCCCCCGAGGACCCGATGCCGCTGATCCTCTTGGGCGACCAGTACGGCCGGGCCCGGGAATGGGACGCCGCCATCAAGGCCTACACGGAGGCCGGGAAGCGGGCCAAGGACAAGGACGTCGTGACCGTCCAGTTGCGCCTGGCGGACGCCCAGATGCTCAAGGGAAACCTCGACGAGGCGCTCAAGACCGCCAAGACCGTTCTCACCAAGGACCCGAAGGACGCGCAGTCGATGGTCGTGGTCTCCCGCATCCTGGCCAAGCAGGGCGAGGAAGCGAAGGCGGTCGCCTTGCTGGAGAAGGCGACGGTCGCGGCCCCGGACTATGGCGAGGCCAAGTTCCGCCTGGCCCGCCTCCTGATGGGGTCCGACATGATGAAGTCGCTCGACCTCCTGAACACCGTGGACCCGACGGACGCGGCGTTCGACCGGTCGATGATCCTGCGGGCGGCCATCAACAACCGGCGCGGCCTGCCGAACGAGTCCATCCTGGACCTGCGCCGCCTGCTGGACTTCCGGCCCGAGAGCCAGGAGGCGCGCCGCCTGCTGGCCGGCCTCTACATGGCCGCCCACGACCCCGCCCGGGCCGCCCAGGTCCTGGAAGCCCTCGTGGCCGACCATCCGAAGGACGCGGACCTCCTGGTGGCCCTGGGCGACGCGCTGGTCGAGAAACGCGACTACCGCGGGGCCCTCCAGCGCTATACGCAGGCGCGGATGCTGAACCCGGTCCTGCCGAGCGCGCTGGTGGGCGAGGCCCGCAGCCTCGTCTACCTGAACCGCAAGGAAGAGGCCCTCAAGCGGGTCTTCGACGTCATGAACGTCCTTCCCGTGGGCGCGGCCTGGCCGCGCCTGGCCCTCGTCTCGGTCTACGAGTTGACCGGCGAGCAGGACAAGGCGATCGAGGCCCTCCGCGTGGGCATCGAGCGCCAGCCGGACTGGGAAGTCGGACGCCTGCGCCTGGCCGGCATCTACATCAAGGAGCAGAAGGCGCCCCTGGCGCGCGCCGTCCTCGCGGAGGGGCTGCAACTGCTGCCCGACAGCGTGATCGTGCGGACCGAACTCGCGAAGATCGAGTTGTCCCTGAACGATGCCAAGACCGCCAAGGAGCGGCTCGAAGTCCTCGTGAAGAAGTTCGAGGTCGACCGCAAGGAGAAGGCCGACGACCCCGACCAACTCGGCGTGTACGTCGGCCCGCTCGGCACCTACAGCCTCGCGCTCTATCGGCTGGGGAGGATCGACGAGGCCATCGCCTGGGCGAAAGTCGTCTGGAAACTGTCGCCCACCGATGTGGCCAACTCGAACAACCTGGCGTGGATGCTGGCCACCGAGCGCAAGGCCCTGACCGAGGCGACGGACCTCATCCGGCAGTGCCTGCGCCTGATGCCGACCAACCCGCAGGTGCTGGACACCGCGGGCTGGATCGCCTACCTCCGGGGCGACCTCGGCCAGGCGCAGCAGTACCTCACGGACAGCACCAGGCAGGGCGACAACGCCGATGCCCGGTACCACCTGGGACGGACCTACGAGGCCCGCGAGCGCCCCGAGGACGCGCGCGAGCAGTACCAGCAGGCCATCAAACTGGGCCTCCTGGGCAAGGACTTGGCGGACGCCAAGCAGCGCCTGACGACCCTGGGCGGGTGAGAAACCCCGGGGCGCGGAGCGAAGCCCTCGCGCCCCGTCCGAGACGGGCGATTGCGGCATGGAACGAGGAGCGAAGCGATGACGCAGACGACATCCCAACCGACCGAAGGACCGCACGCCGGCGCCGCCATGCTGGGACCGGCGGACGTCTGGCGCATCATCCGCAAGCGGATCGCGCTGATCGTGGCCTGTTTCGCGGTGCTGGGGCTGGGCGGCACCGCCGGGCTCATCGGGTGGCGGGTCCTCGCGCCGTTTTACACGGCCGAGGGCGTCATCGAGGTAGAGCCCGGCCAGGCGACCGGCCTCGGCGAGTTCCAGGGGGGCGGCACGATCGTCCCCGCCAACCTGTTCGACCAGTACATGGCCGCCCAGGCCATGGCCATCACCCGCTACACGATCCTCGACGCCGCCCTTCAGAAACTGGGGCCCCGCCAGACCATGTTCGTCGGCCAGGACCGCGCTCACCGCCTCGGCAAGGAGATCCAGGCCACTTACATTCCCCGGACCCAGAACATCGTCGTCACGCTGACCGGGCGGAACCGCGATGAGGTCGCCACCGTCGTCCAGACGGTCCTCGAAGAGTACACCACGAACCTCGAGGACGACCGCAAGAAGATGGAGGCCAAGCGCCAGGCCGACCTGCGCGACGAGCGCGACCAGTTGCGCGGCCAGTTGGAGGACCTGGGCCGCCAGTTGACCCGCCTGCGGCAGGAGTCCGGCGCCGTCGTCCTCGACGAGCAGCGCAGCGAGCACCTCGCGAGGCTCGGCATCCTCACGCAGCAACTCACGGTCGCCCAGATCGCGCTGGCCGAAGCCGAGATCGCCTGGAAGCAGTTCCAGGAGCTGCACACGCAGGCGACCGAGAAGAACGACCTGTCGCTCCTCCTGTCGGCGTTCCCCGAGGTCATGACGACACTTCGCACCGATGTGACGGTGTCGAGCGCGGCCCAGATGGTATCGCGCCAGGAACAGGACCTTCAGACCCTGAAGCAGCGCTTCGGCGCACAGCACGAAGCGGTGCGCCAGCGGGAGGCCGGCCTTCAGGCCGCCCAAAACGACCTCGAGAGCGTCCGGAACGACGTCCTCGGCAGGCTCCTCCAGGAGCATGCCGGAACCCTCAAGAGCGAGTATGACCGCGCGCGAGAGGCCGAGGCCCAACTGCTGTCGCGCGTCACGGAGACCCGCGAGGCCGCCATCGCCGTCGCCATGCGGGCCGCCGAGTACCGCGAACGCGAGCAGGATTACCGGCGCGTCCAGGAGCTTCTCGACACGGTCATGACCGGCCTGGAGCGGCTGCGGATTGCGGCGGCCCTCGCGCGGGCCAACGTGCGTATCGCCCAGATGCCGATTCCCCCGATGGAGCACTCCCAGCCCCTGCTGGCGCTGTACATCCCGGGCGTCATCATCCTCAGCATCCTGATCGGCCTCGGGCTGAGTTTCGCCCTGGAGTTCATGGATACGCGCCTGCGGACGCCCGTCCAGGTGGTCCGCCAGGTCGGCATCCCGCTCCTGGGCTCCATCCCCGACATCTCTGAGGACGACCGCCTGTCGGCCGACACCAAGATCGCGCTCGTGAGCCACACCGATCCGCAGTCGTTGATGGCGGAGGCGTTCCGCCACTTCCGGACCAGCCTGCTCTTTGCCTCCGACCGGCCCATCAAGAGCCTGCTCATCACCAGCCCGAATCCGGGCGACGGCAAGTCGGCGGCCGCGGCCAACCTCTCCATCGCCCTGGCGCGGAGCGGATCCCGGGTCCTGCTCGTTGAGGCGAACTACCGGCGGCCGGCGCTCGCGAGCACCTTCGACATCCCCGAGGCGGTCGGCCTGTCGAACATCCTGGTCGGCCTGAACCCCGCCGCCGAGGTCATCCGGTCCACCGCGATCGAGAACCTGGACGTCATCCCCGGCGGGCCTCCGCCCCCCAGCCCCGCCGACCTCCTCGGCTCCCCCACCATGCGCCGATTCATCCAGGAGCAGTCCCAGCGGTACGACCACGTCATCATCGACGGGTCCTCGATCCTGGTCGTGGCCGACTGCCACCTGCTGGCCGAGGCGGTTGACGCGGTGGTCCTCGTGTTCCGCGCGGGCGAGAACTCGCGCGGCCTGGCGCTGCGGGCGGCCAGGCAGGTGCTGCGTCTGCGGGCGCGGCTCCTCGGAGGCGTGCTCAATGCCGTCCGCGCCACCAAGGGCGGATACTTCCGTCAGGCCTACCAGGCCTACTACGATTACTCCGGCGCGCCTCCGGCCTCGATGCTCGACATCCCGGCGGCGGAAGGCTCGCGGCGCGCGGACCGGACGTCGGGCACAGGCGGCCAGACGCCGGGCGGGGCCGCCCCGCAGGCCTAGGCTGTGTCCGGCAAATCCGATCTGGCTTCGGGCGGCTGCATTCGCCCCTGGCGGCGTCGGCCTGCA
>CAYGZE010000050.1:0-18674 GCA_964354185.1 uncultured Anaerolineales bacterium | reverse complement strand
GGGTCCACGGCGAAGAGCGTCCGCGACGCCCGGTCGGCGCACCAGAGCCGCTTGCCGTCGAAGGCGAGGCCGGCGATGGTCGTGGCCGGCGCCTTGATCGACGGGACCTCCTCGGCGGCCGCGGCGCCGGCCAGGCCGCAGACGGCCAGGAGAACGGGAAGGGCGGGTCGCATAGGGTCGTCCTTGACGGTGCGGCGTCCCTATCATAGCATGATGCCGAAGTCAGGATAGCGGGGGGCCGCCGCGAAAGCCAGCCCGCACCGGGGTCTTCGCGCGGAAGGAGGCGGCGATGACGAGCGACCTGGTCCTCGTGGGCGGCAAGCCGGTCCGCGACCGCCCGTTCCCCTCGTGGCCCGTCTTCGGCGCGGAAGAGGAGCGGGCGCTCCTGGAGGTGCTCCGCAGCGGCCAGTGGGGGCGGCTCAGCGGGCCCCGCACGGCCGCCTTCGAGGCCCGCTTTGCGGCCTACCAGGGGGCGAAGTTCGGCATCGCCGTGGCGAGCGGCACGGAGGCCCTGCGCATCGCCCTCCTGGGCGCCGGCATCCAGGCCGGCGAGGAGGTCATCGTTCCGCCCTTCACGTTCATCGCGACGGCCAGCGCGGCCGTGGCGGCCAACGCCGTCCCCGTCTTCGTCGACGTCGAGCCCGATACCTACAACATCGACCCGGCCGCCATCGAGGCCGCCGTCACGCCCCGGACCCGCGCCATCATCCCGGTCCACTTCGGCGGCCACGCGGCCGACATGGACGCCATCCTGGCGATTGCCGCGCGGCACGGCCTCCGCGTGATCGAGGACGCCGCCCACGCCCACGGGGCCGAGTACCGCGGCCGGCGCCTGGGCGCCCTGGGGCACCTCGGCTGCTTCTCGTTCCAGTCCAGCAAGAACCTCAACTGCGGGGAGGGCGGCATCATCCTCACCAACGACGAGGACCTGGCCGAGGCCTGCCGCGCCGCCCACAACGTCGGCCGCATCCGCCGCGCCGGATGGTACGAGCACGGCGTCCTCGGCACGAACGTCCGCCTGACGGAGTTCCAGGCGGCGATCCTCGACTGCCAGATGGACCGCCTCGACGAGCAGACCGCACGGCGCGAGGCCAACGCACTCTACCTGGCCCGCGAACTCGCGAAGGTTCCCGGCGTCCGGCCGCTCGCGCGGCGCGATTACGTTACCCGCCATGCCTACCACCTCTTCATCGCCCGCTATGACGCCGAGGTTTACGGCGTCCCGCGCGAGGCCATCCTCAAGGCGCTCCAGGCCGAGGGCGTCCCCTTCTGGGAGGGCTACGGGATGCCGCTCTACCGCCAGCCCATGTACCAGGACCGCTGCTTCGGGCCGTTCACGGGCTACCGCGAGTCGCGGCCGGACCTCGACTACGCGGCGTGCTCCTGCCCCGCGACGGAGCGGGCCTGCGCCGAGGCCGCCTGGCTCGTCCACTCGTTCCTCCTCGGGCCGCGCGAGGACATGGACGACATCGTCCGGGCCTGCCGCAAGGTGTACGACCATCGTGAGGAACTCGCGCGGCACTGGCGCGCGACCCACAGGTGACGCGGACTGCGCGGCCGCGCGCCGGCGGGTGCCGCCCTGGTAGGGCAAGCCTGCCGTGGCTTGACCGCTGGCGGCTTGCCCGCCAGTGCGCCGGGCGCGCGGGCGGCGCCATCGGGAGATCAGCCTATGAAAGTCGGGACCGCCAAGGTCGACATCACCCCGCACGAGACCGTGGAACTCTCAGGCTTTCTGGCGCGGACGCAGCCTTCGACGGGCGTCCTCGACCCGATCTTCGTGCGGGCGCTGTGTCTGGAGTCGCGCGGCGTGCGGCTGCTGTGGCTCGTGGCCGAGGTGCTCGGCTTCGAGGCGGACTTCGTGACGCGGTTTCGGCGGTGGGCGTCGCGGCGGCTGGGGCTGCCGGCGAGTCACGTGATCCTCTCGGCTGCGCACACGCACGCCGCGCCGGCCACGATGCGGCTCATCAACGCGGGCGAGTACGAGGCCGCCTACGTTGAGCGCCTGTACCGGTGGATGCAGGACGCCGCCAGGGCGGCGGCCGGGCGCGCGGAGCCGGCCGAACTCGTCGCGGGCGAGGTCGCCTGCACCCTCGGCATCGACCGCCGCGGCAAGCCGACGAAGCACACCGACCCGCGCCTGGCGGCCCTGGGCTGGCGGCGGGCCGACGGCACGTGGGCCGCCGTCCTCGCCAACTACGCCATCCACAACGTGGCGCTCGGCGCTGTCAACCGGAAGATCAGCGGCGACGTGACCGGCCACGCCGCCGCCATCCTCGAGGCATCGCTGCCCGGCGCGCCGGCGGTCCTCTGGACGATCGGCGGCTCGGGCAACATCAACCCGCCCGGGCGCGACCGCACACAGGCCCAGGTCCACGCGTTCGGCGGGCGCCTGGCCGAGGCGGCCCGGGCGGCGCTCGCGGCCGCGCGCCCGCCGGGCGAGCACCTGCGCGTGCGGGCGGCGACGATGCCCCTGCCGCTCGATGTCTTCGCCCCCCCGCGCATCGCGAGGCACGTCCGCACGATGGTGGCCGGCGCTGCCGGCTGGGAACCCGAGGCCATCCGCCGCCGATTCGTCGACGCGGTGCGCCGCTGGGGGCGCGGCATGACGCGGCTCGTGCGGCAGGGGCGCCGGCCGCGACGGACCGTGCGGATCGCCGCCGTCGCCTTCGGCGACCTCTGGTTCACGGGCCTCAACGCCGAGGTCTTCTCGCGGATGGCCGAGCGCCTGCGCGAACTCACGGGCAAGACCGTCTACGTCGCGGGCTACACGGGCGGCGTCTTCGGCTACCTGCCCACTGCCGAGGCGATGGCCGAGGGGGGCTACGAGCCCGACCAATCGTTTATCTTCTATGGCTCCATGCCCGTGAAGCCCGACGCCTTCGAACGGATCGCCCGGCGGGCCGCCCGGCTCGTGGGCGGGCCCTGAACGACGCCGCGCGGCCCGGACGTCGTGCGCCAAATCCCCCAACCGAGAAACCCGGTGCCGAGGAAATAAACGTTTCAAACAAACGTTTGACCTCCCCGAGAGGAGGGGGAGGGCGATGGCCCGGCACCCGGCGAATACGCGTGACCGACTGATCGAGGTTGCCTGCGCGCAGTTCGCGGAGAGGGGATTCCGCGGCACCACGGTCGCCCGGATCTGCCGCGAGGCCGGCGCCAACATCGCGGCGGTCAACTATCACTTCGGCGGCAAGGAGTCGCTCTACAAGGAGGCGTGGCGGTACGCGCACCGCACGATGCTCGAGGTCTTTCCGCCGGACGGCGGGGTCCCGCCGGACGCGCCGGCCGAAGAGCGCCTCGAGGGGCGAATCCGCGCGATCCTCCAGCGGGCGCTCTCGGACGACGGCCTGGAGTTCCAGATCCTGAGCCACGAGGCCGCCTGCGCGACGGGCCTCCTGGGCCAGGTCATCCAGGACACCCTTCGTCCGCTGGGCGAGGCGCTGGAGGGCATCCTTCGCGAGTTGCTCGGCGGGCCCGCGGACGAACGGACGGTGCGGCTGTGCGTGACGTCGGTCATCGGGCCGTGCATGCAGGTGATGTGGCGACAGCGGATGCGGACGCGCCAGGGGCTGAAGCCCTGGTTCGGCGCGCCTGCGCTGGAAGGCCTGGTGGAGCACTTCACCGCGTTTGCGCTGGCCGGCATCCGCGGCGTCCGCCGGGGGATCGAGCGTGGCGGGCGCCGCGCGCGCGGCCGCAGACGACAGCGAGGTCGATCATGAAGCGTCTCGTGAAGGCGGTCATCGTCGTGCTGGTCGGGGCGGGGCTCATCGGGGGCGCGGCCGCCTGGTACCTCCGGCCCGGCAAGGGGCAGGCCGTCGCCTATCGCACCGCCGAGGTGACGCGCGGCGACGTGGTCGTGGCCATCAGCGCCACCGGCACGGTGGAGCCGGAGGAGGTCGTCGACGTGGGCGCCCAGGTCGCCGGGCAGATCCTCGAGTTCGGGAAGGACGCCGACGGCAAGACCGTCGACTACGGTTCGGTGGTGGAGGACGGCACGGTCCTGGCCCAGATCGACGACTCGCTCTACGCGGCGGAGGCGGCCGGGGCGTCCGCCCAGGTGGCCGCGGCCGAGGCAGGCGTGCGGCAGGCCGAGGCCAACCTCGAGCAGATGAAGGCCAAACTCCAGCAGGCCGAGCGCGACTGGGCCCGCGCCCAGAAACTCGGGCCCTCCGAGGCCCTCGCCCAGGCCACGTATGACGCCTACCAGTCGGCCTACGAGACGGCCCGGGCGAATGTTGCGGTCGCCGAGGCCGCCATCCTCCAGGCCAGGGCCGCCCTCGCGCAGGCCGAGGCCGTCCAGCGCCGGGCCCAGCGGAACCTCGGCTACTGCACGATCAAGTCGCCGGTCAAGGGCGTCATCATCGACCGCCGCGTCAACATCGGGCAGACGGTGGTGGCCAGCCTCAACGCCCCCAGCCTTTTCCTGATCGCCAAGGACCTCACGCGTATGCAGGTCTGGGTGGCCGTCAACGAGGCCGACATCGGCAAGATCCGGCCGGGCCTGCCCGTGAGTTTCACGGTCGACGCCTTCTCGGGCGAGACCTTCCGCGGCGAGGTCGGCAAGGTGCGGCTGAACGCCTCGATGACCCAGAACGTCGTCACCTACACGGTGGAGGTGATCACCGACAACTCCAGCGGCCGGCTGCTGCCGTACCTGACCGCGAACGTGCGGTTCGAGTTGGAGCGCCGCCCGAACGTCCTGCGGGTGCCTGGGGTGGCGCTGCGGTGGACGCCGCAGCCCGACGCGGTTGCGCCGGAGTTCCGCAAGGCGGCCGCGCGTCCGGCGGCGCGGGCGTCCGGCGGCGAACCGGACCGGGGCGTCGTCTGGGTGCTCGAGGGGCGCGAGGTGCGCCCCCTTCGCGTCCGCGTGGGGCTCTCCGACGGCGCCCTGACGGAGGTCGAAGGCGAGGGCCTGGCCGAGGGGCTCCGGGTGGTGGTCGGCGAGGAGTCGCCCGAGACGGCGGCCGGCGCGAGCGCCGCCAACCCGTTCGTGCCGCAGATGCCCAGGCGTCGTCCCGCCGCGTCGTCCGGCTGACGGGCGGTGCGGTGCCGGCGGCCGCGAGAGGGAACTCCCCATGCGACTTATTGAACTTAATAATATCTGTAAGACCTATCATGTGGGCGACGTGGACATCCCGGCCCTCAAGGGCGTGTCGCTGCGCATCGACCGGGGCGAGATCGTCGCCCTGATGGGCGCCTCCGGGTCCGGCAAGAGCACCCTGATGAACATCCTCGGGTGTCTCGACCACCCGACGGCCGGCGAGTACTGGCTGGATGGGCGGGAGGTCTCGCGGCTGTCGGCCGACGAGCGGGCCCACGTCCGGAACCGCCAACTGGGCTTCGTCTTCCAGAACTTCAACCTGCTGGCCCGCACCAGCGCCCTGGACAACGTCGCGATGCCGCTGACCTATGCGGCCGCGCACCTGTCGGAGCGCGAGGCCCGCCTCCGGGCGGCCCAGACGCTCGCCCGCGTCGGCCTCGAGGACCGCGTGCACCACGAGCCGTCGCAGTTGTCGGGCGGCGAGCAGCAGCGCGTGGCCATCGCGCGGGCGCTCATCAACGGGCCGTCGATCCTCTTCGCCGACGAGCCGACGGGCAACCTCGACTCGCACACGAGCGAGGAGATCCTGCGCATGTTCCAGCGCCTCAACGTGGAGGAGGGGCTCACGATCATCCTCGTGACACACGAGGCGGACGTCGCGCGCCACGCGAGGCGGATCATCCGCATCCACGACGGCCTGATCGTGGACGGCGCGCCCGGGCCGGACGAGGGGCCGTCGGGCGGCGGCCCGGATGCCGGCCTCCCGGCGCGGGAGGAAGGGGGCGCGGCATGAAGGCCTATCGCACGTTGCGGACGGCGCTGCGGGCCCTGCGGCGGAACCCCCTGCGCGCCCTGCTGACCGCCCTGGGCATCATCATCGGCATCGCCGCCGTCATCGCCATGATGGAGATTGGCGCCGGCGCGTCCGCCGCCATCCAGAAGTCGATCGCCAGCATGGGCGCCAGCACCCTTCTGGTCCTGCCGGGCACGGCCGCCAGCGGGGGCGTGACGTTCGGCTTCGGCAGCGCGCCGACGCTGACGCCCGAGGACTGCGAGGCCATCGCCCGCGACTGTCCTGCCGTCCGCGACGCCGCCCCCGTCGTCCGCACCCGGACCCAGGTCGTGTACGGCAACCGCAACTGGGTCCCCTCGGCCGTCTACGGGACCACGCCCGCCTTCCTGGACGTCCGCGAGTGGACGAACCTGGCCGAGGGAGAGCCGTTCACGGAGCGCGACATCCTCAACGGCAACAGGGTCTGCCTGCTGGGCCAGACGCTCGTCCGCGAGTTGTTCCAGGGGGCGTCGCCCATCGGCCAGGAGATCCGCGTCAAGAACGTGTCCTTCCGCGTGGTGGGTGTGCTGAGCAGCAAGGGCGCCAACATGATGGGCATGGACCAGGACGACCTCCTCGTGGCCCCGTGGACCACGATCAAGTACCGCGTCACCGGCGCGATGCTCGCCACCGCCAACCAGAGCACGAGCAGCGGCACCAGCGGCTCGGTCAACACGCTGAGCAACCTGTACCCGGGCAGCCAGGGGGGTCTGTACCCGGAGCAGTCCGATGTCCAGGCGGCCGACAACCCCATGCCGGTGCGGTTCGCCAACGTCGACCAGGTCCTGGCGGCCGCGCGCTCCCCCGACCAGATCCCCGCGGCCGTCGACCAGATCACCGACCTGCTGCGCGAACGTCACCGGATCCATCCGGGCGAGCCGGAGGATTTCAATGTCCGCGACATGACGGAGATGACCCGGACGCTAACCGCGACGACGGACCTGATGACGAACCTCCTGCTGGCGGTCGCGATGATCTCGCTGGTGGTCGGCGGCGTGGGGATCATGAACATCATGCTCGTCTCCGTGACGGAGCGGACCCGCGAGATCGGCCTGCGCATGGCCGTCGGCGCGCGGGCCCGCGATATCCTGGGCCAGTTCCTGGTCGAGGCGGTCGTCCTCTGCCTGGTCGGGGGCACGGTGGGCATCCTGCTGGGACACGGAGGGTCGCTGCTGCTACAGATGCTCAAGCATTGGCCGGTGCAGACGTCGCCGGCTGCCATCGCCGCGGCCGTGGTGGTCTCCGTCAGCGTGGGCCTTGTCTTCGGCTTCTACCCCGCGTGGAGGGCCTCGCGGCTGGACCCGATCGAGGCCCTGCGGTACGAGTGATGGGCGAGGCGGCGTGGCCGCCGGGCCCGGGAAGGAGCGTGGACGATGCGACGCAAGGATCGAGTCCCGTTCAGCCGGTCGATCCGCCTCGGCGGCCTGGTGCTGATCGTGGGCGTGGCGGCAACGGCGGGCTGCGCCGTCGGGCCGGACTTCCGCCGGCCTCAAGTCGCCGTCCCCGATCAGTGGGCCGAGAAGAGCGCCGGACCGGCGGCCCTGACCGAGAAGAACCTCGTCCACTGGTGGACCGTGTTTCAGGACCCGGCCTTGGCGTCGCTGGTGGACCGGGCTGTCGCGGCCAACCTGGACGTGCAACTGGCCGAGGCCCGAATCCGGGAGGCGCGGGCGTCCCGGGGCGTAGCGGCATCGGGCCTCGGGCCCACGTTCGACGCCACGGGCTCGTTCCTGCGCGGCCAGTCGGCCGGCGCGACGACGAGCGGCACGAGCGGCATGGGCGGCGCGGCTGGCATGCGCGGGGCGGCCGTCGAGACGCGACGGCCGACCACCAATCAGTACCAGGCCGGCTTCGACGCGGGCTGGGAACTTGACCTCTTCGGCGGCGTGCGGCGAGGCGTGGAGGCCGCCGACGCCGACCTGGCCGCCGCCGTCGAATCGCGCCGCGACGTCCTGGTGACCCTGGCGGCCGAGGTCGCGCGCAACTACATCGACCTGCGCGCGTACCAGCAGCGGATCGCCATCGCGCAGGGGAACCTCAAGGCACAGCGGCACAGCGCCGACCTGACCCGGCAGCGGTTCGAGGGGGGCTTCGTCGGCGGACTGGACGTGGCCAACGCCGACGCCCTGGTGGCGACGACGGCCTCCGAAATCCCGCTGCTGGAGTCGGCCGCGCGGCAGACGGTGTACGGCCTGGGCGTCCTCCTGGGCCGCGAGCCCGCCGCCCTGATGGAGGAACTGTCGGCGGCGTCGGCTATTCCGGCAGGCCCGCCCCCTGTGCCGGTGGGCGTCCCGTCGGACCTCCTGCGCCGGCGCCCGGACATTCGCATGGCCGAGACCCAGATCCACGGCGCCACGGCGCGGATCGGCGTGGCGACGGCCGACCTCTTCCCGAAGATCACGCTCAGCGGCTCGATCGGCTGGCAGGCGACCAACTCGGGCCGACTGTTCGACCCCATCAGCCGCGCCTGGTCGTTCGGCCCCTCTGTCAGTTGGGAGGTGTTCAACACCGGCCGCAACCTCGCCAACATTGAGGTTCAGAAGGCCCTCCAGGAGCAGGCGTTCCTCACCTATCGGCAGACGGTCCTCGTGGCGCTCCAGGAGGTCGAGAGCGCGCTGGTGGCCTCGGCGAAGGAAGAGGAGCACCGCCGGGCGCTCGTCGACGCGGTGGCCGCCAACCGGAGGGCCGTGGGTCTGGCGTCCCGGCTTTACGTCGAGGGCCAGACGGACTTCCTGAGCGTCCTCGACGCCCAGCGGTCCCTGTACGCCTCCGAAGACGCCCTGGTGCAGAGTACCGGCACCGTCTCCACCAACCTGGTGGCCGTCTACAAGGCCCTGGGCGGAGGGTGGGGCGGGGAGGCCCAAGAGCCGGTTGCCCCGGAGGGGGGCGCCCCGCGGGCCGCAGGCCCGTAGGCAGGGCCCGGGCAAAACGCCAAAAAAATCGTGCCATAGAGGGTGGACCGGCCGCGTTTAGCAACTATAGACCTGTGGGGCAAGGGGCTCTGGGGCTTTGCGGGAGTTGGGGTCTGATGGCCCTGGCCCCTGCGCGGCGAGGCCTCGGACGTGCCGTGCAACCGGCCGCTGGAGCGCTCCTTGCAGCGTGGGGCTCGGCCCCGCGCTCCTGGCGGCTGCTTGTCGGCAGGCGGGTTCGGCCGCATCGTGCGGGAGACGAGCCGTAGCCCCAGAGGGCGCGGCTTGATGCGGAAACGTTGGGGAGATGCGGGAGCGAGGCCTCGGGCCGCCGCGGGGCGGGCCCCGGGGCGGCCCGACGGGCGACAAGCGTACTCCTCGTGGTGAGGGGTCGCGCCCAGGGACGGCGGACCGAGTGTCCGGGAGAAGGAGACAGAGCATGTTGCGACGCAGCGTAGTGGCAGTACTGGTCGGGCTCCTCGTGATTATGACGGGGGCCTGGGTCCAGCAAGCGATCGCCCAGGAGGGCGGCGAGAGGGAGAGGGGTCAGCGCGACCCCGAGCAGATGCGCCAGCGGATGGAGGAGATGCGGCAGCGGATGTCGCAGATGATGAAGGAGACCCTCGGCGCGACAGACGAGGAGTGGAAGGTGCTCCAGCCGAAGATTGAGAAGATTCAGACGCTCTCGCGCCAGTCGCGGGGCGGCATGGGCGGGATGTTCGGCCGTCGCGGCGGGCCGGGCGGCCAGCCGGGCGGGCAGCCGCAGCCGGAGCGCCCGCCGAGCGATCAGCCCCAGAGCGAAGTCGAGAAGGCCGGGCAGGCCCTCCGGACCGTCCTTGAGAACAAGGAGGCCAAGCCGGAGGAGATCAAGGCCGCCCTGGGCACGCTCCGTGCGGCCCGGGCCAAGGCCAAGCAGGACCTGGAGACCGCCCAGAAGGAACTCCGCGAGGTGGTCACGGTTCGCCAGGAAGCCCAACTGGTGTCCATGGGCGTGCTCGAGTAACATCTTCGGCGGCCGGCCGCCCGTCGGGCCTGAGCGGCCGGGCGGGCGGCCGGCGCCGGGGCAAGTCTGACGATTGAGGTGAGGGTCGCGATGGCCGACTTCCTCGCACGCATGCGGGAGACGGGCATGCTGGACGAGACGTCCGCGCGGCAGGTCCAGGGCGCACTGGCCGAGGGCAAGCCGCTGGACGAGGCGCTGCTCTCGGCCAGCGGGCTGCCCGAGGACCAGTTGCTGCGCTGCCTGGCCGAGGAGTTCCACGTCCCGTATGTGGACCTGGAAGCGCACCCGCCGCAGAAGGAGTTCGTGGCGCAGTTCCCGGCCCGGATCCTGCTGGAGCACCGGCTGCTGCCGCTGTGGCAGGAGGACGGAATGGTCACGGTGGCGTCGAGCCGGCTGTTCGACACGAGCGGCATCGACGTGCTGCGGTTGGCGTCGGGGCGGGAGTTCCGGGTAGCGCTGGCGCCGTCGGCCGAGATCGGCCGCTGCATCACGAGCCTGCTGGGGGTCGGGGCGGACACGCTCCAGTCGCTCGTCTCGGAGGCGGCCGACGCGGGGATTCAGGTCGTCGACCGCGAGACGGACGAGGACGTGGACCTGGCGACCGGCGCCGAGGACGCCTCGATCATCAAGTTCGTGAACCAGGTCATCGCCGAGGCGATCGAGCGGCGGGCGACGGACGTGCACTTCGAGCCGTTCGAGGACGCGCTGCGGGTGCGCTACCGTGTGGACGGCGTGCTCCACGAGGCCAACATCCCGCCGGAGGTTCGCCAGTTCCACCCCGCCATCATCTCGCGCGTGAAGATCCTGAGCCGCCTCGACATCGCGGAGAAGCGGCTGCCCCAGGACGGCCGCATCCGCCTCAAGGTTGCCGGCCGCGAGGTCGACGTGCGCGTCTCCGTCATCCCGATGCTCTACGGCGAGGCGGTAGTGCTGCGGCTGCTGGACCGGGGGACGATGCTCCTGGGCCTGGAGCACCTGGGGATGTCCGACCGCGACCGCGCAGCGTTCGAGCGGGTCCTCGCCCTGCCGCACGGCATCGTCCTCGTGACGGGACCGACCGGGAGCGGCAAGACGACCACCCTCTACGCGGCCCTCTCGCGGATCAACGACATTGCGCGGAAGATCATCACCATCGAAGATCCGATTGAGTACCACCTGCGGGGCGCGAACCAGATCCAGGTCTCGACCAAGGCCGGTCTGACCTTCGCGCGAGGCCTGCGGTCCATCCTCCGCCATGACCCGGACGTGCTCCTGATCGGCGAGATCCGCGACCGCGAGACCGCCGAGATCGCCGTCCAGGCGTCCCTGACGGGGCACCTCGTCTTCTCGACGCTCCACACCAACGATGCCCCGGGCGCGCTCACGCGGCTGGTGGACATGGGGATCGAGCCTTACCTGGTGGCCTCGAGCCTCGAGGCCGTGATGGCGCAGCGGCTCGTGCGGCTCATCTGCACCCAGTGCAAGGAGTCCTTCGCCCCGCCCGATAAGGACGCGCTGCGGGCGGAGTTCGGCGACGACGCGCCGGAGGTCCTGTACCGTGGGGCGGGCTGCCGCCAGTGTCAGGGCACCGGCTACCGCGGCCGCACCGGCATCTTTGAGACCATGCTCGTGACCGAAGGCATCCGCGCGATGATCCTCGAGCGGGCCTCGGTCGGCGAAGTCCGGCGCCTCGCGGCCAAGCAGGGCATGAGGAGCCTGCGGGAGGACGGCTGGCGGCTGCTGCGGACCGGCAGGACGACGCTCGAGGAGATCCTGCGCGTTACCAAGGACGAGCGGTTCAACGGGAATGGCGAGTCGGGGGCCGGCGGGACGGCTCCCCTGGCGAACGGGCGCGACGAGCCCCGCGCCGTGCCCGGCGAGGTGGATGACTGATGCCCGTTTTCACGTACACGGCCGTCGATGCCAGCGGTCAGAAGACGGAGGGGACCGTCCCCGCCGCCAACCGTGCGGCGGCGCTGGACGTTGTCGTCCAGAAGGGCCTGACGCCGGCGTCGGTGGAGGAGCAGCAGGTCGCGGCGGTGGCGGAGCAGCCCAGCCTCCTCGGGCGCCTCGGCCGTGTGTCGCAGGCCGACGTGGAGGCCTTCAGCCGCGAACTCGCGAACCTTCTGGCGGCCGGGGTGCCCCTGAGCCGCGCCCTCCAGATTCTCTGCCGCGAGGCCTCCCAGGATGCCGCCCGCAAGCAGTGGACCGCGATCCACGACGACGTGGTGGGCGGCCTGCCGCTCGCCGACGCCGTCAGCCGGTTTCCGCAATCGTTCCCGCCGGTGCACGTGGCGATGGTCCGGGCGGGCGAGACGGGCGGGTTCCTGGACGTCGTGCTGGGGCAGATCGCGGACTTCCGGTCGCGCGAGCGAGACCTGACGTCCAAGGTCAAGGGGGCGCTGGTCTACCCGGCAGTCCTGGTGGTGGTCATGGTGGGCGTCCTGGTGTTTCTGATGACGTACTTCATCCCGCGGTTCACGGCCATCTTCGCGGAGTTCGGCGCGGTCCTGCCGCCGCTCACGCGGGCGGTCGTCGCCATCAGCCGCTTCACGACCCACTACGGCCTGTTGCTGATCCTCGCCGTGGTGCTGGCGGGGATCGTGATCCGGCGGCTTGTCCGGTCCGAGGCGGGGCGCCGCACCGTGGAGCGGCTGCTCCTGCGCGTGCCGGCGCTCGGCCGCGTGATCGCCCGCTTCGCCCTCGTCCGCTTCTGCCGCATGTTGGGCACGCTCCTCGGCGCCGGCGTCCCCCTGGTGACGGCGCTGCGGGTGGCGCAGGAGGCCATCGGCAACCAGACCCTCGCCGACGCCGTCGGCCAGTCCATCGAGGAGGTCCAGCAGGGGAAGACCCTCGCCCGCAGCTTGGCCGCGTGCCGCCAACTGTTCCCGGCGACGGTCATCGAGATGATCGCCGTGGCCGAGGAGAGCAGCCGTCTGGACCAAGAGTTGACGCGGCTGGCGGCGGCGTACGAGACGGACTTGGACCGGCAGTTGCGGATGCTGGTCGCGCTGGCGGAGCCGGCGCTCTTGTTCGTCATGGCCGGCGTCGTGGGGACCATCATCATCAGCGTGATCCTGCCGGTGTTTACGCTCCAGGAATTCATCCGATAGGGGGCTTTATGAAGATCGCGACTCGTGGGACGCAGGTTCGGCGCCGCCCCGGCGGACTCGTCCGGGCGTTCACGCTCATCGAACTCCTGCTGGTGCTGGTGATCCTTGCCACGCTGGCCGCCCTGGTGGTGCCGAAGTTCACCCGGCGGTCCGAGCAGGCCAAGGTCACGGGGGCCCGCGCCGACATCGCCAACATTGAGGTGGCGCTGGACGCCTTCGAGGTGGACTGCGGCCGCTACCCGACCACCGAGGAGGGCCTGGGGGCCCTGACCAACCAGCCGACGGGCCTGGCGGGCTGGCAGGGGGAGTACCTGAAACGCGGCATGCCCAAGGACCCGTGGGGCAACCCCTACGTCTACCGGAGCCCGGGCCAGCACAACACGAACGGATGCGACCTGTACTCGATGGGGCCCGACGGGCAGGACGGCGGTTCCGATGATATCGACAACTGGTCGGAGCGCTGAGCGGCGCCGCGGCGGTGCCGCGCGCGGGCCGGTTCGGGCCGGCGGCGGGTTCACGCTTCTGGAACTCATCGTCGTCCTGGTGCTGATCGGCCTGGTGCTCGGGATGGCCGCCCCGTCGCTGCGGGGGTTCTTCGCCTCGCGGCAGACGGCGGATGCGGCGGCCCAGATCCTGGCCCTGACGCAGTGGGCGCGGTCGCAGGCGGCCGCCCGGGGGACGTGGTATCGCCTCAACATCGACACCGCGGCAAACCTGTACTGGGTCACGGCCCAGGAGGGAGGGGAGTTCGTGGACGTCGCTTCCGAGTTCGGCCGCCAGTTCCGATTGCCGGAGGGCGTCACCGTGCGCGTCGACTCGCCCACGAGCGAGCCGCCGCTGGCCTACGTCGACTTCTACCCCAACGGGCGGACCGACGAGGCCACGATCGAACTCGAGGGCGGGCGGGGGGACGTCTTCCAGGTCACGTGCGACTCGGCCACGGGAACGTTCCGCGTCCTCTCACCCGCGGAGGTCCAGAACCCATGAACGCGCGGAGGTGGGCGGCGACGGGGCGGGGCGGGGGCGCGCGGCGCGGCGCGTTCACGCTCATCGAGGTCCTGGCCGCCCTGGTCTTGACCGCCATCATCCTGCCGGTGGCGATGAGCGGCATCTCCCTGGCCCTCAGCACGGCCGAGCACGCCGCCCTCCAGTCGGAGGCCGCCGCCCTGGCCCAGACGAAGATGGCCGAGATCGTGGCCACCGGCGACTGGCAGGACGCCTCTCTCTCGGGCGATTTCGGGACCGAGTACCCCGAGTTCCGGTGGACATCCGTGGTGGCCGACTGGCAGGGGACCACCCTGCGCCAACTCGATGTGGAAGTCTCCTGGACCCGCCGCGGACGCGACCGCAGCGTGGTCCTGTCGACCCTGATCTACACGGGGGCCTCGGAGTGACCCAGCGCACCGCGACAACGCGCGCCTTCACGCTGCTGGAGATGCTCGTGGCGATTGCGCTCATGGCCGTCATCGCGGGCTCCCTCTACGCCAGCCTGAACATCGCCTTCCGCGCGCGGCGCAGCACCCTTAGGGCCACCGAGTCGGTGCGCAGGGCCGAACTCAGCCTCAACCTCGTGCGGCAGGACCTCCAGGCCGCCATGCTGCCGCGCGGCGTCCTGGCCGGGATCTTCTCCGGGACGGACGAGCAGGACGCCCAGGGCCGCGATGCCGACGCGCTCGTCTTCTACGCGTCCGTTCCGGACCTCGAGCCGACGCAGGGGATCGGCGACGTCAAGCAGATCGAACTTGCGTGCGAGACCTCGGACGACGGCCGGAGCCAGGTCCTCGTGCGGCTGACGACGGCGAACCTGCTGGCGCCCCAGACGCCCGAGCCGGAGCGCGAGGTCCTCTGCACGGGCGTGTACGCGTTCAACGTAAGGTATTTCGACGGCTCCGAGTGGCAGGACTCCTGGGACAGCAGCACGCAGGACGACGCGCTGCCGGTGGCGGTCGAGGTGACGCTCCAGTTGGACGGCGACGAGCGCAGCGGCGAGGACGGCGGCTACAGCGCCTCGCGGGTGTTCCTGGTGCCCTGCGGCGTGCCGGCGTCCGAGTTGACGGAGACGACGGGGTCTTCATCCTGAGGCGGCCCATGCATCACGGTGCCAACCAGATGTGCATCCCGGGGCGGCAGCCGCCCGGCGAGGGCGGGCCCCTCGCTGGCCCCGGCGTGCACCCGCGGCCCGGGCGGCGCGCGGCCGGCGCATGCCGCGCCAGGGGCACCGTCCTGATCGTCACCATGTGGATCCTGCTGGTGCTGGCCGGCCTGGTGATCGTCCTGGCCCGCGCGGTGCGCGTCGAGGGCGACTGTTCAGCCAACCAGGCGGCCGCCCTCCAGGCCGGTGCCGTCCAGGAGGGCGCCATCCAGTACGTCCTGGCCAACGTCGACGCGCTCGACGGCCAGGTGCCCGAGGACGCCGACGTCCCCTGCGAGGCCGTGCGGGTCGGCGACGGCCTCTTCTGGATCCTGCGGCCCGACACGGAGGATGACCAGACCTACGCCTTCGGCATCACGGACGAGATGTCCAAGGTCAACCTCAACACGGCCTCCCAGGACATGCTCGCGATGCTGCGAGACATGACGGAGGAACTGGCGGCCTCCATCGTCGACTGGCGCGACGCGGACAGCGACGTCACCGCCGGCGGCGCCGAAAGCGAGTATTACCTGCTCCTGGCGGACCCGTACGAGTGCAAGAACGGCCCGTTCGAGACGGTGGACGAACTGCTCCTGGTCCGCGGCGCGACGCCGGAGATCCTCTACGGCCAGGACGCCAACCGCAACGGCATCCTCGACCCGGGCGAGGACACCGCGCTGGTCACTGCCTCGTCCGGCAGCGGCTCGCGCCTGGACCGGGGCATCGCCGGTTTCGTGACCCTCTACGGCACGAAGGTGGAGCCGACGTCCGGCGGCGTCGCGCTGGTCAACGTCAACGATCCCCAGCAGTCAGGGGCCCTCACGGACCTCCTGCGGGAGGCGGTGGGGCAGGACCGGCTCCCGGGCATCCTGGACCGCGCGTTCCGCGGACGGCCGTTCCAGAGCATCCTGGACTTCTACCTCCGCACCGGCCTCACGTCGAGCGAGTTCCAGCAGGTTGCCAACAAGATCACGACCACCGCCGAGGGGCAGCAGGTCGCGCTCATCAACGTGAACACCGCGCCCCGGGAGGTGCTCCTGTGCCTGCCGGGGCTGGAGGATGCCGACGTCTCCGCCCTCCTGTCGGCGCGGGCCACATCGGGCACGGACCGCACGAACGTGGCGTGGGTGGCGGAGGTCCTGTCGCCCGCGAAGGCAGAGGCCATCGGCGGGTTCATCACGACGCAGTCCTACTTCTTCTGGGCCGACATCGTCAGCCTGGCCGGCAACGGGCGGGCCTTCCGGCGGTGCCGCGTCGTCGTCGACGCCCGCCAGAGTCCGCCCCGCGTCGTCTACCGGCAGGACCTGACGCACCTGGGCTGGCCGCTCTCGCCCGATATCCTCACGAGCCTGCGCTCTGGAACGTCGGTAGACGAGATCGCCCAGACCAGCAACCGGGGGATCATCCAGCAATGGTGACCACGCGCCGAATGCTGGGTCTTGCCGTCACGGACCGGTCGATCGCGGCCGTGGAGGTGGGCGTGGCGCGCGGCCGCCGCAAGGTGCTTCACGCCGCCGAGTTCCCCCTGCCGGAGCAGGCCGCGCTGCCCGAGCCGGTGCCCCTCGGCAAGGCGCTCCGCCAGTTCCTGCGGCAGCACCACCTGTCCGCGACGCGGTGCGTGATCGGCCTGGGGGCCCGGTGGCTGATGGCCAAGGAGAAGGCCCTGCCCACCACCTCGGCCGACATGATGGCCGGAATCCTCTCGATCGCGGCGGAGCGGGAGTTTGCGTCCGACCCCAAGGACCTCGCCTTCGACTACCAGGGCCCCTATGCGTCCCCCCGGGGGCAGTCGGTCCTCCTGGTAGCCGCGCCCCGGCGGCAGGTTGACCACCTGCTGGCGACGGCGCGGGCGGCGGGGCTGAGCGTGGCGGCCGTCACCTCGTCGACGATTGCCCTGGCCGCCGCCACGGGCGGCCCGCCGTCTCTTCAGCGGCTCGTGCTGCACTTGTCGCCCGGCGGTGCGGAACTGGCCATGCAGTCGGGCCGGAGTTTCAGCCTGGTGCGGCGGCTGGCCGTGGCCCCCCCGGGCGCTGGCCGCGCGCTGCCGGCGTCCGCAAACCCCTGGTTCGACGATCTCTCGAGCGAGTTGCGCCGGGTCGTCACGTCGCTGCCCCGCGGCCAGGCGACTCAAGGCGCGCCGGACCTCGTCGTGTGGGACGGGATCGGCCTGAACGACGACGCCGTGGGCGTGCTGGGCGAGCGGCTCGCGCTGGAGGCGCGGCTGTGCGAGCAGGCGTCCGACCTCGGCATCGCCGAGGGGCTGCCCGCCCCGGTCGGGGGCGACTATGCCGCGGCGGCGGCCCTGGCGCTGGCCGGCCTCGGGGGCGAGCGGCCCGCGGTGGATTTCCTGCACTCGCGCCTGACCCCACGCCGCGGGATCGCCCTGGGCCGCAAGGTCGCGTGGGCGGCGGGCCTGGGGGCGGCGGTTCTGCTCGCCGCCGTCGCGCTGGCGCTGGACTGGCGGTGGGAGCAGCAGGAAGTCCAGGCCCTGAAGGACCAACTCGGCGGCATGAAGGAGAGCGTCGCCTCGGCGAAAGACGTCGTCGACAAGAGCGTCTTCGCACGGGGCTGGTATGACCGGCGGCCGAAGTGCCTCGATGCCTTGCGCGAACTCGTCCTGGCCTTCCCCCAGGAGGGGCGCATCTGGACCACCAGCGTGGCGTCTCGCGAGGACATGCAGATGCTCGTTTCGGGCAAGGCCACCGACGAGGGCGCCGTGCTCGAAGTCCTGGATCGGCTCAAAGGGAACGCGAAGTTCGCGGACGTCAAGCCGCTGTACTTGCGCGAGGTGGGCGGCGGCGCGCCGGGCGTGTCCTTTTCCATCAGCCTCCGGTTTGCCGGGGCGGGGTGACCATGGTCCTCTCCAAGCGTGAACGGCTCATCATCCTGGTGACGGCGATCGTCGTGGCGTTGCTCGTCCTGGACCGCTACGTCGTGACGCCCCTTTGGGACAAGCAGGCGGTCCGCGAGGCCCAGAAGCAGGCCCTGCTGGCCGAGATGGAGCGGGCCCGGGCCCTGCTGGCGCGCAAGCACCAGATGCAGCCCAAGTGGAAGGGGATGCTCGCCGGCGGCCTCCAGAGCGATCCCGCGGGGGCCGAGAGCCAGATCCTCCACGCCGTCCGCAACTGGTCCACGGAGTGCGGCCTGAGGCTCTCCTCGGTCAAGCCCGAGCGACTGCCCGACAAGACGAGCCTGCCCGAGATCGCCTTCCAGGCGGTCGGCACCGGCCCCATGAGCGCCGTCTCACGATTCCTGTGGCGGCTGGAGACGGCCAAGATCCCCGTCCGCATCAAGGAGTTGCAGGTGGGCGCCCGCAAGGAGGGCACCGACGACCTGACGCTCCAGGTGCGTCTGTCGACGCTGTACCTGCCGGCCGGGCGCGCGGCGGCGACCGACGCTGCTGCGCCGGCCCGTGCGACAGGAGGTGGCAAGTGAACCATCGACCGCGAGGCCTCTGGCTCCTGGTGCTGCTGGCGGCGGCGGCCATGGCTGCGTCGAGGGACGACGGCCGATCGCGCAGGTCGCGGGAGCCGAGGGACGATCCGAGGTCCTCCAGAGAGGAGTCCAGGTCGGGGCGGGGAGAGTCCAGGTCCTCGCGGGAAGGGCCGCGCACCCCGCGGGAGGAGTCCAGGCCGTCGAGGGACGAGCCCCGGCCGTCGGGCGATG
>CAYGZE010000049.1:0-18683 GCA_964354185.1 uncultured Anaerolineales bacterium | reverse complement strand
AACATCACGGGGGAAGGGCTGACGGCCTCGGGGTTCGGGACGTTCACGAACGCGGCGACGGGGTCGATCCAGGGGCCGGGGGGCGGGCTGACGCTCGGCACGTTCACGTCGCTGGAGAACGCGGGCGTGATCAACCTGGCCGGCGGGGGCCTGGCGGCGAGCGGCCTCGCGACGCTGACGAACTCCGGGACGATCGACGTGGGGGGCGGGAACTTCACGCTGGCGTCGTACACGGAGGTGTTCAACTCGGGCGCGATCCGGATGGGGACGGGGCGGACGCTGAGCGTGACGGGGGGGACGATCCACCATTCGGGCAGCGCCCTGGAGGGCGGGGCGCTGGTGTTCTCGAGCGCGACGCTGGACGTGTCGGCGGCGTACGTGGTGCCGACGGAGACGGCGGTGACGCTCTCGTCGTCGTCGGTGAACGGGACGGGGAGCCTGACGAACCAGTCGACGATCACGGCGTACGCGAGCGTCTTCGGGATTGCGGGCCTTTACAACGAGGGGCTGCTGGACTTCTACAACACGACGACGAACCGGATCGACGGGGCGTTCGAGAACCGCCTGGGCGGGACGGTGAAGGTCCGGGCGGACGCCGGCTACTCCGACGGCCGCCGGAACGGGACGCTGACAGTGGCCTCGGGGTTCGAGAACGCGGGGCGGATCTGGCTGACGAACACGACGTCGGGGGGGAACTATTACGCGACGACGGTGCAGTTGGCGGTGACGGACGGGACGCTGGTGAATGAGGCGACGGGCGTCATCGACGTCGACAGCCCGTACGTACACAACACGCTGGTGATCCAGGCGTCGATCGACAACGCCGGGACGATCAACGTCCTCAAGAACTTCAATGCGAACAAGGCGGGCGCCGTGTTCTACAACACGGGCATCCTGAACGTGAGCGCGGGCATCACGTTCACGATCACGGGCGGCACGGTCGCCAACCTGAGCGGCGGCACGCTGACCGGCGGCACGTACAACCTGAACGGCACGTGGAAGTTCCCCGGCGCCTCCATCGCGACCGACGCGGCCACGATCGTCCTGGGCGCCGCGGCGGCCAAGATCGTCGACTCCTCCAATGCCGACGCGCTCGCGGCGCTCACCCAGATCGCCGCCGACGGACGGCTGACCCTCCAGGGCGGCCGCAACCTGACCCTCGCCCACCCCCTCGCCAACGCGGGCCAGGTGACCGTCGGCAGCGGGACGACGCTCCAGGTGACGGGAGCGTATACCCAGACCGACGGCATGACGGTCCTGGCCGGCGGGACGCTGGGCGCGAGCGGAGGCATCGACATTGAGAGCGGCGTCCTGGCCGGCTCGGGCACGGTCGCCGGGGCGCTGACCAACGGCGGCATCGTGCGGCCGGGAGGCTCCCCCGGCACGCTCGCCATCACCGGCGACTACACCGAGACGGCGGCCGGCCAGTTGGAGATCGAGATCGGCGGCCACACGGCTGGCATCGATTTCGACCTGCTGACCATCACGGGCCACGCCACCTTTGCCGGGACGCTGAGGATCATCACGCTGGGCGCCTTCACGCCGGCGTTCGGCGACCTCTACCGGGTCATGACCTACGGTTCCTACGAGGGTGACTTCAGCCAGGTCGAGGGGACGGAACTGCCCGGGTTCCTGGCCTACAATCCGATCTGGCATGCCACCGACCTGACGCTGGCGGTGGGGACGGCGGCGCCCGGGCCCGGGCCGACAATCCACACCGACCCGGCCGCCGGCTACACGGCCGCCGACGTGTCGCAGATTCTGCTCTACCTGTCGGAGCCGGTCGTCGGCGGCGACGCCCGCAGCCCCGACACGTACATCCTGTTGAACCTGGGTGCGGACCGCGCCCCCGGCGGCGGCGACGACGTGCCTGTGGCCGTCTCGCCCGGCTACACCGACGGCACGATGCTGATCGCCCTGGACCTGCCCGGCGTCCTCGATGACGGGGCCTACCGGCTGACCGTCCGGTCCGGCGACCCCGGCATCCGCGATCCCGAGGGGAACGCCCTCGACGGCAACGCCAACAGCATCCCGGGGGATGACCTGGTGATGGACTTCGTGGTCGACCGGGTGGCCCCGGCCGTGTCGGACGTGTCCATCGCGTCGGGCGGCATCACCATCCAGTTTGCCGATGCGGGCGGCATGAACGTGGCCGCGGTGACGGCTCTCGGCAACTACACGCTCGTGGCAAGCGGCGGCGACGGCCTGTTCGGCGACGAGAACGACGTCGATCGGACCGGCCTCATCCAGTCCATCACGTACAACGAGGCAACGGGCACGGCCACGCTCGTCTTCAGCGAGGCTGCCCCCGACGATACCTACCGCCTGACGATCCACAGTGCGGGCGTGGCCGATAAGGCGGGGAACCTGCTCGGCGGCGGGACGGATTACGTGGTCGACCTCGCCCTGTCGACGGGGCCGGCGACGATCACCGTGCGGATCCAGGCCGGGAGCGACACCGGCGCGTCGACCAGCGACGGCGTGACGCAGACGACGGCGCCGGCGTTCGACGTGACCGTCAACCGCGCGGGCACGATCGTCCTCGACTACGGCGGCGGGCTCGGCGAGACGCGCCTCGTGGGCGGGGCCGGCACGTACGTCTTCCTCGCGCCCCCGCTGGCCGAGGGCCTGCACACGGTCACCGCCGCCTTGACGCCGGGCGCCGGCGATCTCGTCCAGGCCTCGACGAGCGTGACCGTCGACACCACGGACGCGCGGCTGGCGCTCGACGGCGAGGGCGACCCGCTCGTCACGCTCACGGCCTCGCAGGTCACGATCGTCTTCGATGACGCGGGCGGCATGGACGCCGCGTCCGTCCGGACGACGGCCCGGTACGTGCTCATCGCGAGCGGCGGCGACGGCGCGTTCGGCGACGCCGACGACGTCGTGCGGACCGGCCGCATCACGGGCATCGCCTACAACGCTTCCACCCGCACGGCCACGCTGTCCCTGTCGCCCGGGCTCGACGACGAGCGGTATCGGCTGACGATCAATGCCGACGGCGGCCTCCACGATCTGGCGGGCAACTCCTTCCTGGCCGACGCGTCGGTCGTCGTGGACCTGAACCTCCTGACCGGCCCTGCCACGGTCACGGTCGACCTCGAGCCCGCGAGCGATTCCGGCGCCTCGGCGACCGACCACCTGACCAACGTGACTGCGCCGGCCGTCAAGGTCACGGTGAACAAGCCCGGCCTGCTGGAGATCGACTTCACCGGCGACGGCGCGGCCGATGTCTCGCAGCAGGTGGCCCAGTCCGGGACGTACTCGTTCGCGAGCCCCGCGGCCCTGGCCGACGGCGGCCACACGATAGCCGCCACACTCACGCCGGTGCTGGGGAGCGCGGCCACGGGCAGCACCGTCGTCACGATCGACACGCGCGGTCCGGCCGTCACGGGCCTCAGCCCCTCCGGCGCGGTCCACGTGCCCACGAGCAGCCTGGACCTGACGTTCAGCGAGGCGATCCAGTTACCCAGTCTCGGCCCCAGCAACGTGGCCCTGACCGACCCGCTCGGCGGGCCCGTCCTCATCACCGGGTCCGCGCAGGCGGGCGGCACGACCTATCACGTGTACTTCGCGACCCAGCGGGCCAACGGCACGTACCACCTTGCCGTAGGCCTGGCCGTTCTCGATCTGGCCGGCAACGCGATGGACCAGAACGGCGACGGCGCTAACGGCACGGCCGACGATGTCTTCGGCGGCTCGCTCGAGTTCGCCCTGCCTGATCTGACCGTTGTCTCGGTCACCCCCGAGGTCGCCTCCGCCAACTTCGGCCAGACGATCACCGTCCAGTGGCGGGTCCGCAACACGGGCACGTGGACAGCCGACGCCTCGTGGTCCGACCGGGTGTACCTCGCGACCGACGACGCCATGGGCGGCGCGGTCGCCCTGGTTCTGGTGTCCGCTGAATCCCACCGCGGACTTGCCCCCGGCGACGAGTACACGGCCTCGGCCTCCGTCCGCATTCCTGTGACCGAGAGTCTGCCGAACGGTCGCTACTACCTCATCGTGGAGACGGACACGTTGGGCGGGCTGGGCGAGGCCGACGAGGCCAACAACCACCTGGCCGCCCCGATCGACCTCGTGCGCCTGCCAGGCCCGGCGATCACCAGCATGCAACCGGCCGCCGACGGCCGCGTGGTCGAGTACGTCGACGTCTCGTTCGACAAGGAGATCGACCCCGCCAGTTTCACGACGGCCGACGTCTCCCTCGCCGGCCCTGCGGGCGCGGTCGGCGTGACCGGGGTCAGTCACCTGTTCAACCACACGTATCGCATCCTCTTCACCAGGCCCGGCGTGGCCGGGACGTACACGCTGACGGTGGGGCCGAACGTGACGGACCCGCTCGGCAACCGCATGGATCAGAACGGCGACGGGGCGCCGGGCGACGCCTTCACGGGGCAGTTCGAGGTGCGGCTGCCGGACCTCGTCGTCGACAGCGTCGCGGCGGGGGGGACGTCGGCCTGGTTCGGCGAGTCCGTGCCGGTGGAGTGGCTCATCCGCAACGCCGGGGACGTCCTGGCCACGGGCGCATGGAACGACCGCGTTTGGCTCTCGGCCGACGAGACGCTCGGCGACGGCGACCTGCCGCTGGCCGTCGTGTCGGCTGCGGCGCACAGCCCGCTCGAGTCCAGCGGGACGTACACGGCGGGCCTCGTGGTCCTCATCCCGCTCGGCGCCGGGCTCCCGGACGGCGCGTATCACCTGCTTGTCCGGGCGGACGACGGCGGCCAAGTGGCCGAGGAGAGCGACGCGAACAACGTGGCCGCAAGCGGGGAGATCACGCTCGCGACGCGGCCGGGCCCGCAGGTCGTGTCGATGGTGCCCGACGCGTCCGCGGGGGTCGTCGACCGCGTGGACGTGACGTTCGACCAGGCCATCGCCCCCGCGTCGTTCACGGCGGCCGACGTGAGCCTGGCCGATCCGGAGGGCGGCCACCTGGGCATCCTCAGCGTCAGCGCGCTCGGCGACCGCACCTTCCGCATCCGCTTCGAGCGGCCGCACCTGGCCGGGCTCCACACGCTGACGGTCGGGCCGGCGGTGTCGGACACGCTCGGCAACCTGATGAATCAGAACGGAAGCCTGCCGAACGGCGAGGCTGCCGATGCGTTTGTGGGGACGTTCGACGTGTCGCTGCCCGACCTGGCCGTCGCGGCAGTGACGCCGGCCGGGGTGTCGCTGGCCTTCGGCGAGTCGGTCGACCTGGAGTGGACCGTCCATAATGCGTCGGCCACGGCGGCCAACGGCTCGTGGGTCGATCGCGTGTGGCTGTCGCGCGACACGGAGATCGGCGCGGACGACGTTGCCCTGCTTACGATCGCCGGCACCTACGCCCCCGTGGCCGGCTTGACCGACGCCGTGGGCCGCGCGGCCGTCATCCTGCCGCTCGACCCCGCGCTGACGGACGGCGAGTGGTACCTTCTCGTCCAGGTCAACGCCACCCTCTCGCTGGCGGAACTGACCGCCGCCAACAATGTCGGGGCCAGCGCGCCGCTCCAGATCACGACGCTGCCGGGCCCCGCCGTCGCCGAGATGACGGTGGACGGCGGGCCCGGCCAACCCGCGTCCGGCGTCGACGTCCGGTTCAGCCTGACGATCGATCCGGGCTCGTTCACGCCGGCCGACGTGACGGTCGTCGGACCGGAGGGGCCGGTGACTGTGACGGGCGTGAGTCTTGTGCATGACTCTACGTACCACGTGGCGTTCGCGCCGCAGCAGGCGGTGGGCGTTTACACCATCGCGATTGGCCCGGATGTGACGGACGTCCTCGGCAATCGGATGGACCAGGACGGCGACGGGGTCAACGGCGATGGGTTCGCCGGCCAGTTCCGCGTAGACCTGCCGAACCTGCTCGTCGATTCCGTGACGGTGTCGCCGGCGCCCGCGCACTTCGGCGATGCGGTGGACGTCGGCTGGGGCGTCCGCAACGCGGACGCGGCGGCGCCGGCCGCGGGCGGCTGGACGAGCCGCGTGTGGCTGTCGGCCGACGAGACGCTCGACGGCGGCGACGTCCTGCTGGGCACGGTCGCCGGCGGTCCGCTGGCGGCAGGCGCTTCGCGGCCGGAGGGCTTGAGCGTCACGCTTCCGCTCAACCACGCCCTTGCCGAGGGGGCTTATCACGTTCTGGTGCAGACCGACGCGGACGCCGCCGTCCTCGAATCGGGCGAGGGCGACAACGTCCGCGCCGGCCCGCAGGTGGACCTCTCGCTGCCCGACCTCCCGGACTTGGTGGTCCAGAACGTCGGCCTTGCCATCGACGCCTCGTTCGTCGTGCCCGATCTCCCGGTCGAGGTCACGTGGACCGTGGTGAACCAAGGCGCGCGTGCCGCGAGCGGCACGTGGAGCGAGACGTTGTACCTCTCGTCCGATGCGGTGGTCGGCGGCGACCGGTTCCTTGGCCGGTTCACCTATACGGGCACGCTCGGCGCTGGCGAGTCGGTCACGCGGCACGAGTGGGTCACGCTCTCGGAGAGCGACCTTCAGGGCGAGACGTGGTTCGTCGCGGCCGCCGACACGGCGGGGACCGTCTTCGAGGTCAGCGAGGAGAACAACGCGGCCGTCTCTGCCCGGTCGGTGCAGGTGCCTTTGACGCTCCAAGTCCGTCTCCCGACCGACCGGACGGCCGAGACAGCCGCGCCGTTCCTGGCGACCGTTTCGCGGAACGGCCCTGTGACGTACCCGCTCGTCGTCTTCCTCTCGACCCTCGACGCGGCCGGGGCATCCGATGTGACGGAGGTCTCGGTCCCGGCCACCGTGACGATCGCCGCGGGCCAGCGGACGGCCACGTTCACTGTCACGCCCGTCCATGACGGCATCGTCGACAGCTTGGCCTACGTCTCGATCCTGGCGGAGGCCGACCCGACCGACGGCGACCCGTACAACGTGGACGCCGACGGTCATCTGGTCGGCACGCTCGTGACCGGCCGGGCCACCCTCGCGGTGGATGACACCGACCGGGCGACCCTCGGCTTGACCCTCCCGGTCGGCCTGCTCGTCGAGGGCGAGAGCCTGACGGCCACGGTCACGGTCGACCCGGCAGCGCCGTACGACACGGTTATCGACTTGTACACGGAGCGGCCCTCGCGGGTGCTGGTGCCGCAGCACGTGACGATTCCCATGGGCGCCGGGTCGGCGACGTTCGAGATTCGCCTGGCCGACAACGCGCTGCCGGAGGCCTACGCCGAGGTCAGGATCACGGCGTCCTCGGCGGCCTATGGCCAGGCGGAGGCCTCGCTGGGCCTGATCGACAACGACCCGGTCAACCTGACGCTCAGCGTGGACGCGGCGTCGGTCATGGAGAGCGCGTTCGGGGCCGCCACCTGGGCCACCGTGACCCGCGACGCGGTGTCGGACCAGCCGCTCATGGTGCTGCTGGCGAGCAGCGACACGACGGAAGCCCGCGTCCTCGACTACATCATCATCCTTGCCAACCAGGCGTCCGCCCGATTCCCGATCGCGGCGGTTGACGACAATCTGAGCGACGGGACGCAGACGGTCCAGATCACGGCCCGCGCGGCCGACCCCACCACCGGCGAGGCCATCGACGCCGGGGCCGGCGCGGCCTCGCTCGATGTGCTCGACGACGACGGCAACGCCCTCGCGCTCGAGGTGGCCAACTCGCTGGTGGCCGAGGGCGGGACGATCGCGGGCATCGTCCGCCGCAACACGGCGGACACGAGCGCCGCCCTCCTGGTCACGCTGACCTCCAGCGACACCGGCGAGGCCGTGGTGCCGGCGACCGTCGAGATCCCGGTCGGCGAGTCGAGCGCGCCGTTCACGATCGCGGGCGTCGCCGACGGAGAGACCGACGGCAACCAGCCGGTGACCCTGACGGCCTCGGCCGGCGGCCTGAACAGCGGGTCGGCCACGTTCTACGTCACCGACGTGAACCTGCCGGACCTGCGGGTCGTGGACCTGTCGGCCCCGACGTCGGTGCTGACCGGCCGGACGCTGGACGTGTCGTGGACCGTGAGGAACGACGGCCTCGCCGACGCCTCCGGCGCCTGGCTGGAGCGCGTCTACCTCTCGGCCGACGGGCAGATGAGTCCGGATGCGATGGTCCAGGAGTTCCGCTTCGAAGGGATGCTGCCGGCGGGCGTCTACTACTCGCGGCACATCACGGTCAACGCGCCGACGGACACGGGTGGCTATTCTCTCATGGTGGTCGTCGATCCCGAGGACGCGGTCTCCGAGGCAATCGAAGAGAACAACCTTACGATCCTGCCCAGCCCGGTCCAGGTCCAGGCGGGGTACCACGCGAACGTCAGCGCCGACCGCGACCAGGCGCTGCCGGGCCAATCGATTGTCCTGCGCGGCCAGGCGACGAAGGCCGACACGGGCCTGGCGGCGGCCTACCAGACGGTCACCGTCCGCATCCTGCACAACGGCACGCGCCGCGTGCTCACCGCCCTCACGGACGCGTACGGCCGGTTCGAGGTCGCCTTCAAGCCGCTCGCGGGCGAGGCAGGCTTCTACCAGGTGGCGGCCGACCATCCGCAGGTCGCCATCGACACGGTCCAGGACACGTTCTCGATCCTGGGCCTGGCGGCCGCGCCGAACCAGATCCTGAGCCTCGTCGTGATGGGCGACGTGCTTACCGGGCAGATCGAACTCCGGGACCTCGGCGATGTGGCGCTGTCGGGCCTGACGGCCGCCGCCGAGGGCTCGCCCGCCAACCTGGACGTCGCGGTGGCTCTCGGCGCGGCGACGGTGGACGCCGGCGGCACGGTCCTCCTCGACTACCGCATCGAACCGCTCAACCTCTCGGTGCCGCAGGCCACCTGGCAGATCCGTGTGACCACGGCCGAGGGCGTGACGCTTCTGGTGCCGGTGGGCATCGCCGTCCAGGCCCGAACGGCCGTGCTCTCCGGGCCGGACGAGATCCGGGACGGCATGATGCGGGGCCAGACGCGGGTCGTCGATTTCGTCCTGACCAACACCGGCGCCGCCGACACGGGCGAGATCACCTTCTCGCTGCCGGAGACCTCGTGGCTGCGACTGGCGCATCCGGGCGCGCTCGCATCGCTCGCGCCGGGCGCGTCGGCCACCGTGAGCCTGATCCTGAGTCCGTCCGCCGACGTGCCGCTCGGTGCCTACACCGGCGTGATCGGCGTGAACGCGGCGACCACGGCCCTGGGCGTCCGCTTCGCATTCCATTGCGTATCGGATGCCGTTGGCGACGTTCGCATCACGGTGGTCGACGAAGCTACGTACCACGGCGACGGGAGCGGTGTCGAGCAGGCCACGGTCTCGCTGCGCGACCCGGCGACGGGTTACGCCTTCGTCACCGGGCTCACGGACGCGGCCGGCGTCGTCCAGTTCCTCAGCGTGCCCGAGGGGCTGTACACGCTCGAGGTTTCGGCCATCGACCACGACACGCGCCGCGCGGCCTTCAGCGTGGTGCCCGGCCAGACCAGCGAGCAGCAGGTCTTCCTGAGGACCCAGTGGGTCACGTACACGTGGTCCGTCGAGGAGATTCCGACCGAGGACCGCTACGAGGTCAGGCTTCAGACCACCTACCGGACGGCGGTGCCCGCGGCCGTGGTGACCGTCGAGCCGTCGGTGATCGACTTGACGGGGATCACCGCGGAAACCTACCAGGCGGATCTCCTCATCACCAACCACGGGCTGATTGCCGCCGAGAATCTGATGCTCTCGTTCCCCGACAGTCCCTACTGGGTGATCACCCCCCTGGTGGAGAGCCTCGGGCAATTGCCTGCCGGGAGCAGCCTGACGGTGCCGCTCTTCATCCGGCTGCTGCCGGCGGGCGAGGGCGGTGCCGCCGCCGATGCGAGTGGGACCGCGGCCATGGCAGCGGCGTTCGGCACCGAGATGCCCCTGGCCGCCGGCGCCTGGGACTACGTCACGTCGATCGGCAACCTGGCGTGGGACATCATCTGCGGTCTCAACAACATCAAGTATACCAACCCCATTGCTGTGCTGAGGGACATGCCGGGCGGCCCGCCCGACCGGGAACCGGGGACCGAGCCCGAGCCCCCCAGCGCCCCGCCCCCGGCAGGCGGCGGAGGCGGCGGTGGCGGTGGGCTGCCCGAAATCCACCCGCCGGGCGGGTTCCTGGGGCTTCTGGCCCAGTTCGGCGGCGCCATCGGCGGCGCTCTCTCCGGGCCGGGCGGGTCCTTCTTCGGCGACCTCTCCAGCGAGGACCCCTGCGCGTGCGATCCGGCCACCTTCATCACGAAGGGTTACGAAGGGGCGATCAGCGTCAACGCCGGACCGGTCCTCAAGAGCCTCCGGGACACCATTGCCGGGCAACTCACCGGCAGCCCGTTTACCGTCGGCGAGGCGATTGAACTCAAGGGAAAGGTCAGCGGCGCCCTGGAGACCTGCTGCGAGAACAACCGGATCGGGATCAAGGGGTCCGTCAGCAAAGAAGTCAGCGTGGAACTGCCCATCCAGTGGTCGCCCTGGGGCATCTGGGAGAAGAGCCTGTCCCTCCCCATCGGGCCCGGCACGATGGCCGCCGTCAAGGTCAAACTCTTCGGCGGCATCGAGTTGACCCTTTCGGGCAGCATAAGCGAGAAGTATGAGACGGCGTGCCACTTCACGAACGTCAAGCAGTGCTTCACGGGGTCGCTGAAGGCCGTGGTCGGTCCGAAACTTCAGGCGATCGGCGAGGCCACCGCCGTCATCGGCGGCGTGGAGGTGAAGCGCGGCGTCAGCGTCAGTTTCAGCGTGCAACTCGTCGGGGCCTCGGTGTCGGTCAGCCTGTGTCAGCCCGGGGGCGGGAGCCTCAGCGGCCAGATCGAGGGCGCGGAGGTGAGTTTCTCGATCGAGGCCGACTTCGGCGGCGGGTACGCCCTGTCGTCCACCTTCAAGGAGGTCCTTTGGGACCCCATTCCGTTCTCCAAGATCTGGGACTACATCTTCGGTTCGTCGGCCGACCCGGCCGCGGCGGCGGACCTGGATGCGGCCGAGGTCGCATCCCTGTACGGCTACGCGTCGCCGGCCGAGATGGTGTCGGCGGCCACGGGCGGGGCGGTCCCCGTGGCGGCGTATGCCGCAACGATGACGAACGAGGAACTCTCGGCGGCGCTCGTGTCCGCCGAGCAGATCCGGGCGGCCGCCCAGGACGGCCGCATCCGGTACGTGTCGGTGGCCCGGGCCGCCGAGGAGCCCCAGGCCTCCGACGCCGACGTGGTCTGCGCCCAGATGCGACTCCAGTTGGAGCAGCAGGCCGCGGTCACCCGCGAGGTCTTCGGCGCCACGCTCGACATCACCAACCGCTCGAGCGCCTTCCCGCTCGAGGACATCATGGTCTCGCTCAACGTGTACGACGCGGCCGGGAACCTGGCGAACGACAAGTTCATCATCCTGCCGCCGGAACTGACGGGCGTGGCTGTGGCGGATGACGGCGAGCCGCCCGCCGGCTACGACCCGGTGGAGAGCGGCCCCTATCTCGGCCGGACCACGTATCGCCTCGCGGCCGGCGCGAGGGGCAGGCTCCGCTGGACCTTGATTCCGACGGCCGAGGCGGCCCCCGACGGGCCCACCGGCTACACGATCGGCGGCGTCTTCGCCTACACTCAGAACGGCGTCTCGACCTCGAACGTCCTCGTGCCCGGCCCCATCACCGTGGTTCCCGATGCCGAACTCGTGGTGAGGTACTTCTGGGAGCGGGACGTCTACAGCGACGACCCGTTCACGCCCGAGGTCGAGCCGGCCGTCCCGTTCTCGCTGGGCATCCTGGTCAGCAACGTCGGCGCGGGCTCCGCCTACGACTTCACGATGGTCTCGGGCCAGCCGCAGGTCATCGAGAACGTCAAAGGCCTGGCCAACAAGTTCGAGATCCTTGCGACCGAGGTGGCCGGCAGCCTTCAGCCGCCGTCGATGGCGGCCTCGTTCGGCGATATCACCCCCGGCCAGACGGTCGTCGGTCGCTGGCTCATGACCTCGGCGCTCCAGGGGCACTTCAGCGAGTACACCGCCTCGTTCATCCACGTCGGCCCGCTGGGCGGCCTGCTCCCCTCGGTCCTCCAGAGCGTCGAGATCCACGAACTCATCCACGTCGTGGAGGCGTTCGGCGCGTGGGACGACGGCCAGCTCGACTTCCTCGTCAATGACGTCGAGGACGACACGTACCAGCCCTGGCCCGACACGGTTTACCTGAGCGACGGCACGGTCTGCCCCGTGGGCCTGGGCAGCGTGCAGAACGTGCTCCTTCTCCCCCAGAGCCACGGCCTGGAGGCTGTCGTCGCGGCCGCCATGCCCGCGGAATGGGGCTACCTGCGGCTGCCTGACCCCGGCGGGGACGCCTACCGGCTGGTCCACGTCGTGCGTCTCAACGAGGCCGGCAACGAGATGGGCGACGTGGCGGTCGGGACCGACGCATGGCAGACCGACCGCTCCTACGTCGACCCCGAGAAGCCGCCGGTCCACGAGTCTCTGCTGCACCTGTTCGACTACGGCGGGGCGGCGGCCTACCGGCTCGTCTACGCGCCGGTCGATGACCAGCCGCCCGCGGTGGCCTCGGTCGGTCCGGTCGAGGCGCTCCTCTCGGAGGCGGTCGGTCACGTGGCGGTGGTCTTCTCCGAGCCGGTCGATCCGGCGTCGTTCAACCCGGCGACCCTCTCCCTCACACGCAACGGTGTCCCGGTCAACACGGCCGGTCTGGTCCTTGCGCACGATGGCGACAACCGTTATCACATCGAGAACCTGGTGCCCCTGACGGCCCAGGACGGCGCGTACCGCCTGACCGTCAACGGCGCCGGTGTCAGCGATGAGTATGGCAATGTGGGCGTCGGCTCGGCGTCGATCGAGTGGATCAAGGCCGCCGCCGCGCCGGCCGTCTCGACGATCGTGGGGGCTCCGTCGGGCGTCGCGAGGTCGACCCCCGGGTCCGTCTACGTGAAGTTCTCGCAGGCCCTGGCCCCCGGCACGTTCGAGACAGGCGACCTCGCCCTGACCCGCGACGGCATCGCCGTCCTCCTCGGCGACGGCGACCTGGCCGTCAGCCGCGTGACCGACGACCTCTACCGCGTGAGCGGCCTGAGCGGCCTCTGCGCCGCCGAAGGCAGTTACGTCCTGACCGTCGATGCCACGGGCGTCCAGAACCAGGTCGGCACGCCCGGCGTGGGGAAGATGCAGGCCTCCTGGACGATCGATGCCACCGGGCCGGCCGTGACCTCGCTCGCGGGGCCGGCCGCCGACATCGTGAACCAGCCCGTCGGCACCGTCGAGGTCACGTTCGGCGAGCCGTTGGACGCGGCCACGTTTACGGCCGCCGATCTGACCCTCACCCGCGACGGCGGGGCGAACCTCATCGGCGGCGGCGTCACCGTCGCACCGGCCGGGGGGAACACGTACCGCATCAGCGGCTTGGCGGCACTCACGGCCGCGGAGGGCCACTACCAACTTCGCATCGGCCTGGCCGGCATCCGGGACCGCGTCGGCAACGCCGGCGAGGGGACCGCAGCCGTGTCGTGGGTCATGGATACCACAGCGCCGGCGGCCCCGCTCTCGCTTGCCGTGACACCCGACTCCGGCTACTCGGCCTCCGACGCGCGGACCCAGGTGGCCGACGTGACTCTCTCGGGCACTCTCTCGGAGGAAGGGCTGGCGGTAACCCTCGTCGACGAGACGATCGGCTGGCAGATGGGGGCAGCCAAGGTTGCCGGCACCGCGTTCACGTACCGGGCCGTGATGCCGGTCGAGGGCACGCACCGGCTCCGCATCACGCTGACCGATGCCGCCGGCAATCAGACGAGCGCCTTGCTGCTGCTCGTCGTGGACCAGGTGGCCCCGACCGTGAGCCGGTTCGACCACGTGCCGGCGGCGAGTCGCAGCCCCACGGACTACATCGACATCGTCTTCAGCGAGGGGATCGACCCGACCACCATCGACCTGGCCGACCTTTCGCTGACGCGAGACGGGGACGAGGTCCCCATGAGCGCCGCCGGGGCCGGCATGGTCGGGGTGGGCATCCCGATGGCGTCGGACGTCATGCTGACGCCGGTCTCCGACCGGGTGTTCCGCCTCTCGGGCCTGGAGGGCGCCACGGCCGACGTCGGCCGCTACACGCTCTCGGTCAACGCCGCAGGCGTGCGGGACCTCGCGGGGAACGTCGGCACCGGCTCGCCCAGCGCCACGTGGGACGTGCTGGCCGACACCACGCCACCCACCGTGACCGACGTCGTCCTCCAGGGCGGCCAGACGCAGCGATCGACCGTCAACACCTTCCGCATCACGTTCAGCGAGGCGATGCTGCTGGCAGACCTTATCGGCGACGGCACGATCACGGCGGCCGTGACGCTCACGAACCTTGGCGCGGACGCGGACGGCGACCCCGACACGGTCCAGGTGCTGGAGGCCGGCCAGTTCGCGTACGACGCGAGCGCCAACGCCCTGACGTGGGCCCTGGACGGGTTCTCCGGCGCGGGCGGGTCGCTCGCGGACGGCTACTACGTCCTGCGCCTCGTCGCGGCGCACGTAACCGATGTCGCAGGGCTGGCCCTCGACGGCGATGGCAGCGGCGCCGCGGGCGGGGACTTCGTCTACCACTTCCACGTGCTCGCCGGTGACGTTACCGGCGACGGGGCCGTCGGCGACGACGACCTCGCGGCCGTGACGGCCCAACTGGGCACCCGCGCGGGCTGGCCGGGCTGGGACCCGGAGGTGGACCTCAACCACGACGGCTACGTCACGACGCGCGACCGCCTCGTCTGCTACCGGGCCCTGGGGCACACGATCGTCCCGCCCGACACGACGCCGCCCGAGATCCTCTCGGCGTCCATCCAGGGCGGCCTCACGCAACGGTCCTACGTCAACACGATCAGCGTGACGTTCAGCGAGCCGGTGAACCTGGCGGATCTGATCGCCAGCGGCGAGATCATCTCGGCCGTCAGGCTCGTGAACCTTGGCGTCAACGTCGATGCCGACCCGGACCAGGCGGTGACGCTCGTGCCGAGCCAGTTCGCCTACGACGCCGCCTCCTGCACGCTGACGTGGTCGCTCGATTCGTTCGCGGGAGGCACCGAGTCGCTGCCGGACGGCTACTACGAACTCGTCTTCGACCCGGCCTGGGTGACGGACCGGGTGGGGAACCACCTGGCGCCGGCGAGTCCGTCGGCCGACGTGCCGGAGTTCGATGCGGCCGTGGCGATCCAGGCGGGGGGTGCCGACCTCCTGGTCAACGCGTACTCCGTCCCCGCGGTGATGGACTGGAACGCCGACGGCCTGCCGGACCTCCTGGTCGGCGAGCAGACGGCGGGCGGCGGCCACATCCGCCTCTACCTGAACGACGGCGCCGCGGACGCGCCCGCGTTCAGCACGTTCTCCTATGTCCAGGCGGGCGGCGCCGACCTAACGGTTCCCTCGTCCGGCTGCCTGGGCGTCTTCCCGCGGGTCGTCGACTGGAACGCCGACGGCCTCCCGGACCTGGTCCTCGGCCTCTCGGACGGCCGCGTCATGCAGTTCCTCAACGCGGGGACCGCCGGCAGCCCCGTTTTCGGCGCGGGCGCGTTGGTCCGCGTGGGTGCCCCGGGCGCCAAGGCGGACCTGGACGTCGGCGACCGGGCCACGCTCGATGTCGCGGACTACAACGGCGACGGGCTCTGGGACTTGGTCCTCGGCGCTTTGGACGGGAAGGTCCGCGTCTGCATCAACGAGGGCGTGGCCGGGGCTCCGGACTTCCGGTCCGTTACGGTCGTCGAGCAGGACGGCGCAGATCTCTTGGTTCCGGACGGCCGCTCCAGTCCGGACCTCGTCGACCTGGATGGCGACGGCCGCAAGGACCTCGTGCTTGGCAATACGAACGGGCATGTGTATCTGTACCGCAACATCGGTGCGGCCGGGGCGCCGGTGTTTGACGCGCCGGTCCGCATGAGGGCGGATGGCGTGGAGATCGACCAGGGCACGAGCCGCTCGCGGCCGCTGGTTGTCGACTTCGACGGCGACGGGCGGCCGGACCTCCTGGTGGGCGGCGCCGACGGGCGGGTTCGCCTGTACTCCGGGCGGCCGCTGACGACGGAGCCGGGCTATTACCTGTCCGGCTACGTCGTGGCGTTCAGCCGCCTGGAAGGCGATGCGAACGGCGACCTGGCGGTGGACGCGGCCGACGAGCAGATCGTCCGCGACGCCCTGGGGGCGGTGCCGGGCGCCGCACCGTGGGATCCCAACGCCGACCTGGACCGCGACGGGCTGGCCACGGAAGGTGACCGGCAGATCGTCGAGCAGGCGCTGGGCCATCGGATCACCCTGTCCGCCCCGGCCGGTTCCGGCGGTGCGCCCGTGCTGGCCCCCACGCCCAGCGTCGAGGCGACCGAGGACGTGGCCGACGTACCGTCCGGAGCCTTCGCGCTGACCCTGGCAGCCAGCGGGGGCATCCTCCAGACCTGGACGGGCAGTGCCTTGGCGGCGCTCGCCTCGGCCGCCGACGTCGACTGGTTCCAGGTTGCCGCGCCCGTCAGCGGCACGATCCGTTTCAGCGTGATCGGCGCAGACGGGGCCCCGCTGACGCCCGCGGTCGAATTGTACGAGTGGGCCGTCGGCCAGCCCTCGCTCGGACAGGAAGCGACGGGCCTCGGCCAGGTCGAGACGTCGGCCGTCGCCGGGCGCCTCTACTACCTGAAGGTGACGGCCTCGTCCGGCGGCGCGTGGGGCTGCTACCGGGTCGCCGCCAGCCTGGCGGCCTTTGACGAGTACGTGAGCCTCATCGGCGCCGACCTGGTCTTGGCCGACACCACGTACCAGGGCGCCGGCTACACCGTGGCCGTGCTCGACACGGGCGTCGACTACACGCATCCGGACCTGGCCGGCCGCGTCATCCTCGGCCCGGACTTCGGCAACCACGACAACGACCCGATGGACACCGTGGGCCATGGCACACACGTCGCGGGCATCATCGCGAGCGGAAGCGCCTATGCGCCGGGCCTCGCCTCGCAGGCCAAGGTGCTGGCCGTCAAGATCTCGCCCGACGGCAGCACGGCCGCCGACCTGGCGACCATCCGGCAGGCCCTGGAGTGGGTCATCGACCACGTCGCGACCTACCACATCACGGCGGTCAACCTCTCCTTCGCCGCGGGCTGCGTGGACAAGGGCGACGGCGCGGTGGCCCTGGAGGACCTCTACGAGGACCTGGCGACGCTCGGGGTGTTCGTTTCCGCCGCCGCCGGCAACGCCTACGCCCCGCTGGCCGGCGAGGGGATCAGCGAACTCGCCGCCAGCCCCTATGTGGCGGCCGTCGGGAGCGTGTGGGACTCCGACGCCGGCCCGGCCGCCTGGCGCAGCGGCGCCGCCGACTACGCCACCAGCGCCGACCGGATCGCGTCCTTCAGCCAGCGCGGCGAGGGGCTCGACCTGCTGGCCCCCGGCGCCGACATCCTCAATGCGCGACTCGGCGGCGGCCTGGTCATGAAGAGCGGCACCTCCACGGCTGCTCCCATGGCTGCCGCGGCGGCCGTCCTTGTGCGCGAGGCGATGGACCGGGCCGGCGTCTCCCTGGCGCCTGGCGACATCCTCAGCATCCTCCAGCAAAGCGGCGTGGCCGTCGTGGACGGCGACGACGAGAACGACAACGTGTTGAACACCGGCCGGACGTACGAGCGGCTTAACTTGAAGGCGGCCATCGACCTGGCGCTCGCCACCGCAGGCGCCGGGGCGAACACCGACGACGATGCCGACCAGCCCGAACTCAGCATCGATGTGACCGGCGAGGCCGACCAGACGCTCACCGTGGGTTCGGGCGGCGTCCAAACCAGCGGCGGGACGAGCACCGTCGACGCGGGGGTGATCCTGGGTTCCGACTCGACCTGGAACGTCGGCGCGGGCAGCACGCTCGTCCTGAACGGGACCCTCAGCGGCGGCGACAAGACCCTGACGAAGACGGGCGGCGGCGTCCTGGCCATCAGCGGCGGCCAGAACACTTCGACCGGCCTCACGTTGGCCATCAACGGCGGCACGGTGAAGTTGGGCGGCGGGGTGCTCGTCCTGGACGGGCTCAGTTTCGGCAGCCTGTTCGGCTCGACCCCGTCACCCGCTGCGACGAGCGGCGGTTCCTCGGTGTCCGCTACGGCGGCGCCCGCGCTCCAGCCCGACGCATCGCCGACGGTCGTCCCGGCTCAGCCCCCTGTGGCACCGGTCGCGTCGCTCGAGACCGACGTCCTGGCGGCCTGGGGCCCGCTGCCCGACGACGCGCCCGAAACGGAACAGCCCGTTGGCGACGGGGCGCAGCCCCTTGCTCCGGCCGTTGCGGCAGCAAGGGCGGTCCCGGATCCCGCCGGCGGGACGGCGGACCGCATCGCGCTCGAGGCCGACGCGCCGTGGCTTCCCGCCGTCGACGGGCCCGTCGGCGGAGAAGGGCCGTCCCCGGCCAACGCCGCCGAGTTCGCGCAAGACTTGGCGGTCGACCTTCTGGACGTCTTGGATCCCATGGACCTCCGGACTCCGCTCGGCGTCTGATTGCCCACACTTGGTTGACCGCGGCGCTGCCCGGCGCGAGCGACACGGCTCTTCTGATTCCGTTGCCTTGGCCGTGATGGCGCGGCGGCGCAAGAACTGCCGGTCGGCATGGTGATCGCCCTCCGGGGTAAGGGCGGTTGCCGCGCTCATTCCTTGCGTCGTCGCGAGCGCACCGGAGAACGCCCACGGCGGCACGGAATTGGACAGATTGGACTAATCCTACAGCGCCACATAAGCTCAAGCAATCAGGCGACCTGTGCCGATGAAGTGCT
>CAYGZE010000048.1:0-18831 GCA_964354185.1 uncultured Anaerolineales bacterium | reverse complement strand
GCTCTTCTCCGCCGCCACCCGAGCCGCGTGAAAACCTGCGAAAGGCCAGTTGAAGAACGAATCCGCCTCGAAGACCGTTCTGCGCTTTGGCGAGAGTGCGGCAACCTACGACTTCGCCGCCCAGAAGCTCGACGAGATGCCGCTGAAGATGAAGGGTGGCAAGGTGACGTTCCGCGTACTCGTTGACCGGCCCATGTACGAACTGATCGGCGGCGACGGCGCCTGCCACAAGACCGCCGCCCGCCGCGACATGGGCAAGCCGTTGGGCACGATCTCGTTGACGGCCGAGGGCGGGGCGCTCACCGTCGAGTCGCTCATGACTTACGAAATGAACTCGGCGTGGAAGAGACCATGAGATCACTGCAAGCGTCAGTCATTGTTCTTCTGGCGCTGCAATCGCTCCCCGTTTTCGCAGAAGCGGATTCCTTGCACTGGAGCCAGTTCCGGGGACCCAACGGCTCCGGCGTCGCCAACGCATTCAAGCCGCCCGAGAAGATCGTGCCCGAACAGGCGGCATGGAGAACACCGCTACCTCCGGGCAAGTCGTCGCCGGTTCTCGGGAATGGCAGGATGTTCCTGACCGGCGTTGAAGGCGGCCGATTGGTCACGCTGGCCCTGGATGCCAAATCGGGAGAAGTCCTGTGGAAGAGGCCGGCGCCGGCAGTGCGGCTGGAATCCGTTCATCGGCAAGCGGCTTGAGGAGGCCGTCGCCGAATGCCGGAGATCGCTGCCTGCCGCTGTCGAGGAGGTCGAGCAGTGGGTCGGGTTGGCGAAGAAGGCGTTGGCGGAGAATGCGGCCCTGGTCGTGGCGTCGCCCGACGTGCCGAAGCCGGTGGCGGTTCGCTACGCCTTCTCGATGAACCCCGAGGGCTGCAACCTCTACAACAAGGAAGGCCTGCCGGCATCGCCGTTCCGCACGGACGACTGGCCGCAATGACGGCGTTCTTGCAGAGGAAGAGTTGCTTGAGCAACGGTAGAAACGCAGGAGGACTGCCGATGAGCCCTGGTTCCAGGCGACCACGCGTGCCGGCTCTCGCTTTCTGGTTGATAGGTCCGGCCGTCTGCCTCATGTTCTGGGCCGACAGTGTATTCGCTGCGGACCAGCCCGCGGCGGCGAAGGGCGTCACGGTCAAGCCCCTCGACTGGCTCAAGTCCCAGACGCCCCCCGACTTCGCCCCCGGTTCCACTCTTCCGCCGCTGACCCGGTGGGGCTGGTCCATGTCCTTCGAGGTCGCCAAGGAGCTGGCCGACCGCTGGGGCTATGCCGTAGAATTCGCCGACTACGTGAGCGAGAAGGTCGCCGACGAGGCGCTGGCCAATCCCGATGGCCGCAACGGCCGGTGCCTGGCGCTCGTCGCCGGCGACCCCAAGAGGTACAAGCTGGGCGTCCTGCTGGACCGCCAGTTCCCCAAGGACATGCCGCCGGAGGCCTACCTGCGCGATGCCCAAGGCCGGTTCATCTCCGACAAGGGCAACCCGAAGATGCTGAGTCCGGAGATGCCGGCGGACTGCCTGAAACAGGCCGGCCAACTCAGTGCCGGCGGGCTCGCCAAGCTCCACGCCCGCTGCCCGATCGCCATCATCCAGAACGGCGGCGAGTACGGACTGAACGTCATCGGCTGGTCGAAGCAATACTGGGAGAAGGACCCCAAGGTCGTTGCGGCCAAGGGCGACCTGAGCTGGTACCAGTACATCTCGCGCCAGAAGGCCCGCGAGCAGAAGGCCGTGGCGGACGCCGTCCGCGCCGCGACCCCCGACCGCCTGCTCTACGTCCACTACACCTGCGGCGGCGACACACACCGGCACGGCACCCTCGAGACCTTCCACGACGACTGGGCGTGGGACTACGCTGACATGCGGGCCTGCGCCGACATCGCCACAAACGAGTACTACTACCACGACTTCAACTCCGGGTGGATCGGCAAGGACGACATGCTCACCCAGGCCCTGGGCGCCAAGGGCTACGAGCTGCGGTTCGGCATGAAGAACAGCTACGACTACTTGTGCCCGGGCTACAAGCAGGACGAGAAGGCCCCGGCCGCGCCGGTGTGGGACGCCGCGGGGCCGATTGAGAGCGACGCCAAGGCCTTCGGCGACCTCCGCCTGTACGAGGGGTTCCTCAAGTGCCTGTACACGGAGGGGATGATCGGCGGCGTCGCCGGCTACTTCTCCTATCCGAAGGGCGGGTTCGACGCCGCCTTCTCGCCGGACAAGCCGCCGCAATACCTCATGCAGATGGTCATCCTGACGCGGGTGCATGCGCTCTTCTCGCACCAGGAGGCGTTTCTGCGCCAGGGCGACCTCCTGCCCGGCCCGAACAAGCACGCCAAGGTCACGGACCAGCCCGCTTACGAGTTACCGACCGGCGTGGCGACCCGGCGGGTGCTGGCCCGGAAGATGCCCAACCAGCCGAAGTGGTTGATCACCGCCTGGGCCTCCGACGGGGCCGAGGGACCGGCGACGGTGGAGATCCCCGAGCTGGGATCGGTGACTTTGCAGGCGCGGGCCATCGGGAGCGTCTACACGGCGACGCTTCAGGATGGCAAACCGGGTCTCAAGCAAGTGGATGCGGGAGGGGCAGTACCTGCTAGCGAGGCGCCATGATGAGAACCCTAGTGAGACACCTATATCATGCGGCAGTCCTCATGGCGCTAGCCAGTGCCGCAGGGGCTGCCACGCCCGAAGGGGTCGAGCCACCTCCCAATGCGCCGGCCACCGTGGAGTGGAATGCCCGGGGCGGGCGGCTAAGTCTCCGCTATCACGGCAGCGTGATTCTCGACGCGACTGTTGGTTCGGAGGATGGGGCGGGCCATGCCGTGGCGGGAGGCGAGATCAGACTCGAGCCTGCGGAGACCCTCGGCGAGAAGGTGGAGCAGCGCCTGAAGTTCGTTGCGGCCAAGCCGCAGGACGGCGTGAAGCTGGTCCTGCGGGGCACCGTTACCGGCAGCGAGGAGGCGTTCCCAGCGGAAACGCAAGGCGAGTCGCAGAAGCGGTTCCCGCTGGTCCGTACCAGCGTGGGACTGAGTCACAACCTGCGTAACAACGCGCTCTACGACCGCCGCTGGGATTGGGTGCTGGTCGGGCCCGGCGACGGGGCGACGCGCATCCAGCCCAAGGCGGTAGACGCACGGCGCGTCACCTTCACGTGGGAGAGCCGTGGGGCGGCCATTGAGCTGGTGTTCCGGCCCCGATTTTACCAGAAGCATCGGGAACTCGCGTTCTTCGAACCGTGGACCTATCGAGTATGGCAGGGCCCGGTCACCGGGTATTGCACCTGGTGGGCCTACCGGGACGGCATCAATCAACAAACCCTGGACGCGGTAGTGGACGTGTTTGCCGCGAAGAAGCTTCCCGACTTCGGCTACAAGTATATTCAGATCGACGCCGGCTACTCGGGCGGAGGCGGGGGTCCGCGGTCCTTTCTGGAATGGGACACGAAGAAGTTCCCCGGCGGCGCGGAGTACGCGGTGAAGAGAATCAAGTATGCCGGCATGCAAGGCGGCATCTGGGTCCATCGCGTGTATCGGTCCTACGTCGACCGTTACCTGCCCGAGATCGGCAAGCAGCACCCGGACTGGTTTGTGACCAAGGCAGACGGCTCGATCTACCAGGGCGGTTACGGGGTCTGGTGCCTGAACACCGCGAGCAAAGACGCGATGGACGAGATGGTGCGGCCGCTTTTCCGCGGGATCAAGGCGCAGGGATGGGACTATGTCAAGATCGACGGCGCCGGCGACATGCTGAACTCCGACCGAGAGAGACCCGCCGCCGACCACTTCAAGCGGATCGGCCTGACACCCGAACAGTCGCTCCGCAACTGGGACCGCGTGGCCCGCGAGGAGCTCGGGCCGGACGTCTTCATCCTGAGCTGTTGGGGTGTAGGACCGGGCCGCTGCTCGATCGGCCTGGTGGACGGTTGCCGCCTGGGAAGCGACGGGTTCCAGTGGGGCACGCTGGTGCACAACAACTCCTGCAACGGGGTGGTCTGGCGCGGCGACCCCGACCATTGCGACATCATGGCCGAGGGGGCCAAGGACAAGACGACCATGAGGACGTTCGGCACCGCGGCCGCGATGTCGGACACGATCGACCAGCCGTGTGTAGTATCGATGGCCGGGGGCATGCTCTTGGTCAGCGACAAGGTCGAGGCCTACCGCGACGACGGCAACCTCGAGGGCATGAAGCGCAGCGCGCCGGTCCTCTTCACCGTGCCCGGGCAGCTCTACGACGGCGGCAACGGCACCTGGTGGCTTCAGGAGATCGACCGCCCCTTCGAGCGCTGGTCGGTATTGGCGCGGTTCAACTGGCGGCAGGAGAAGCTGAAATGGAAGCGTCTTGACGCACCGGAGACGGAAGTCAAGTTCGCGGACCTTGGGCTGGCGGACGACCGCGAGTACCTGGTGTTCGAATTCTGGACGCAGACGTTCCTGGGCAAGTCCAAGGGTTCGTTCAAGGCCCCTGCACAGGACGCGGGCAATGCGCTCCAGGTCTTCGCCATTCGTGAGGCGCGCGAGCACCCGTGGGTCCTCTCGACGACTCGCCACATTTCCCAGGGAGGCGTCGATCTGCTCGACGAACGTTGGGACGCCGGCAAAAAGATCCTCTCCGGCAAGAGCGCCGTGGTCGTTGGCGATCCGTATGTGCTGACCGTGCATCTTCCGGAGGGATTCCACCTCCAGAGCGCCGAAGCCAGCGGTGAGAAGGCAGAGGTCGCCAATCAGACAGAGGCCGCCACGGTGCGGGTCGTCCCGTCTGCGACAAGAACGGTGGAATGGAGGCTGATGTTTGCCCGCGAGACCGCGGCGCGCGACGCGCTTCCAGACGGGCACGGCTGGGACATGGGGCCCTTCGTCAAGCGTGACGAGCCGATCCTTCGGCCGACGCCGGATTCCAGGTTCCAATGCCCCGTCCGAGGTAAGGAAGTTCGCTGGGAAGAACAGAACGTCTACAACCCGGCGGGCGTCGTGCGAGACGGCAAGGTGTATCTGCTCTACCGGGCGGACGACAGGAGCCCGGACCTGAAGTGGGGAAGAACCTGCCGGATCGGGCTGGCGCACAGCGAGGACGGTGTCCATTTCACCCGGCACCCGACGCCGGTCCTTTATCCTGACAACGACGAGTGGAAGCCGTACGAGTGGGAGGGCGGCTGCGAGGACCTCCACGTCATTGAGGGCGAGGACGGCGTCTACTACATGAACTACACGACCTGGAGCGGCAAAGGTGACACTATGTCCGTGGCTACCTCCCGCGACCTCGTGCACTGGACCAAGCACGGGCCGGCCTTCCGCAAGGCCGCGCCGGACAAGGTCTCCGGATCGCGCAGCGGGGTGGTCGTTTCCCGGCGTGGGGGCGACCGCCTGATCGCGGTCAGGATCAACGGCAAGTACTGGATGTACTACACGCATCCCTGTGCCCTGGCTTGGAGCGAAAACCTGATCGACTGGACGCCTATGGGCACAGCAGTGTGGGGCGGCTCGCACGAAGCCGGCGCCGTCGCCCTGCTGCGCGACGACGGTGTCCTGCTGATGACGCAAGGGGGGCACCCGTCGCTCGGCGCATGGGTGCTCCGCCAGGCCTTGATCGACCGCAACGACCTGAAGACCGTGCTCAAGGAGCCGAAGGAGCCGTTCCTCTGGCCGCAGTATGAATGGGAGAAGCGGGGCATGACCGGCGACACAACGGTCGCTAACGGTCTGGTCCCCTTCAAGGGCTCGTGGCTGCTCTATTACGGCGCCGCCGACCGTGTCATCGGTCTGGCCACGTTCGCGCCCAAGGCGGGTTCACCGTTCTCGCACACCAAGTAGAGACTCGCGTACGTTTCCCGGATGGTCCCTCACGCAGTGGCCAGGCTATGGATCAGTACGCCGTCAAGCACCAAGATCCCTTCACCGGCTTTCGTTATGGTGTGACCTCCGACATCGTCTACCCCTGGTCGTTTCTATCTCAAGCCTGGCGAACTTGGTGGTTCATCGATCCACACCGTCATCGCACCCTTTTCTCTGTTTGCCCACGCATAGTAAGGCACGGCGGTCAGAGCGACCGGGCGTTGCCCATCGGCACGGGCTTTGCCTTGGAGGACGGTCACGCCGCCCAGCAGTTCCGCGTGATGCTCCGTGCGCAAGGCCGTCTCCCGCGGTAGGACCAGGTGAAAGAGGTCCACGCCCGGATGATCTACTGCCTCGAGGCAGTAGATGATCGGGCCACGCATCAAGGCCACCTTGTTCTGGTCATCCTGGACCTTCTCGTGTGCATAGACGCGATGAGCCGGCATCGGGAGGTCCAATTCCACCACATCGCCGGCCTTCCAACGACGTTGGAGGTGGACGTAGCCGTCAGCGCTCGTCGAGGGATCGACGGTCTGGCTGTTGACCTTCAGCCCAACGGGAGGGACCTTGGGATCGGCGAACCGGTACAGGTCGCTGGGGACAGGTCGACCCAGCGCCCAGCCGGGGATGCGCAGGCAGAGGGTGAATTCGGACGTCTGATCCCGGGTGACCGTCAGCCGCACGCGGCCATCCCACGGATAGTCGGTCTGCTGGGTCAACGTGACCGTCATGCCGTCGTCCATCTTGAGCGAGGCTTCCCCGGCCACGTAGAGGTTGACATACACCTGCCGTTTGCCGCTAGCATAGGCCAGTCCGCCGACCTGCGGAGTGATTCGCGTGAGGTTCGTCGGACAGCAGGCGAGGCCGATCCACAGACTCCGCTCACTGCCCTTGCTGGCCAGCGGGTTCTGGTAGCAGAACCTGTCGCCGGAAATCGAGATCCCCGCGAGCGCCCCGTTGTAGAGGGCCAGTTCCATCACGTCGGCGTATTTCGCCTGGGCTTTGAGCAGGTTCATCCGGTGCTGCCAAAGTACGTGGGCGATGGCCGCGCAGGATTCGCAATAGGCCGACTCATTGGGCAGCCGGTACGGATCGCCAAAACCTTCGTCATCGTACTGCCCGGTGCCGATGCCGCCGGTCAGGTACATCTTGCGGCCCACCACGTCATCCCAGAGGTGATCCAGGGCCCGCTCGTAGCCGGGGGCCTCCATGAAGCGGACGATATCGGCCATAGCCGCATACATATATCCCGCCCGCACGGCATGGCCGACCGCCTCCTGCTGATCAACGACCGGCTTGTGGTCCTGCATGCGGCCATTGCGGAGCCTCAGTTGGGCGTGCCAGAACTCGCGCTGTTGCTCAGGCGTCAACTTCCCTTCGGGCTTCACCGGCGCGATCACCGCCTTGGGGTCGAAGGGCTTGCGCTGCGTACCATGGGCGTAACCGCGCTCATCGAGGAGGAACCGCGCCAATTCCAGGTAGCGCCGCTCGCCGGTGGCGCGATACAGTTTGACCAGGGCCAGCTCGATTTCCTGGTGCCCGTCGACATCATAGCGCTTGCCAGGGCCGAAGAGGCCGTCGATGTGATCGGCAAACCGCTTCGCCGCGCTGAGCCCCTTGGGGTCGCCGGTCAGTTGAGCATGGGCGACGGCCATCTCGAAGAAATGGCCCGCGTTGTACATCTGGTGCTCCAGACGCAGGTCGTCCCACCTCTTATCTTGCCGCTGGACGATGAAACACGAGATCAGGAATCCGTCCTTTTGTTGCGCGGCCAGGATACGGTCGAGAATGCCATCGACGCGCTGGCGCAATCGGCTGTCGTCGCAGTGTTGCAGGGAATACACCGCGCCTTCCAGGGCCTTATACAGATCCGAATCGAAAGCGTGATGTCCCTGGAGCGGACCGTCGAATACGCCCGCGGCCTTGTCAAAGTTGGTGACGTGCCCGTCTTTCTCCAGACAGTCCAGCGCGTGGGGAATGGTCACCTCGTGGTGGGTCTTCAGGCGCGGGCCCCAGAAGCCGCCGCGCAGTTCCACATTGGCGTGAGCCACCTCCGCCAGCCCACGCACCGGGAACGAATCGGTCTCGGCAGCGGCGCCGAGAGACGTACCGGGACCAAGTTCAAGCGTCTCATTGACGGATGTCTTGAGGGTGAACCTCTCGCCGGCAACGGTTTCCGCGCTCGTTCCGTTTCTTACGACCTGCACTTTCTTGTCCGGCCAGGGGTTGACGACCGTGCAGGCGAGCCCCTTCTCGCTGCAAATCTTGACGCCTGAGATGACGCCACCTTTCAGGTCTGCCGAGACAAGGAACGCGCCGACGGCACGCAACGTGCCGAATCGTGCGTCCAGTTCCCTGGGCCAGCAGGGAAAGAGCCGGATGACGCCTTCGTGGCTCTGGAGAAGCATCTCGTTGATGGCGAGGAATCCGCTGCAATTCTCGATACCGCCGCCCCCGTATTGGAGCAGCATGTTGGGAGCCGAATGCATGTCGCATTCATGGCGTAGCCCGCCCAGTATGCGTTTGGGGTCGTAGCCGATTCTTGCGCACGCTGAATACCACGACGAGAACCCGTTGCCGTCCGTCCACCGCTGCATGGCGTCGACCATGTTGCGGCTGATCTCCAAGAGTTTCGGATCGCTGTCGAGGCCGATGGCGCCGGCTGGGAAGATGTGTTGGATGCCGAGCGTGTTATCATTCCACCACGCGGTGCCTTTTTCGGTGTAGCGGAAGACGGTCTTGCCATTGCGCTCCTGGGTGGGGAACGGACTGACATGCTCGCAGATGTCCTTCCACTTGGCGCGTCTGTCGGCATCCACGCCGAGAACTTCGCTCATCGAGACCATGTTCTTGAACAACGTCCGAACCAGGCCGAGCGAAAGAAGCCCATTCACGTCGGGGCCGGAGCCTTCATGGATGGAATCGTTGTAGATCACATAACGGCCATTCTCGAACTTCAGGTAGTCCTCCCAGAAGAGCGCGGTCTCGCGGAGGTAGGGATAGCCGGTATTCTTGAGCCATTCCTTGTCCTGGGTGTATTGCCAATGCCAGATGAAGGGCAGCGCGGCGTAGGCGGCGTTGGAGCGCTGGCCCCAGTCTGCTTTGTCGCCTTCGGGGCACATCCCCCAGGGGCCGATGGACACCGGCAGGTGACTGCCCTTCCAGCCATGTTCCTTGGCGATGCGCTGACCACGTGGAATGGATTGGTTCATGGCATCATAGAACGGCAACGTGGTCTCGGGATGGTTGGCGGAATAGAGCCCGTAGAAGGGCGCCTGGAAATTGTAGTTGAGATGGAAATCGCCGTGCCAGGAAGGAGCGTCCGTCGTAATCCAGTTGCCCCAGAGGCCGGGGGCCACTTTGCCCGCACGGCTGCACGAGCCCACGGTGTACCAGGAGTAATACCAGTGCTGCTCGATCACCTTATCCGGAATCTCGATGAACGACCGGCTCCAGAAGTCACGCCACCATTGACGGTGCGCGGCGATCTGCTCGGTGAGTTTGTCCTGCGTCAGTGCGGCGACCAGCGACTTGGCCTCGGCCAACGGATCCTGGCCCTTGACATCAAGGTCGCTAAGAATGGCGGTGGCAACGACGGCCGTCTTGCCGGGTTCCAGGGCGAATTCGCGGGCGTCGGTGTTGCCGACGACGCGGGTCGCGAGTCCGATCCTGCGACCAGCAGGATTGGGAGCATCCGGCGCATAGAGGAATGCGGCGCCGAGGTCTGCAGCCGCCTCTGAAGACGCCCTGACCTTGCCGTCGATGAACACGGCCATGTGTTTGTCGTCGAAGATAGCCGCCACGTGCACCCACCGGTTGAGCGGGACCTGTTCATCGCATTGCAGGAAGAAGCCGCCGATGGCGAAACGAACGTGGCCTCCGGAAAGCCCGAGGCTGTAAGCTTGGTTCCACTCGCCTTTGCTGAGGATGTAGTCGGCTTCGCGAGAGCGTTTGGCTACCTTGATCCAAGCGGAGATGGTAAGCGCCTTGGAGATGGCCGGGGCAGCCAGTGGTTGACGGGTCTTGCCGTCAAAGACCTTAACGTCTTTGCGTTCGGCCTGCGCGAGCTTTGCGATTTCTTCTTCGGGGAGAGCGCGGTCGAGCACGCTGACGTCGGCCATCTCACCGCTGAAGAACCAGCGTCCGCCGCCGTACTGCTCGCAACCGACCTGGACCGGGGTGTTGTTGTCTCTAACGTTGGCGGGCTTCACGGCTCCGTCGCCACCCTTGGTGCTCTGCACTGCCATGGCGAGCGGACGGGTCCCCTTGTTGACCAGTTCGATGCAGAGGAGGTCGCGGTTCGCATCGACCCAACCGCGGGAGGCGAGCGCAACGTCTCCCCTGGCGTATTCGCCGCGGATTTCAGCAAGCTGCATGTCCATCATCGTCTTGAAGCTCGCCCCCTGCAACGCGGGGGTGGCAATCCTCACCTGCCCGACCGCTATCACCGACTGGGTGCGGATGCACCAGAAGTCGTTCTTGCCGACATAGAAGGTCAAGTGCTCGGCCGAACCGGACTGCATGACGCCCAGGTCGCCATTGCCGATGAGGGGTCCATTGGCCATGCCCGCGCTCGGTCCGCCGACCGGCTTGTTCATCATAATGGCGTGCTTTCCAACAATCTGGGTACCTTCGGACGACGGTGTCTTGGAGGGTTGGGCCTCGCCTGCGATTGCGGCGTGCGTAGTCACAAAGGCAAAGGAGGAGATGAGGATGATTGCAGCTCTTGGAAGTGTAGTCACGAGCTTGGCTCCGGTGCTTGTCTCTGGAGATGGTGATCGGCGGCAGTTGCCTCATGGAAGAACAACGGGCGCACGCAGCATCTTGGTCTCGCCATTCACGCGTACGGCAACATCGCGCGGAGTCGGAGCTGTGATGCGGTAATGGACGGCCTTGCCCTCCTTCCACTCGACATCGACCGTGCAATCGCCGCGGGCCTTGAGACCAGCCACCGAGCCGCTCTTCTTCCAAGACGCGGGCAGCGCAGGCAGCAAATCGATAATCGGCTGGCCCTTGTCGGTCAGCTCATGGCTTTGGATCAGCATTTCCGCGATGGCGGCGCAACCGGCATAGTTGCCGTCGATCTGGAAAGGCCAGAGATTCAGGAAGTTACCGGCGCTCTGATTGGAGACCAGCGCGGTCAACGGGACATCGGCCTTGTCACCTTCGCGCAGGCGGGCCCAGCAGCAGGCCCTCCATCCCATGGCCCATCCGTTGCTGAAATCGCCCCGCCGCTCCAGGCTCAGACGCACGCCTTTGAGCAATTCCGGCGTCTTTGTCGAGATCTCCGTGCCAGGGAAGAAGCCCCAGAGGTGCGAGATGTGGCGATGCTGAGGTTCGGTTTCCTCGAAGTCCTGCTGCCATTCCATGATACGGCCTTCCTTGTTGACGCGGGTGGGTGCGAGCTTCGCGCCGGTGGCTTCCAGGCTCACTGCGAAATCCTTGTCAACACCCAGGACTCGCGCCGCTTCAGCCGTCGTCTTGAAGAGGTTGCGGAAGAGCTGCATGTCATGCGTGGAGCCGATGCAAAGCCAGGCTCCTTTCTTTCGTCCATCCGGGGCCACATAGAAGTAGTTGTGCTCCGGAGAATTGGAGGGCAGGTCGACCAGACATTTCGTGGCCGGGTCCTCCACCAAGACCGCTTGCGCAAACTCGCTGGCGCCGCGCATGACCGGGTAATATTCCATGAGGAACTTCTTATCCAAGGTGAAGCTGTAATGCTCCCAGATGTGCTGGACCAGCCAGAAGCCGCACACCGGGCCGGAACAGGCGGGAAGGCAACTCGGCGTAGTGTCGTACCAGGGATTCTGGGTGTGATGGGCCATCCAGCCCGGGGCGTTGTAGTAGGCCTTGGCCGACTTTTCTCCTTCCTTAGCGACGTTTTTGATGAAGCGCATCAACGGCATGTGGCAATCGGACAGATTGGTGACCTCTGCCGCCCAATAATTCTCCTGGATATTGATGTTGCTGTGGAAGTCGCCTCGCCAGGGCGTGCTGTACTCTTCCGCCCAGATGCCCTGCAGGTTGGTGGGCAACTGGGAATCCGGCTGGGACCCGGCCACGATCAGGTGGCGGCCAAACTGGAAATACAAGGCATACAATTCCGGATCCCTCGAGCCTTTGTTCCTCTCCATCCGCGCGGGCGTGGGCAGTTGGGCGAACTCGCCCTTGGGCATCGACAGCGTGCAGCGATCCATGAACGAGCGGTGGCTGGCTTCCGCGTCGGCCTGGATCGAGTTGAACGGTTTGGCGAGCGCCGCCGCGAGACGTTTGCGGACCAAGGGCTCAAAGTCGTTGGTCGCCCATGAGGTGCCCGCGGAAACCAGCACAACCGCCTCGTCGGCGTTCTCTACGGTAATGCCTTTGCCCGTCGTGGTAATGGAGCCACCTTGGGCCGTGCCGCCGAGCAGCGCGAGGAATCTCATGCCCTCGCCACCGCCGCCGGGCTTCTTGAAAATCAACTGTCCCTCCAGACGCTGCCACTTCCCATCGGCCAGGACACGCGCCTGGTGATGGCGGGACAAGGATGCGGTAAATGACAAGGCGCCCGGCTTGCTTGCCGTGAAGCGCATCGCGATCACCTCATCCGGCTTGGACGCCACGATGTCACGGGTGAAGAGTACGTCATCGCGCGTGAATTGGGTGTGGGAGGTCCCCGTCATGAGGTTGAGATCGCGCCGGTAGTCGGCGGGTCTCTTCGACCTCATGGCGATTCCGTCGAGAGCGATCTCACGTATGTTGAACCACTCCGCCTTCGGCGTGAAGGTGAAGCGGTAGAAGCGATACGTGTCAGGTTGGGCGATGGGGAAAGTCTTGATTTGTTCCTTCTTCTCGAAGACCGGCTGATCGGCTCTGCGATCCAGCGTGGTCCACGTCAGGCCATCGTTCGAGGCATCGAGCACCAGGCCCGTCAGGTCCTTGGGGTCATTATTGGAGGCGGCCAGAGTATAAGAAGCGACACGCTGCGGCTTGACCAGTTCCGCCTGCCAGATCACCGGTTTCTTGGCGCAGTTGAACTGCCAGTTGTCTCCAGGGCTCAACCGGCCGTCGGGGCCGACGCGCTCGCCATCCACGGAATACTCGATGGTTTCGATGTGCTCGCCGGCGCGATTGGGAGAGCTGATGAACGCGCCGATTCCGGATGGGTACTCGAAGCAGACGTTCAGATCCCCCAGCGTCTGGTAGCATCCGAATTGCTCCGGATCGCCCCAGCCCTGAACACCGTCCGCATAACGGAAATTCTGCCAGAGAAGAGGGTCGGCCCTGGCCACGTCACCGGCGAACAACAATCGCCTGACTTCAGGCAGACACTTGTAGGCGTCGTACCTGTTGCCGTCATAGGGGCCGCCCGACCAAAGCGAGGATTCGTTGAGTACAACCCGTTCCTGCTCTACGCCGCCTAGGTCCATGCCGCCCAACCGGCCATTGCCGATGACGCACGACTGCATGAACGTGAGGCCTGGTTTGTCGAACCAGAGGCTCATGGGCTCGGCGGGTGGAGCGACAGGCTTGGGGCTTTGTTGCTCTCCGGCTTGTGCCGCTGAGGCGCCTAGCGCGATCGCGGCAACGGTCAGCAGGACGGAGAACCAACGCCCTGTCTTCAGCCGTCGGATTCCGGTCTTATCGGCGGAGTGTTCTCTTGGGTTCATACTGTGATTCTCCTGCGTTGTGCAAAGGGCGGAGCAAGACTGCGACGGCTGGCGGACGAAGAACGCGGTGCCCGATGCCTATGTATCCCGCTCCGCCTGGGGCGTCAATTTCTTTCGCCTATCCCTTCCGGCCCTTCAGCCACCGCTTGGAGTCCCGCAGCCTGGCAACTCTCGCCATTGGCCTCCAGGATGCGCACCCGGTGCGACGTACGCAAGGAATCCGGGTCTTGTCAATACACTCAGCCCGCTGTACAGCTCGCACCTCACCCCCATGTCGCCAGGAAGCAGGTGGCGGATCCTGCTGGCACTGATCTCTGACAACGGGGTGGCAGGGGGTGCTTTGTGGTACTGAGAAGGCCTACTTGAGCAACTGAATGCAGTCCTGCTTGGCGTTCCTGCCGAGATGGAAGGTGCCTTCGCTGAGCCCCTGGAGGGGCTTTCGCGGCGGCACGTCCATCGGCGTCTGTTGGGTGGGCCCGGCCCAGGGACGTGCCTTTCTGTGCCTGGGGGGCGAGGCCTGTCACCTCCTGCGCCGTCGGCGACCGGCCCACAGGCCTGCGACACCGAGCCCCATCAGGGCCAGCGTCGCCGGCTCCGGGGCGACCATGAAGAGGCCGCCGCCGCGAAGCACGCCCGGCTCGGCGCCGAACTGCCCGTCGTCGGCCGAGAAGAAGAGCTTGCCCAGGTAGGCCGTCAGTTCCTGCGGGTCGGACCCGTACTGGCCCGGATAGATGTCGGCCACCATCCAGGGGTCGTTTCCGTCGTAGGCCCATAGCTCCCGCCCGTTGGACCCGTCGTCGGCCGAGAAGTAGAGAGTGTCGCCCAGAACCCACTTCCACATGGGCATGGAGTCGGCCTCGAAGTCGTCGCCGGGGAAGTAGACGGTGGTCGGGTTGATGTCGGCGACAAGCGTGGCATCGTTGCCGTCGTACTTCCACAGCTCGTAGCCGTGCCCGCCCTCCGGGGGCGTGCCGTCGGTCGCGGCAAAGTAGAGCGCGTCCTTGTAGACGGTCAGGGGGCCGGGGTTGGACGAGCCATAGGCATCGCGCGTGTTGATGTCGGTGACGCGCGCGGCCTCGCTGCCGTCGAACTTCCACAGCTCGCGGCCATGGCCGCCCTCGGCGGCCGAGCCGTCGTAGGCCGCGAAGTAGAGCGCGTTATGGTAGACGGCAAGCGACGAGGGCTGCGAGCCGTTGGCGCCCGGCGCGATGTCCGCCACGCGCTGGACGGTCGTCCCGGTCAGGCGGTAGAGTTCCTCGCCGGCTCCGTCGTTGCCCCAGGCGCCGAAGTACAGGCTGCCGCCGTACTCCTTGAACTGCTGCGGGTTGATGAGCTTCGACATCCCGGCGGCCGGGGCGATGGGCACCATGGCGCTGCCGTTGTACGTCCAGAGCTCGGATCCTGAGGCGCTCATGCTGCCCCGGAAGACGAGGTTGCCGCCGTAGGAGACCATCTCCTGGGGCATGCCGGCGGCTGCGGTGTAGCCGGCCGCGACCGACGCGCCGCCGGCCACGTCGTAGCCGTACAGGGCGGTGCCGCCGGTGCCCCACGCGGTGAAGTAGAGCCGCTGGTTGTAGACCACAAGGTCGGTCGGGTCCGAGCCCGTCAGGCCGGGCATGATCTCCGCCACCTTCTGCGTTTGAGACCCGTCGTACTTCCAGAGCTCTACGTTGTTGCCGTGGGGCTGATCGTTCGCGCGAAAATAGAGACTGCCGTCGTACGGCGTGACGTATGAGGCGTAGGAGCCCGCGACGCCGGGGTTGATGTCCGCGACGCGGGTCGGCATCTGCGCAGCAACGGCCGTCGCTGCCTCAAGCGCGGCGACGCCCACGCACAGGAGCAGACAGAGCGGGGAGAATCGAGGAACTCGGAAGGGAATGGCGGCGTCCATATCAGGCCTCCGACACTAACGTCCTCCGGCCCGCTTGCCGCACAACCCGGGTAAACTATATCACACGAGGTCCGAAACACAAGAGAATACCAGACTGCAGCAAGGCGATCGGCAGAATCGGAGTGATGTTTGCTGGACGAGTGCACAGGAAAAGCGGCAACGGGGTGTTCAACGTCAGCGAACCTGGCACAAGGGTAGGCGTTTGGTGAAGGGAGAGGTCTTGTTGAAGCCCCAGGCGCAGGTACAATCATGGTCAGGCGTCCGCGATGGTCGCGGGCGAGAGGTCATCCGGGAAATCCCGAGTAAGCGAGGAGCCAAGTGTCACAATGTCAGCGACTCACCGCCATGCGCCTCGTTCTCGCAAGGCAGTCACGAACGCGGTGGCAGAGGCAGTCCGTCGCTCAGACAGGGACAACCATGGGAATCAACGTAAGCTTGGTCCGTCTGACAGCCCTGATCGTGCTGCTGACCGCCGGGGCGTTCACCGCAGAGGCTGAAGTCCCCCGGCCGGAGCACCCTCGCCCCGACCTGTGCCGCGACAACTGGATGTCGCTCAACGGCGAGTGGCAGTTCGAGAACGACAAGGAGGCCGACGGCGACACGCGCGGGCTGACCTACGGCAAGGATCTCAGCGGCAAGATCATCGTCCCCTTCTGCCCCGAGAGCAAGCTCTCGGGCCTGGGCCTGGGCAACACCGAGAAGCTCAAGAACGTCTGGTATCGCCGCACGTTCGCGCTGCCGGCGGCCATGAAGGGCAAGCGGGTGCGGATCCATTTCGGCGGGGTGGACTACCGGGCGTGGGTCTACATCAACGGCCAGCTTGCGGGGATGCACGTCGGCGAGAATGTCGAATTCGCGCTCGAGATCACGAAGTGGCTCAAGGAGGGCACGAACGAGGTGGTCGTCAAGGTGCTCGACGACATGTGGAGCGGCCTCCAGCCCTGCGGCAAGCAGTCGGGCGACAAGAGTTGGAGCTGCTTCTACACCCGGACCACGGGCATCTGGCAGAGCGTGTGGCTGGATGCGGTCGGCTCGTCGTTCGTCGAGAGCATTTCCATCGTTCCCGATCCTGACAACGCACGCGTGCTCATTGATGCCAGGATCAATGGCGCCGACAAGGACTTGACCCTCACGGCCGAGGCGTTTGCCGACGGCAAGCCGGTGGGCTCGGACACCGCGAAGGGCCCCTGGCGGTGTTCCCTGGTGCTCAACCTCAAGGAGAAGAATCTCTGGGCGCCCGGCGCACCCTTCCTGTACGACCTGAAATTGACGCTCCACAGCGGCAAGGAGAAGATCGATGAACTGAAGAGCTACTTCGGCCTGCGGAAGGTCGCCATCGAGGGGCGAAAGATCCTCATCAACGGCAAGCCGGTCTTCCAGCGTCTGATCCTCGACCAGGGCTTCTACCCCGAGGGGCTGTGGACCGCGCCGTCGGACGAGGCGCTCAGGAAGGACATCGAAGTGAGCATGGCCTGCGGCTACAACGGCGCGCGGCTGCACCAGAAAGTCTTCGAGCCGCGGTTCCTCTACTGGGCCGACAAGCTCGGGTACCTCGTCTGGGGCGAGTACCCCAACGCAGGCTACCACAACCAGCGCGAGGGCTTCTCGGCGGTAGTCAACGAATGGACGGAGATCCTGCTGCGCGACAGGAACCATCCGTCCGTCATCGGCTGGTGCGCATTCAACGAGAACTTCGAAGACTCGGGCGAACTCCAGCAGATGATCTGGCACGTCACGAAGGCGATCGATCCGACGCGGCCCACCTTGGAGGCCAGCGGCTGGATCCACACGCTGCCCAACCCCGAGGTCCGCGACGCGCATGATTACGCGGGCGATCCGGGCCACCTGCGCAAGCGATGGATGGAGTATTTCTCCGCGCCGCCGGAAGGCCCGTATCCCCCGTCGCGCTACTTCAAACCCACCTCCTCGCAAGCCGACCGCGGCGTGCCCTTCATGGTCAGCGAGATCGGCGGCATCGGCTGGGCGACCGAGGGGGGCTGGAGCTACGGGGCCGGACCCAAGACGCTCGACGAGTTCTACACGCGCTACAAGGGCACGATCGACGCCATGCTCGACAACCCGAACCTCTTCGGCTTCTGCTATACGCAGCTCACCGACATCGAGCAGGAGCGGAACGGGCTCTACTACTACGACCGCAAGCCGAAGTTCGATGTGAAGAACATCCACGAGATCACGTCGCGCCAGGCGGCCTACGAGCGGAATGAACCGATGGCGGGCCCGCCCTCGGTGAAGACCCTCGACGCGAAATGGCGGGTGCTCATCGGTGCGATGCCGGACGGGAAGCTGAGCACACCCTACAAGTACGTCGTGGAGAAGCCCGCGGACGACTGGATGAAGGAAGGCTTCGATGACGGCGGCTGGAAGTCCGGCCTGGCGCCGTTCGGCCACGACAACGGCACGCGGACGGCCTGGAATACACCGGAAATCTACCTCCGGAAGACCTTCGGGTATGACGGCGGCGACCTGAAGTACGGCGGCGTGGTGATCCGCCACAACGACAACACCGAGGTCTACGTCAACGGCGAGAAGATCGTTGGCGTCAGGGGGTCCAAGGGCTACTACCTGATCCTGGTGACCGAGGAACTGAAGAAGGCGCTCAAGAAAGGCGCGAACACGCTGGCCGTCCACTCCCACGAGGGCGGCAAGGGCCAGTGGATCGACCTGGGGATCCTGGTGGACGAGAGCGCGCCGTGAGGAATTCGGCGACCATTATGAGCTCAGCGGACGAAAGGGCAACCGTGGCACTGTGTTCCATGGGCGCCATGGCGATGATCCTCTTGCTGCTGTTCCGTGCCGGCGGCGGGGGAGGCCAAAGTGTCCGAGCGCAAGACTGCCGTTGGGGCGATCCGCTGGGATGTCCGAGTCCACAGAAGGGAACAGCGCCCGGCCATAGATTCAGACAGCAGGCCAGGGGATTCCTGGTCCCCTGCTCTTCTTTGGGAGGCCAGTTCGCTCGGTTGCTCAACCGATGGTCTCGCGGCCTCGCCGCGGGGATGATTGTCCCTCACACCCTTGATCGGTGAGGCGTCAGAGTGACCCTCCCCGCCCCAAGGGGCGGGGCTTCGCCAGCCTCCGCTCTCAGAAGAGCTCCGGCTGGTTGGTTGCCTCTTCCTCGTGCCGTCAGATGTGCCGCCGGATCAGATCACTCGTCACCTGGTCGCCATCCCCTGCCGGCAACCAAGCGTAGGATAAGGGGATGCTCCGCCTCCCCTTATCAACCCCTGGGGTAAGGATTCAATTCCCCCCCGCCCAGCGGGCGGGGCTACCTTGAATAGGTAGTGTAGATTCGCTGGGCAGGAGAGGGGTTTGTCGAGTGGTTTTCAGCGTGGGCACGGCATCGGGTGTTGTTTGCAGACGCGGAATCGCTCTTGTTTACGGCCGGTACTCGTGATTGGCCTTTCGCAGGTTTTGAGTGTACCGGAGGGTTGAGGTGGAATACAAGTTG
>CAYGZE010000047.1:0-18897 GCA_964354185.1 uncultured Anaerolineales bacterium | reverse complement strand
CCGGACGCGAAGATCACGAAGATGAAGGACGGGCGGACGCACCTGGCGCACAAGGCCGAGCACGCGGTGGACATGGACAGCCAGGCGATTGTGGCGGTGACGCTGCAGCCGGCCGACCGCGGGGACACGACGAGCCTCTCGGACACGGTGGAAGCGGCGGTGGCGAACCTGCTGGACGTGCAGAACGACCCGGCCACGGAAAAGCGTGTGCACCCGGTGGCGATGGAGGAAGTGGTGGCCGACAAGGGCTACCACAGCAACGCGACGATGGCGGAATTGGCGGGGATGGAGATCCGGAGTTACGTCAGCGAGCCGGACCGTGGCCCGCGGAACTGGGAAGGCCAGGCCGACACACAGCAGGCGGTGTACGCGAACCGGCGGCGGATTCGGGGGAAGCGCGGCAAGGCCCCTGATGCGCCGGCGCGGGGAAGTGATCGAGCGCAGCTTCGCCCACTGTTACGAGACGGGCGGGATGCGCCGGACGCACCTGCGCGGCCAGGGCAATATCCTCAAGCGATTGCTGGTGCACGTGGCCGGGTTCAACCTGGGTCTGGCGATGCGTGCACTGGTGGGGATCGGCAAGCCGCGGCGGCTGCAGGACGGCCTTGCGGGCAGTGTTCTTGACATTCTCGTCGCGTTCGGGTCGCTCTGGCAGCGGTGGGTTCGCGCCGAGTGCCTTCGGACCGCCCCGGCCTCGGCTACCCAGCTCGCCGCAGCGGCGTGAGCATCAACTGTAAAACAACGACTTCTTCAACGGGCTGATAAGGCGTTCGCAACCATCCAGAAGGGCCTCGACGCGCTCCATGCGGGCGACACGCTGACGATCGGGCCGGGAGAGTATTTCGAGAACGTGAGTCGTACGGGTCTCGGCGGACTGGATGTGGATACCGTCATCCGATCCCAAATTCCCGGCATGGCCGTGCTGCGCGGCGATGTGCCGGCGCCCGAATTCCGCAAAGTGGACGGCTATCGTTTCGTCTATGCCGCACAGTTCGATCAGCCGCCGAAAGCCGTGCTGGAACATCACAAACTGCACACGCTGCTCCCAAAGGCCAATGTTGTGGAACTGGAGTTCGATCCCGGCTATTTTCATTATGACACCAATTCCCGGACGCTCTACATCTCCAACCCGGACTTGAGTCCTCCCGACCAGCGCCGCTACACAGCGGCCGTGAATGGAAAGAACGGCCTCGAACTCAACAGTCCTAAGCGGGTCATCATTGACGGATTGGCCGCGACCGGATTCTACCCCGGCTGGGGCATATTGCTCACAGCGCCGGTCTCGTGCATGGTCCGCAACTGCGTCAGTTTCATGAACGTCGGGGGCATTGTACTGCAGCCTACCGGAGACATCGGCGGGAAGGATTGCGGGGCCAACAATGTGGTCGAATACTGCGTGTGTTACGGAAACACCTTTGCCGGCATTTCTCGCTATATCGCCAACAACGACGTCATCCGAAACTGCTACACCTACGAAAATGTGCGCGAAGGTCAGGAGCATTTCGGCATTATGCATTACCTCGATATGAAGGGACCGCTTCTGATAAAGAGCAACATCTCCTGGGGGCAGAACTTCGACTATTCCGTCAAACCGATCGGTCAGGAAAGACTGGAAAACTGCGTGGGCCTGGGGTCCATCCGGAACGGGAACGCTAACGTGTTCCACAACCTGATCGGCGGCGGCAATGAGTATGACCGCCCGTCCAACGCGCCCGCCGACAGTATCCTCTTCCTGCGCGAGCAGAAATTGGACAAGGATTTCGAGTTTGCCGATCCGCTCAACCTCGACTTCCGCCTTCAGCCCGATTCGCGTTTCCGTGGCACGGCCCCGGACGGGAGTGACCGCGGTCCGTATCCTTACGAGGCGAATATCTTCTACCTGTCGCCCGCCGGCGACGACCGGGCCGACGGATTGTCCATGCGCAAGCCGTGGCGCACGCTGGAGCGCGCGCTCAAGGGCCTGCGTCCGGGAGATACGCTCTATCTGGCCGAGGGCGAATACGCGGCCGTGCCTTGGAGCAAGGCGGGCGACGGGAAAACGCCGATCATGATTCGCGGCCGCGGCCGCGGGACGGTTCTCATCGCGGGGACATTGAACCTGACCGGCAACGCGGGGGTTGCGTTCGAACGTCTGAATTTTTCTCGCGGCGCGGCCTTGGCCGACAGCCGCGACCTGAGTTTCAAGAATTGCACGTTCTTCGGCCCCGCGGACGGACTGAGCGCGGAGCGGGTCGAGGGTCTGAAAGTTACCCACTCGGTGTTCGCGGGCGTGCCGTTGCACGTGACGAATACCGAGGCCATGACGCTGAGCGGGAATATTTATGCCAACGCCGGCAAGCCCGCCGTGCGCCTCCACGCGGCCGGCGCCATCCGCTATTCGGACTACAACGACTACCAGGACACAGCGCGATGCTGGGAAGTCGACGGCGCAACATGGTCGTTCGCGGACTTGCAGCAGCGGCATGACCGTTATTCGCAGGCGCTGTCGCCGGAGTTGGTCGTGGGAAAAGGCGTGCCGCGCCTTAAGAACGACAATTCGTTCAGGAGCGTTGGTCCCAGCAGCACGGCGTTGGGCATTCATCAGGAGTTCGATGCTTCCCCCAAAACCCTGGATCTGGTCGGCCCGTTCCTCCATTCGGTGAGCGATACCACGGCCAATATCGAGTGGTGGACTTCCCACCCGGCGAGCTGTTCGCTGTCATGGGGCGCGACGCCGGAAATGAAGAACACCGTGGGCAACTTCAGAGGTCCCGATCGCTTCAACACCTTCAGCCTCACCGGCCTCAAGCCTGGTCAGACGTACCACTTCAGCATCCGATCGGCGGAGGCAACGGGAGAGGAGGGTTCGCAACCCCTCCCCGTCCTCCGGCCGAACAATGCGCGCTTGTCCTTCACAACCGCCGCGTCTGCCGCTGAGCCGAAGACGTATTACGTTGCGGCGGATGGGAACGACGGCAACAGCGGCCTGAGCCGCGAGCAGGCGTTTCGGACGGTATGCCGCGCCGCGGACCGGGTTGGTCCCGGCGACACGGTCATGATCGCCGGCGGCGATTACCCGGAAACGGTGCGCATCCGCACGGCGGGGACCAAGCAGCGTCCGATTACGTTCCGTTGCGTAACGGGCGAGAAGGCGGTTCTCCGGGCCGAGGACTTGGACCGGTCCTTCGAGGTCATCATGAAGCCAGATCTCCGGTTTGACGGATTGTATTTCCGGGGACAGAGCTTCTGGCGCGAGGGTTTCGTGGTGCGTCAAAGCGAACGCGTACACATCACGCGTTGCCTCAACACGATGGTTAACGCCAGCGAGAGTCCCGAGATGCTGGTCCGGAACTGCGTGCTGCACGGGGGATGGACGTCGGTTGCGCTGAGCCGCTGCCCCAATTCCCGCGTCGAGAACAACGTGTTTATCATGACGATACTGCGGCAGCTCACCTGCGACGCGCCAACCATTGTACGTGGAAACATCTTCTGCGAGTGCATCCGCAATAAGACCCATCAAACGCTCCTGGAGCTGTCTGCGAACGTGACGGAGTCGGACAATTGTTTCTACTTGCGCTGGCCGGAGGACGAGAAGCTAGCGGTCAATAACAGAACGCTGCCGGAATACCGGGTCCGGACCGGCTCCAACGCATTCGCCGCCAACCCTATGATGCCGGGCACGCCGGGCCGATTGCAGGGCTGGCAGCAAAGCGATGACAAGGATTTTGACCGCTTTTTCGCGTCTAATCCGCAGCTAATCCTCCGTGGCATCGGCCTGCAGCCGGAAGCGTTTCGCGATTTCCACTTGGGGTTGACCAACTGGGTGTACGACCGTGCGTGGGCGGAGGCCGTCATCGCCGGCACCAACACGGCCGGGGCGTTGGCGCGGGCCGGCAAGGATGCCGAGGCGCTGGCTGCCTATGCCAACCTGGCAAAGAAGTTGCCGTTGAGCGACCGGCTGAAAGCGGACGTTTTGGAACAGGCATCGCTCTGCGCCGGGCGGCTGAAGGATTACGACCGGGCGATGCAACTGGCGAAGAACATTCCGGTGCAGCCGATTGCGATCCGGCGTCAGATGCAGTTGATGCTGGAACAGAAACAATATGCCGCATTGCTGGACGCCTTCGCAGATAACAAAATGGGCGGACGGAATTTTCACCAGAGCTTTCTCTATCCGGAACAGGAAGATCTCATGGCGGACCTCTACTACTACCGCAGTATTGCCTATCGCGAAACGGGGGACCTCGCGGCAGCCGAGGCGGATTTGAAGATCATGAACGACAAGCGGACCCAACTGGCGTACCGGTCGGGCGAGGCCATTCACGACCTGGTGTGGTTGCATTTGGGTGATTTCTACCGGCAGTATCTCAAAGACGACGACCGGGCCCTGACGGCGCATACCAGCGTGCTCGCCCGGACCACCTGGGCCCCCTGGGGACAGCCACGGAAGCCGGCGGCGACGGGCGGCAGCGAAACGCTGGTGGCGGCGACCAAAGCCGTATCCGACATCCTGCGCAAACGGGGCAAGGACTGCGAAATCCCGCAATTGCAGTTCAATCTGCTGCTGGCCCAGGCGGAAGCGGCGGCAAGCGTGCTGAAGACTGACGAGATGACCGCCCGCCTCAAAGAGGCGCTTGCGTTGCCCGGCAGGTCCACCGCCGACATGGAAACCGCCGCAAGGAGCATCCTTGCGTTTGAGGACGATCTTCGGAAGAAGGTTGTGAATGCCGCAGGGACACTGGCAACCGGCATGACGGACGACATGCGGAGCCTGCTGTTCAAGACGGCGACCGCGCCCGAAACGAAAGACAGGGAGATCGCGGTGCGCGCCCTGCTGATGTTCGCGCCCATGGACAAGGTCAGCGAACTGCTGGACAAGGCCAGGAAGGAGAATCGCGAAACCCCTATTCGCGCCGGCCAATGAAGGCCCGAGCCCGGGGCGAGGAACGGATTGGGGACTATCACATCGGTGGTCCGGCGGGTCGGCAGTCAAAGACGAACGTCCTGAGGAAATCGCCCGAATGAAGGCGGGAACGCATCTTGACCCGCCGGTAGGAACTCAACGAAAAGACGCCGGCGCGTCACCGTCGTCAAAACCACGGAATGCCCAGACTGGAGGAGCCCGACCGGACCGAAAGAACCTCACTTGCGCCCAGGCTTAACGCTCATTGCCTTTTTCTGGCAGATTCAGTCAGCCTGCACGCGCAGCTGGCTACGAAGCGCTGGTCACGAACTTCCACACGGGCGAAGTATTTAAGCCGGAATGATGACGCCCGGCCCAGCGGCTACTTTGCCGCGCCAATGCAGAACAGCCACTGGTCCGCGCGCAGGAACAGGCAGCCGCCGGCCACGGCCGGGCTGGCGTTGAACGTGCCGACGCGCCCCAGCTCGTTCGTCGCGATCAGCTCGAACTTCGGCTTGGCCGCGACCACGAACGTGCGGCCGCCCCGCGAGGTGTAGTAGAGCTTGCCATCGGCCAGCACGGGCGAGGCGTAGATCTGGCCCGCTCGCTCGAGCCGCTCCGCGTAGACGAGCTGGCCGGTCTTCGCCTCCACGCAGTAGGCGGTCCCTTCGTTCTCGTGAGCCCAGTAGAGGTGCCCGTCGTGCAGGATGGGCGACGACACGTTCGAGCCCTTCTTCAGAGCCCACAGGCGGTGAGACGCGGTGACGTCGCCGCGGCCGCCGCAGCGGACGGCCAGCGCGCCGCCCGTGCCGCGCCCGCCGATGCAGTAGACGATCCCGTCGCCCGCCACGAGGCTGGGGACCATGTACCAGCCGATGTCGGTCGCGCAGGACCACAGGGCCTCGCCGGTCGCGGGGTCGAAGCCGAGCACCTTGCCGAAGATGGCCACGACGAGTTCCGTCTTGTCGCCCACGGCCACCAGGATGGGTGTGTTCCACGATTCCTTGATGCCGCCGGCGCGCCACTTCTCCTTGCTCGTCTGCTTGTCAAGGGCGACTAGCGATTCGCTCTCGACGCTGGCGTTGATGATCACCAAGTCGCCATAGAGGGCAGGCGAGGCGGCCGTGCCCCAGCCGCTGGTTTTCGCCCCGACGTCGGCCTGCCACAGTTGCTTGCCCTCGAGATCGAAGGCGACGACGCCCGACTTGCCGAGGAAGGCGTAGAGCCGCTCGCCGTCGGTGACGGGCGAGTTCGTCGCGTAGCCGTGGCCCTCGCGGATGGCCGTCTCTTCGGGCATCTTGGCGGCGACGGGCTTGTTCCAGAGAACTTTGCCGTCGTGGCGGCTCAGGCAGACGACGTGGCGCACGAGCCGGTTCACCTCGCCCTTCGGCTGGCCGGGCACGCCGTAGCCGCTGTAGCAGGTGAGGAAGAGGCGGTCGCCCAGGATGATGGGCGTCGAGGCGCCGGCGCCGGGCAGCTCGACCTTCCAGACCATGCCCTCCTGGGGCCCCCAGTGGACGGGCGCCCCCTTCTCGGCGCTTGTGCCCGACCCGTTCGGGCCGCGGAACTGTGCCCACGGCCCGGCCGCGGGCTGCCCCGCGGTCGCCCACACGCTGCTGACAAGGACGACGCCACAGAGCCAGAGCAGACACCGCCTGGTTGACATCAGCACTCTCCTTCTGAATGGCCGTGGTGAATGGTCAGAGCGACCAGCCGTCGCGGTAGGGCCGGCGCAGCAGCCCGTCCGCTTCCGCGTTGTTGACGATCTTGCCCTCCAGGGGGTCGTACTCCAATTCCTCGTTGAACTGCGTGGCCACGTTGGCCAGGAGCAGCATCTCCATGTAGGGGCCGGTGCTGCTGAAGTTCGACCAGGCCGTCCACTTGCTGTCGCCGCGGGCCACCCGCAGCCAGTCCGGCTCGGGCATGCCGTGCGACTGGGTCAGACGCTTCGGCCCCGTCGTATCTACCCCCTCGAACTGCTTCGCGGGCAGGAGGTCGATCGTGTAGTTGTGCCCGGTGGAATGCAGCCTGCCCTTGCTGCCGATGAGGACCGCGCCAGCGAAGTCGGACCACTTCTTTGCCTTCTCTTTCCCTTTCTCCTGCTCCTTTTCTTTCACGTCAGGCCAGTCCACCGGATTGCCGACTAACTCCTCGAGCTTCTGTTTCCACCCCGGGGCCGCGCCGCCGTTGACCCAGTGGATCGTGACCGGCGGCAACGGGCCGCGCGCCGGGATCGTGTAGTCCACCTTTTCCCACTGTGGGAAAGAGAGACGGTTGATGCCGGATACCTCCGCCCGCACCTTGATCCGCGGCTTGGCCGCCGGCTCCGCATGCCACAGGGACAGGATCTTCAGCGACAGGAAGGTCAGATAGCTGGTATGCGAGGCCCACATCCCTATCTGCCCTGTGCCGAATTCGCGCCACTGGGACCAGCCGAGCCAACTCGCATGGAAGGGCCGCTCTCTGGCAGGCCCCAGCCAGAGATCCCACTTGAGGTAAGGGGGGACCGGCTGCTCGCCCTTAGGCGGCTCCTTCCTGTCCTCGCCACCGCCGGAGTTCCAGATGTAGACTTCCCGGATGTCGCCCAAGATGCCGTCCTCGATCAACTCCACGCCGCGCCGGAACTGGCCGCCGGAGGAGCCTTGATTGCCCATCTGCGTCGCGACCTTGTGCTTCTCCGCCGTCTCACGCATCAAGCGCGCCTCGTGGACGGAGCCGGTCAGCGGCTTCTCGCAGAACGCATGCTTGCCGGCCTTCATCGCGGTCACCGAGGCGATGGCGTGGGTGTGGTCGGGGGTGGCGACGATGACACCGTCAATCTGCTTGTGCATCTTGTCGAGCATCTCGCGGAAGTCGTGGAACGTGGGGACATCAGGGTGCTCCCGGTAGGCGGCGGTGGCCTTGCTCTCGTTGACGTCGCAGAAGGCCACGACGTTCGCCTGTTTGGGGATCACGTCCGCATACCACTTGCCCCTGCCGCCAACGCCGATGAGTGCGACGTTGAGCTTCTCATTGGCGGCGAAGGCGCGCGTGGAACGGCTGTTGGCAAGGATCAGTACGCCGATGCCGAGCGCGGCCTCGCGGACGAAGTCGCGGCGAGATATCTCGCCTCTCATCTTTGTGTCCTCCATTTTCGTTTCGTGACGACGCAGAGGCGGGCGAATGGCCGCCCGTTGGAGTCAAACATCCTACAAGGACCAGCCTTGGCGGTACTCCGGGTGCGTCACGGCGTCGGCCTCCGCGTTGTTCACAATCTTGCCCTCCAGCGGGTCGTACTCCAGCTCCTCTTTGAATTGGGTCGCCACGTTGCCCAGCATCAGCAATTCGATGAAGGGGCCGGTGTTGCTGAAGTTCGACAGCGTCGGCACGCCGCCGCGCGCCGCCTGCAACCAATCCCTCTCATGCCCCTGCGATGAGGGAAGTCTCTGAGGCGGCTTGGGTTCTCCAGCGAACTTGTCCTCGGGATAGAGGAAGATGCCGCCGTTGTGCTCATTGGCGCGCAGCATGCCTTTCGTCCCGACGATGAGTGCGCCGCCGTGCTCCTTCCACTTCTTCTCGCCAGCGTCGCCCCAGTCGAGTTGGCGACCGATGTAGGTCTCGACCTTCTTCCGCAGGTCCTGATTGCCGCCGAACCAGTCGATGGTAATTGGCGGGAGATTCTCGCGGGCCGGAATCCTGAAGTGCACCACCTCCGACCGCGGGAACGAAAGCTTGTTGATCTCGGATACCTCGGCCTGGACGCGGATTCGCGGCTTGGTCTGCGGGTCGGCGTGCCAACACGACAAGGCCTTGATTGCGGTGAACCCCAGGTAGGCGCTGTGGGAGGCCCACCAGCCGAGCATGGCCGTGCCGAAGTCACGCCAGTGGTTGATGTAGAGCCATTCCGCATGGAATTCGCGGAAGGCGGCGGGGCCGAGCCACAGGTCCCACTTGAGGTACGGCGGAACCGGCTGCGTGCCCTTGGGGCGCTCCGTCCTGTTCGAGCCACCCCCGGCGTTCCACACGTAGATCTCCTTGACTTCCCCCAGTGCCCCTTCCTGGATGAGCTCGACGCCGCGCCGGAACTGCCCGCTCGACGATCCCTGGTTGCCCATCTGCGTCGCGACCTTCTGCTTCTCCGCCGTCTGCCGCATCACGCGCGCTTCGTGGACCGCTCGCGCGAGCGGCTTCTCCGTGAAGACGTGCTTGCCGGCCTTCATGGCGGCGACGGAGGCCACGGCGTGAGTGTGGTCGGGCGTGGCCACGACGACCGCGTCAATCTGCTTGCCCATCTTGTCCAGCATTTCGCGGAAGTCATAAAACTTTGGCAGGTCGGGGTAGGCTTTGTATGCGTTTGCGGCCTTGCTCTCGTTGACGTCGCACATTGCCACCACGGTCTCAAGCTTGGGGATTTGGTCCACGAACCAACTGCCGCGCCCGCCGACGCCGATGAGGGCGACGTTGAGCTTGTTGTTGGCCGCGTAGGTATGCGCCGCCTGCCCCCCGTGCAGGATCACCAGCCCCAGGCCCGCGCCTCCCGCCGCCGTTTGCCGAAGAAATGCCCGCCGCGTCATTCGCTGCCTCATGAGCCATGTCCTCCTTCACTTTTCGCTCGGCGTCATATCGCCGGGCAGGTCGCCGATGGCGAACTGAATGCCGGCCAGCAGGTAGCGCAGGAAGAGCGGGCTGGAATAGGGCGCTTTCTGGACGCCCAGAGAGCAGTAGAAGACCCGCCCTTTGCCGTGCGCTTTGACCCAACTGATGGGGTACTCTTTACGCCCCGTGGACTCTTCCAGCTTCTTGACGCTCGGCTTCAGCCAGGCCGATTTCGGGTCGTCGGTCGGGTCCGGCGTCTGCGTCAGGTCAAGGGTCAGCAGTACTCGGACTTTCTTCCGCGAGTAAGGGGGGCCTGGGACGTATGCCTGGTCGAAGATCTTGAAGGGCTGGCCGCCGAGACAAGTGGTTAGCGCATGGGCCGGGTCTTCCACTTTGATCACGAAGTTCCCCACATAGTGCCCGCTGTAGAAGGCACCCATCATCTCGCCGAACTCCTTCCAGTCGCTGAGGGCCGCAATGGAGCCTTCGATGCCGGCGAGGCCCTTGCCGTCCTCCCCGACGAACTTCAGGATGCTCTGCTTGACTTTCTGGTCGAGCTCCTGGGCCGCGGTCTGCTCCGCCTTGGGCATGTCCTTGAACCAGAGCGGCAGGAAGGGGGTGGGGTCGTGCAGGCTGTTGAAGAAGATCGCGTCGAAGCCCTTGAGCTTCTCAGGCAGGAGCATCTGCGGATCGTCCGTGGCGACCACCTCGAAGGCGCCCGTCTTGCGTCCCAGGATCTTGACCGCCTCCTCGGCAAAGGAGTTCGCCATGTGGGTCCAGAGGCGGCCCCAGCAGAGAAGCTTTCTGGGTTTGAGCGGCGCGACGAGCGGCTTGTCCGGCGCGAGTTTTCCCATTTCCTTCGAGTCCTGCGGCGTAAGCCGGAAGACGAAGGTCCTTTTGAACATCGCCTCGCGTTGCTCGGGCGGGGTCGGTCCCGGCCAGGGCCAGGTCGGGAGCGGCTCCTTTGCGGCCTCCGCGGCCAACGCCGGTGTTGCTGCCATCAGCATCACAAGCGTCACGAAAGTCCCAAACCTTGCCATAGCGTGTTCCTTTCGAGGCCTACAGCCCGCATAGCCGCCGCGCTTTGGTGCCTATTGTCGCGCGGTGTTCCAAGTGCAGCGTTGCCGCCACGCGCACCGGACCGATCAGGGGGCTGGAACGAGTTTGACAATGAAGGCATCGTAGTCTCCGCCCAACTTCGGCTGCAAAGCGCCGGGCGTCACCGGGAAATCCGGCGATGTCGTATTGCCGACGAGGTAGACCTCGCCCTTCGGCCCGAGAGCGATGCTGCGAATCCCCTCGTCGCCGCTCCCGCCCAGATACGTGGCGTAGAGCAGCTTCGAGCCGTCCGGGCTCAACACGGCCAGCAAGCCGTCTTGCTGTCCGCCGCCGTACTTCGGCTGCAGGGCGTCGGGAGTGACCGGGAAGTCGCGCGAACTGGTGCTGCCAACAACCCAGATGTTGCCCTTCTCATCCACGGTCGGCATCAGCAGGTTCTCGCCCGCCGTCCCGCCCAGGCGCGTCGAGAAGACGAACCGCTTGCCGTCGGCGGAGAGCTTGGTCACGAAGCCGTCCCCTGTGCCCTTCGCTTCGCGTTGAAAGACGCCTTCAGTGGTCGGGAAATCCGCCGATAGGGTGGGGCCGACCAGAATGAAGCATCCGTCCGGCGTCAGCCAGGGCCGGTGCTCGGCGAATTCGTTGCCTTGCCCACCCAGGTAGGTGGCGTAGAGAACGCGGCTTCCATCGTTCGAGAGCTTCGCCAGGTAGCAGTCCGACTGGCCGCCGAGCTTCGGCTGCGGCGCACCGGCGGTCACGGGGAAATCCACCGACTTCGTGTGGCCGGCGACGTAGATGTTGCCCGCTCCGTCCAGCCTTACGCCCATAATGGCATCGTCCTCGCCCGTCCCGCCGAGGAGGGTGCCGAGAACGAGGCCCGAACCGTCAGACCTCAGCTTCACGATAGCGGAGTCCCTCGGCCCGTTGAGGCGGGGCTGGACGACGCCCTGGGTGGTGGGGAAGTCGGAGGAGTTGGTGGTGCCGACGACGTAGACGGTGTCGTCGCTTCCGACGGCCAGACCGCCGCGGGGGGAGTCGTCGCGCGAGCCGCCGACGTATGTGCACCACAGGAGCTTCTTGAGGTCCGGCGAGAGCTTTGCCACGAGCATGTCCACCGCGCCGGCGAACTTGGGCTGAAAGCAGCCGGGAGTGGTCGGGGCGTCCGCTGAGCGGGTCAGACACGCGACCACGATGTTGGCCTTGCTGTCGAGTTCCATGCCGTAGACGCTTCGTTCCTGTTTTGAGCCGCCGAAGTACGTGCCCGCGAGAATCTCCCCGCCATCGGGGCTCAGGCGAGCCAGATACAGGTCTCCGCCGACGATGCCGCCCGGCCCGCCGGTCGGGTCATCACCCGCGTAGTTGGGCTGGAAGCATCCGGGCGTGGTGGGCAAGCCGCTGGAGCAGACGTGCGCGCCGACTAGCACCGAGCCGTCAGGGTACACGATGATCTCACGCGCCTCCTCCCAGTGGTTGCCGCCCAGGTAGGTGGCGTAGGCGATCTTGAACCGCCCTTCCGCAGCCAACGCCACCGTTGCTGCCGTCAGCACCACGACCATCGAGAGAGTCTTGAGCATTCCCATCGCGCCATCCCTTTCCCTTCGGGACTCCTCAACTCCCAGCCTTTTCGCCACTCAGAGGTGAGCAAAGCATTGGCCCGCTCATCGTTCGTGATCTTCCCCTTCCTCAGAGGGACCAACCGTCGCGGTAGTCGCGGTGGAGCAGCTTGTCCGCGTCGGCGTTGTTCACAATCTTGCCCTCCAGCGGGTCGTACTCGATCTCCTCCGCAAACTGCGTGGCCACGTTTCCCAGCAGCATCATCTCCGTGTAAGGGCCGGCCATGCTGAACGGGGACATGAGCATGACCTTCTCGCCCTGGGCAGCCCTGAGCCACTCCGGCTCGGGCATCTCGGGCGACTGGGTCAGGCGTTGCGGGCTCAGATCGGTTCCCTGGAACTGCTCGGCGGGAAGAAGCTCGATGCCCGAATTGGAGCTCGTCGCGTAGATCCGGCCCTTGGCGCCTACCAGGAGCCCTCCCTCGTAATCCTTCCACTTCTTCTCGCCCGCGTCCCCCCAGTCCAACTGCCGGCCCATTCTCTCTTCGATCTTCTGCCGCCACGCCGGGGCGCCCCGGCCGTTGACCCAGTGAATCGTGACCGGCGGCAGCTTGCCGCGCGCCGGGATCTGAAAGTGCACGACCTCCCACCCGGGGAACGACAGCCGGTTGATGCCAGAGGACTCCGCCAGAACCTTGATCCGCGGCTTGGCCGCCGCGTCCGCCTGCCACAACTCGATGATCTTGAGCGCATAGAAGTTCAGATACCCGCTGTGAGAACCGCGGTTCCCGTTCAGCCCCGTGCCGAACTCGCGCCAGGCGTTCCAGTTCAGCCATTGGGGATGAAAGGGGCGATCCTTGTTCGGCCCCAGCCAGAGGTCCCACTTCAGATAGGGCGGGACAGGCGGCGTGCCTTTCGGGGCCTCTTTGACGTCCGGGCCGCCGCCCTCGCACCAGACATAGGCTTCGCGGATTTCGCCGATCGCGCCGTCCTCGATGAGTTCCACGCCGCGCCGGAACTGCGCGCTGGCCGAGCCCTGATTCCCCATGCGTGTGGCGAGCTTGCACTTGGCCGCCGCCTCCCGCACGACGCGGGCCTCGTGGATGCAACCCGTCAGCGGTTTCTCGCAGAAGATGTGCTTGCCGGCCTTCATCACCGTCACCGAGATGACCGCATGGAGGTGGTCCGGCGCGGCCACCATCACGCCCTCGATCTCCTTGTTCTTCTTGTCGAGCATCTCGCGGAAGTCATAGAACTTCGGCACGTTCGGATGCGCCCTGTAGGCCGCCTCGGCCTTGCTGTCGTTCACGTCGCAGAAGGCCACCAAGTTGGCCTGGTTGGGCATGACGTCCACATACCACTTGCCGCGCCCGCCCACGCCGATGAGAGCGACGTTGAGCTTTTCATTGGCGGCAAGGGTCTGCGCGGAGCGGCTGCTGGCGAGGATCACCAGCCCCGCGCCGCTCAGGGCCGCGTCACGCAGGAACGCGCGTCGAGTCTGCCGTGGCATAGCACCTACCCTCCTTCCTGGGTCATGGCGCTGCGGGTTTCTTCCCGTACACCTCGATTTCGGTGCAGTGGTTCAGGTCGTTCTCCGTGTTGCCGTTGCCGCAGAGGCGCACGTAGCGTGACACCACGCCCCTGGCGTCAATCAGCAGCCCCTCGTGGTTGTCTATGTACTCTTTGTCCCTGCCGACACCGAGTCCCGATGAGTTGTCGTGGTCGTTGTTGTACAACGTGCGAACGTCGCGGGAGAACTGGGGGTCGTCCGACAACTGTACGATGACATCGTGGTAGATGCGGGCCTGGGCGTGATAGTGCCAGACCACGATGGCGAAGACATTGTACCGCTCCTTCAGGTCAACCTGGAAGTACTGCTTGCCGGGGCCGATCTCCACGTAGCTCCCCTCGATGCCGTCCTTGTCGCCGTCGGTGACCTGGCTCAGTTCGCCCATTATGGGCGACGTGTCGCTGGCAGTGACCGGCTTCCTCAGCGCCACGTTGGTGACGCCCGCAGGGACAGCCAGATCGGGGCGCTTCCCGGAACGGGGTTTCTCGAGGTTGGGGGTCCTGAGGTTGACGGGCGTACCCATGAAGCGGGGCTTCGGGAGACGGAGGACGAGCGCCACTTTGTTCGACACCGGCCCCGCGGCCGGGGGCGTTCCGCCACGCGGCCAAGCCCAGACCGCCAGGCCCACCACCGCGCATCCGCCCAGGATCGCGATGCTTCGTGCTGTCCTTGTCTTGAACATCAGCGCAAGTCGTGTCACTGGTGCCATCGGCCACTCCTCTCGTGGCTTCGGCCATGGTTCCCGTGCGTCTTGATGGCCCGGCCGCCCCTTCGCAGCGTCTACACAAGGCATGACAACGTTATCATTCCGGCGCACGCCTATCAACATGCCTTCGGGCACAATCCAGACGGTGTCGTCCGCCCGGGCCCCTCGGTTCGCAGGCATTCAGGCCTTGTCGGCAGGGCCCGGCGCTGAAACCAACGCCGGAGCGGTTGTCCGTCTATGGCAACCCCGGCGCCTTGACCTGCGTCTTCTCCACACCGATGAGCACGTCTCGCCAGGGCAAGCCCGCGCAGGCATCGATGAGGCCCTTCAGATGGATGAGGCGGAGAGGATCCTGGATGAACGCCTTGTCCGGGGGAACCATGTACCGCAACTCGGCCGGCGCCGTTCGCAGGGCGTAGGCCAAGAGGAGATAGTAGCCGCCCTTGACGCCCCATTCGTTGGTGTACTGGTGGCTGGCCGGCGCCAGGAATACCCCGGGGTACATTGTCTTGAGCAGGTTCACGACGTCGACCAGATCGTCACGCAGGTAAGCACCCAGGAAGCGGTGCTCCTCAGGAACCGCGAGGAAGAACAGGCCCCGCCAGGGCGCGTCGTACAGGGTCGAATCTCCCGAGAAGTGTGGGCCACTGCTCGGGTACCACGCCTCGGCCTTCGTGGACATGGCGTCGTGCGCCTGCCCCACCCACTGCGGGGCGTTGGGGCCAAGCTCCGGGTAAATGTAGTTCCGTGGGTTGCCGCGCTGACAGTCGCACACGTAGCTCATGCTCTTCCAGACACCCACCTGCGCCACGAGGTACTTCGCCAGCAGGTAGCGGCTCCAAGCCTCCATCTCACGGTCGCCGACGGCATGGGCCATGCGGCCAAACCCGATCACGCCGGCGATGTCCTCGTGCGTCAACACGACGGGGGCGAGGTGGCGCTGGGGGAAGACGAGCAGCCAGTCGCTGCCCTCCTGGAAATGGCGGAACGCCTTTCGGACCAGCGGCCAGTGGTCGGCAATCGTCTGCCAGTCGCCCGTGGCCTGGGCATAGGCCCAGAGCGCATACGCCAACCGGCCGTTGGTGCTCGTCATGCCCCAATCCTTACGGACCGCGAAGACCTCGCCGACGAAGTTGTTGCCTTGGAAATACTCGGCCTTCAGCAGGTATTCTCGGACCAGCCGTTTCAGATATCGCGCCGCGGCCTCGCGCTCATCGCCTTCAAGGAGATACAGCGTCTCGGCGGCCGCTCGGACCTGGTGGGCCTTCGTGCCCACGGCCAGCGGCGAGGACTCGTCGCCGGAGGACAGCACAGCCACGATGTTGCGGTTCTCGCTCACCGTCTGCCGCAGGCGCCGGCGGATCTCCTGGGCCGCCCGCTCGGCGGTCTCGCCCCGGACTGGAGAGCCGCTCACCGCCTCCGAGAGGTATCGGCCCGTGTCCCGAATCGTGACCTCGTACGTGTCGGCGCCGGGCACGCCGTAGAACGGCCCGTATTGGGTCTCATATCCGGTGTCTACCAGCGCGGGCGCGACCTCGAGAGGCAGCTTGTAGAACTGGTTGTAGCGTAGGACGATCCCCGCCAGCGGCCAGAACGGCGCGCACTTCCGGCCCGGGGTCTTCCATTCGTCGTGGATCTCCTCGAACTGGCAGGAGACGCGGATGCGGACGGTGCGGCCGCCATCGAGAATCTCGAGCTCCTCGCTCGTCCTGGTAGGAACCTGGCGGGCCCGCGACGCCCACTCCCGGCAGCGGCGGACCACGTCCTCAGGCAAGCCCTGCTGCCGCCACTTCTGCGTCTGGCCCGGCTCGAGGTACACGATCCCATAGAGAGGCATCGCCAGGACATGACCTGCGTCCTCCACGAACGAAAGGGCAAGGGATTTCCGGCTGAGGCGCGCCGCCTGCGGCCGGTGCTGCAGCACGACCAGCCACGGCGCATCGAATCCCGTCCCCTGCGAGAAATGGGCCCACCACTTGGCATCCCGCCAACCGGGCCGTCCGCTGAACCAGCAGAGGAACCAGTTCTCGGTCATCTCTGCCAGCGGTGCCGCCACCACCGACTCCAGCTTCTCGGGGACTGCCACCTGCTTGACAGATGCGCCCACCACGAAGGCGATGTCGCTGGGCGGTCGGCCCTGGAGCATCTCGATCGTCCGGGCACCCGTCCGGGCCCAGAGGCCTGGGAAAAGGTTGTTCACCCGGTACTCCACGAACGTGCCGTTCCCCACTCCTGCCGGCACCGAGTACCGCAGCAGATTGCCGTTCCAGTGTTGTTCCGACTTGGCCAGTGCCGTCTCGGCAAGACCGGTCGGCGCGATGGTTCCCATGCCGATCGACCCGGGGCCTGCGGCAGAACCGGCCGATCCGAACACGCTCCCGGCCAGGGAGACTTCGACCAGTTGGTTCCTGCCTCCCGAGCACACGCTGCCGAGACTGGGCATCTCGGTCCGGTTCCCCTGCATCGTGCCGGCATAGTGGCCGATGTTGGCGGGCGCATGGCCCAGGCCGGGCCAGGGGGTTCCGGCCTCACCTCCGCCTACGGCGCGCGGCCCAACCAGGCCCGCCACGGCTGCCAGTGCGAGCCATGCCGGCCACATGGCCCATGGATTCCACCGCGCACGGCTACGCATGAGCCTGCCTCACTTTGCCTTCTGCATGTCGAAGGCCACCAGCGTGTGGGGGCCGAACCCCATCCGCACGACGAAGATCCGCCCATCGCCGATCGCCGCCGCCGTCGTGACGGGATTCCCGTTGGGGGTCCGTTCGCCCAGGTGGCCGACCAGCTTCGCCGTCTGCACGTCGATGACGCCCCCGCAGCCGACGAGGTAGTGCCCGGCGAGCGCAGCCGCGCACCATCCGCCCGTCGGGTTCATCATGCGGCCGTGGAGGTTGTAGAAGTTGTCCTTTTTCACACGGCATTTGCCGGTCTTGGGGTCCACGACGAAGAAGTGCGACCAGCGGAGGTGCTTGACCTCGGGGACGCTCCAGAAGTTGCGGTAGCCACCCCGCTCGGTGCCCTGCACGTACACAGCGTCCTGGCTGACGGTCGGGGTGGCCCAATAGAAGGAACTTCCTCCCTTCTCGGAAGATACCTCGCCCGCCAGTTCCCCTTCGCCTGTCTCCCACACGACGCTGCCGTCCGCGGCCTTCAGGGCTCTCAGCGTATACTCCAGCGTCCCGGCCGAGGGCTCGGCGCCGAAGCCCTGCTTGTCCATCCGCCCGGAACTGAGGGCGACGTAGACGATCCCGTCCCTCACGCTCGGCGACGCGTTGAAGATCTCGGCGCCCGTGGGTTGCTGCCAGAGCATCGCCCCCGACTTACGGTCCAGGGCGTACAGGACTCCCGCGTGTGACAGCACGAAGAGCCGGTCTCCCTCGGCGGCGGGCGAGCCGTGCATTCGCGTGTCCAGTTCCCGCTTCCAGATGAGGCCCCCGCTGCCCATGTCCAGCGCGTAGCAGTGGCGGTCGTTGGCGCCGAAGTAGACCGTGCCGCCCACCATGATCGGGCTGCTCCAGATCTGGTCACCCGTCGCGTGTTTCCATGTCTGTTGCCCGGATTGTGCGTCAAATGCATAGAGGACGCCGTCCGCGCTGCCGACGACGACCTTGCCCTCGCCGACGGCTGCCGCATAGCAGACCGGCCCACCAGTCTTGGCTTTCCACTTGAGCGTTCCGGCAGCGGCGTCAACAGCGAAGAACTCCCCGGCCCAGTTGCCAACGTAGGCGGTTCCTTTCGCAACGACGGGAGCGGCCGAGCTCTGACCGAGCGGGAACTCCCAGGCTTGCCGCAATGGCGGCCGAAGCTCCTCCGACGAAACCCCCGTGTGTCCCGGGTCGTGCATGAACATGGGCCAGTCATCGGCCCGACTCATCGTGCACGCCAGGAGCACGCTTGCTGCCGCAAAGAGACGCATCGCCTGGCCTTGAGACGCCATAGCCGATCTTGTGCTGCGCCGTTCCGCCCGCTGACGGCTGGCCGGGCCCGTGTCGACGTGGAGGGGGACCGTGCGCAGACGGCTCCCCTGGTCTACCTGCCGATCACGGAGCACGTCCTCGAGTAGTCTTACCATGGCACAGGGCTCCGCCAAGGACCGTGTCCCGCTTGAGCACTGTTCTGGTGCAGGACATTTTACCACGACGACCGGCCGTTCGCGCGGGTTTGGCGGCGAGACGAATGGCTCCGGAACAAGTGCCCGATCAGTCTGCCTCTTGTTCTTCGCCGACCCGCACTTGGTCACGGAGAACACGATGCGCCGCGGCGTGGTGCCGGATCTGGCGAAGTGAGCGATCCGCAAGGCGGGTCAAGCGCAGCGGGCAGTTCTCCCTGCCGCGCGTTGGGCAGGATTGCCCACTGTGCTACCGGATTCAACAGAACAAGTGGGCGGACTACCAGGCTGCGTCGAAGACGCCGCCCGGCCCCCACGTGAAAGGCAGCAGGAGCCCAGTTGGCGGTCGTGGGTAAATGAGAAAGCGTGCCCCCGCTACCATGTATATATGCGACCGTCCTTCGGGACGGTCGCTCTATTTATATCGTCATGCGTCGTAGGCTGCTG
>CAYGZE010000046.1:15085-19046 GCA_964354185.1 uncultured Anaerolineales bacterium | reverse complement strand
CGCGAAGGTCGTCAGAAACAAGGTCGCCCCCCCGTTCCGGAACGCCGAGTTCGACATCCTGTTCGACCACGGCATCAGTTACGAGGGCGACCTCTTGGACCTGGCGGCCGAGACGGGCGTCGTCGAGAAGAGCGGGGCGTGGTTCTCCTCGGGCCAGGTCCGGATCGGCCAGGGACGCGAGGCGTCCGTCCGCTTCCTCGAAGAGAACCCGGACCTCGCCCAGGAGATCCGCGAGAAGGTCCTGGCACTGAAGAGCGTGCCGGCGGTCGGCGGCGGGGCGGGCGACGACGCCCCGGCCGACGTCGCCGACGACGCGTAGCACGCAAGGGTGGTGGAACCGCAAAGAACGCAAAGAGCGCAAAGGGAAACGGAGTTGGAGACAAGGCAACGGCGCCAAGGAAACACAAGGTTTTCTCCCACGAGCGTTTTTCTTTGCACTCTTTGCGACCTTTGCGGTTGGAGGCAGTCCCATACGCCTGCCTGGGCGGCGTGCAGGAGGGAAGGCCATGCGCCTGAAACGCTTGGGTCTGATGGTAGCGGCGGCGCTGGCGGCGGCCCCAGCAGCCTGGGCGGCCGCGACGCCCGAGAAGCCGCCGCGTCTCGATCCTCTGGCCGTCGCCAAGTCGGTTGAGGCCGCCACCGAGGATGCCGCCGACCGGGTCGCCCCGGCCGTCGTCAACATCCTGATCGTCCACGAGTCGGGCGGCCCGGGGGCGGGCCCGGAGGGCGGCCTGCGGATCCCGGACAACCTGCCCGACGAACTGCGCGAGCGGCTCCGCGAGTACTTCGAGCGCCAGTGGCGCGACGCCCCAGAGATCCCCTTCCGCACCCAGGGCAACGGCTCCGGCGTCCTCATCTCCGACGACGGGTTCATCCTGACGAGCGAGCACGTCGTCCGCGACGCCAGCGCGATCGAGGTGACCCTGGCGAGCCGCAAGAAGTACACCGCCAAGATCGTCGGCTCGGACCCGCGGCGCGACCTGGCGGTGATCAAGATCGAGGCGACGGGCCTGCCGGTGGCGCGGCTGGGCGACGCGGCGGCGCTGCGTCGCGGCCAGTTCGTGCTGGCGCTGGGGAGCCCCTTCGGGTTCGGGCGCGACGGCCAGGCCAGCCTCTCGTTCGGCATCGTCAGCGGCACCGGCCGCGCCATCCCCTCCATCGGCCGCGAACTCGACCGCTATTACGGGAACCTGATCCAGACCGACGCCGCCGTCAACCCCGGCAACTCGGGCGGGCCCCTGGTGACCCTCGACGGCGAGGTCGTCGGCGTCAATGCCGTCATCTCCAGCCGCGACGGCGCGAGCGACGGCGTCGGCTTCGCCGTCCCGATCGACTCCCGGACGCGCCAGATCATCGAGCGCCTGAAGCGCGGCGAGCAGATCGAGTACGGGTACCTCGGCGTCGAGATCCAGGAGGTGACGGACGAGGAGACCGTCCGGACGGGCGCCGAGCCGGGCCTGGGGGCCTACGTCGTGACCGTCCTGCCGGACACGCCCGCCGCCAAGGCGGGCCTGGCGCCGGGCGACGTGATCCTCCGGGTCGGCGACGCGCCGGTCCACGGGCCGGACGACGTCATCCAGGTCGTCCAGGCGACGCCCGTCGGCCAGGACCTCGCCCTGACGGTCCTGCGCGGCGGGAAGGAACGCCAGATGAAGGTGGGCGTGGCGCGGCGGCCGGTGCCGGAGACGCTGGCGGCCGAACGCATGGGCCTTCGCGGCTGGGCGTGGCGCGGCATGCGCGTGGAGCCCCTGACCCAGGAACTGCGGGAACAGGCGGACCTGAAGAGCGAGCAGGAGGGCGTGTTCGTCCGCGAGGTCCGCGACGCCTCGCCCGCCGCCGAGGCCGGCATCACGCCGGGCATGGTCCTCGACCAGGTGGGCGAGAAGAAGGTCGCCTCCGTGGCCGAGTTCCATGCGGCCGCGGCGGGCGCCGAGGGGCCCGTCATGGTCCACGTCGTCGGCGCAGGCGTCAAGGTCATCCAGCCCACGGGCGGCAAGAAGGAAACCCCCAAGCCGCCGCAGGAGCCCGAGAAGCAGGAGAGGCCCGAGAAGCCGCAGGAGCAGGGCGGCCCGGCGAAGAAAGACTGACGCCCGGGCGGCCGGGCGCTGTTTGACCGGGTGCGTCGGAAAGGATAGACTCACGAGGAGTCTTGGCAGAGGGAGACGGCCATGACGGACGCAGAGGCGATCCGGGAGGGCGTGAAGCGTCTTCTGCGGGCCGCGCCGGGCGCCCGGGTGATTCTTTTCGGTTCCCGGGCGCGCGGCGATGCGGACGCCCGCAGCGACGTGGATTTCCTCGTGATCGAGCCCCATGTGGGGGACCGACTGGCCGAGATGGTGCGCCTGACGGAAGTGCTTCGGCCGCTGGGCATGGCCGCAGACGTGCTCGTGGTCAGCGAAGAGCAGTTCCAGTACTGGAGGGACACGCCGAACACGCTCGTCTATCGGGCCTTGAAGGAGGGCAAGGTCTATGAGACGGTCGCATGAGCACGCCCTTCTGCTCCTTCAGAAGGCGCGCGGAGACGTGCGGGTGCTGGAGCGTGTCGTCCAAGACGCGGGCGTTCCGGACTGGGCGGTGGGCTTTCACGCGCAGCAGGCGGCCGAGAAGGCGATCAAGGCCGTCCTCTCGAACCAGGGGGTCGAATACCCGCGGACGCACAACCTTGCCGTGCTTCTCGACCAGGTTCGCCGCAGTGGGCTGGCCTTGCCCCCGGACGCCGAGGACCTCCCGCGACTGACGCCCTTCGGTACGCTCTTGCGGTACGAGGACGAGGCGGGCATGGGCTCGTCGGAGGTCCTGGACCGCGGCCCGGCTGCCGAGTGGGTCGAGAGGACGATGCGCTGGGCCGAATCGCTTGTCGGCGGCCGGGAGGGGGCGTCGGCCTGAGCAAGACGCCCACCCGACCGCGAGCGGAGGGGCAGCACCCGCTTGCACCGTGCGGGGCGGGTGGTAGACTAGGCGGAGTCTCTGGCAAGCGGCGCCGGGCGGGCGGGCGCCGCGGAGGGAGTCCGGTGATCACGCGTCGCGAGTTCCTGGCTGCCGCGGGCGCTGCCGCACTGGCGGCCCCCGTCGGAGGCTGCGCCGGCCAGGCCAGGCCCGGGACGCTCGGCAAGGAAGGGAGTCCGAAACCCATGGCGAAACTCTCGATCGGCGTCAACATGGAGTTCGTGCGGCACGAGGACAAGTCCTTCGAGTGGGGCGTCGCGAAGGCGGCCGAACTCGGCTTCGACTGCGTCGAGCCCATGGTCCACCTGGGCCGCGAACTCCTCTCCGAGGCGGGTTACTTCCACAGCGTCTCCATGATGGACGACCCGCTGCGCGTCCGCCGCGCCTGCGAGAAGGCCGGCATACGCGTCTCCGGCCTGTCGGCCCACTGTCCCCTGTGCAAGCCCGAGGTCAGCACGGAGTACCTGAAGCAGGCCGCCCGGTTCGCGGCCGAGTGCGGCGCCCCCGTCATCAACACCGACGAGGGTCCGAAGCCCAAGTGGACCACCGAGGCCGAGGACCACGTCCTCATGCGCTACGTCCTCCAGGAGGCGGCCCTGGTCGCGGAGCCGCGCGGCATCCTCATCGGCCTGGAGCCGCACCAGCAGTACTCCAAGACGCCCGACGGCCTCGACCGCATCTGGGGCCTCGTGAAGAGCCCCGCCATCGGCATCAACTTCGACACGGGCAACAGTTACCTGTGCGGGCACGACCCGTACGCGTGGCTGGAACGGGTCCTCGACCGGCTGGTCCACCTCCACGCCAAGGACATCGCCGAGAAGCAGTCGGCGGACGAGCGCGGCAAGGTGACGGGCACCCCCGTGGGCTGCGCGTGCGGCGAGGGCGTCATCGACTGGAAGCGGGTCATCGCCATTTGCCGCAAGGCCAAGCGGGACATCACCCTGTCGGTCGAGTGCGGGACGGTGGCCCAGGCGGCCACCAGCGTCAAGCACCTGCGGTCGCTCCTGTGAGGGGG
>CAYGZE010000046.1:0-14985 GCA_964354185.1 uncultured Anaerolineales bacterium | reverse complement strand
GTCGTTTGAGCGCGGCGCGGGACGGGGCGGCGGGCACGAGGAGGGATTCATGCAGGCACCCAAAAGGCGGACGAGCAAGACGCGGAAGCGCAAACGCCGGTCGCACCATGCGCTAAGTCCCGTCCAGACCGTGGTCTGCAAGCATTGCGGACACGCGATGCTGCCCCACGCGGTATGTCCGGGTTGCGGCCAGTATCGGGGCCGGGCGGTCCTCGTGATCGAGGAGGAGTAGGCGGTGCGCCTGGCGATCGACGCCATGGGCGGCGATTACGCGCCCCACGAGTTGGTGCTGGGGGCCGTCGCGGCCCGCGACCTCCTGCCCGAGGACGAGATCGTCCTGGTGGGCGACGAGGCCGCCATCCGCGCGGAACTCAAGAGCGCCGGTGCCGGCGCCGGCGACGAGCGGCTCTGCATCGTCCACACGACCCAGACGGTCGGCATGGCCGAGCCCCCCGTCGAAGCCATCCGCCGCAAACCCGATTCGTCGATGCGGCGGTCGGTGGAACTCATGGCCGCCGGCCAGGCCGACGCCGTCGTCAACGCCGGCAACACGGGGGCCTTCGTCGCCGCCTGCTACATGGTGATGAAGCGCCTGCCCGGCATCCGCCGCCCGGGCATCAGCGTCGTCTTCCCGACGTTCCACGGGCCGGTGGTGCTGATCGACGCCGGGGCGAACGTCGATTGCCGCCCGGTCCACCTGCTCCAGTACGGCCTGATGGCCGACCTTTACGCCCGCAAGGTCATCGGCATCGGGAAGCCGCGCGTCGGCATCCTCAGCATCGGCGAGGAGAGCGAGAAGGGCAACGAACTCGTCCGCGAGGCGGGCTACCTGCTGGTGCGGTCGCACCTGAACTTCTGCGGCAACGCCGAGGGGCGCGACCTCTTCAACGGCCGCTTTGACGTCGTCGTGTGCGACGGCTTCGTCGGGAACATCGTCCTGAAGTGCGTCGAGGGCCTGGTGAGCAACATGTTCCAGGTCATCATGCAGGAGGCGAAGAGCCTGGAGCCTGCCGCTTTGGCCGGCCTGATGCCCGTCCTGAAGGAACTCCAGCGGCGCCACGACTCCGAGGAGTACGGCGGGGCGCCGCTGCTGGGCGTCGACGGCATCGCCGTCATCTGCCACGGGAACGCCCGGGCCCGCGCGATCGCCAACGCCTTCCGGGCCGCCGCCGCCTGCGCCCGCACCCAGGTCAACCGCCTGATCGTCGAAGCCGTGGCCCAGATCGGGGAACCCGCCGCGTGAAGCCTCCCGCTAGCGCCAAGATCGCCGGCACGGGGATGTACGTGCCCGAGCGGATCATGACGAACGAGGACTTCGCGCGGATCGTCAACACGAACGACGAGTGGATCGTCCAGCGCACGGGCATGAAGGAACGCCACATCGCCGAGCCCGGCCAGGCCACGAGCGACCTGGCCGTCGCGGCCGCCGAGCAGGCCCTGCGGGCCGCACGCGTCGAACCCGACCAGGTCGACCTCATTATCTGCGCCACGATCACCGCCGACAACACCCTGCCCGCGACCGCCTGCTGGATCCAGCACCGCCTGGGCTGCTCGCACGCGGGCGGGTTCGACCTGACGGCCGCGTGCAGCGGCCACATCTACGGCCTGGCCCAGGCCCGGGCCGCCATCCTCTCCGGGCAGGCCCGCAACGTCCTGGTGATCAGCGCCGAGGTCCTGTCGAGCATCACCGACTACACGGACCGCTCGACGTGCGTCCTGTTTGGCGACGGGGCGGGGGCGGCCCTGGTGCAGGCCTCCGACGAGCCCGGCGTCGGCATCCTCCACACGCGGACCTACTGCGACGGCGCGGGCGGCGACCTGATGCTTCTGCCCGCGGGCGGGTCGCGACGGCCGCCCTCCCACGAGACCGTGGACCGGCGCCTGCACTACATGCAGATCCGCGGCCGCGAGGTCTTCCGCTTCGCCGTCGAGAAGATGGAGGAACTGATCGACCAGTGCATGAAGGCGTGCGGCCTGACGGTCGACGGGGTCCGCCTGGTCATCCCCCACCAGGTCAACACGCGGATCATCGACGCCGCCACCAGCCGCATGGGCTTCCCCCCCGAGAAGGTCTTCCTCAACATCCACAAGTACGGGAACACCGGCGGGGCGAGCGTGGCGATGGCCCATCACGAGGCCCTGAGCGAGGGGCGGCTGAAGAAGGGCGACGTGGCCATCCTCGTCGCCTTCGGCGGCGGCCTGACCTGGGCCGGGGCCGTCGTCAAACACTAGTACCTGAGTACCTGAGTGCCTGAGTACCTGAGTAACTGAGGAACGGCAAAAAACGGCTTGGCGCGGCGGGTCTCCGGACCCGCCGCGCCAAAGAGCGTTGCAGATTGGCCGACGGCGGTCGGCTCGCCCCGGCCCCCCGAGGAGATACACGCCCATGGGCAAGACGGCCCTGCTCTTCCCCGGCCAGGGGGCCCAGTTCGTCGGCATGGGGCGGGACGTGGCCGCCCGCTATCCCGAGGCCCAGGCCCTCTACGACCGGGCCGATGCCGTCCTGGGCTTCGGCCTGTCGGCGATCTGCTTCGAGGGGCCCGAGGACCGCCTGACCGCCACCGACGTGAGCCAGCCGGCGATCCTCGTGACGAGCCTGGCGGTTCTGGCTGCCCTTCGGACGACGCCGGCCGGGCAGGCCCTGCGGGTCGAGGCGGCGGCGGGCCTCAGCCTGGGCGAGTACACGGCCCTGGCGGCGGCCGGGGCCCTGGCCTTCGACGACGCCGTCCGCCTCACGCACCTTCGCGGCCGCCTGATGCAGGAGGCGTGCGACGCGGCGCCGGGCGGCATGGTATCCCTGATCGGCGTGGACGAGGCCGGCGCGGAAAAGATTTGCGGGGCCGCGCAGGAGGCCGGTATAATCCGCCCCGCGAATTACAACTGCCCGGGCCAGGTGGTGGTGAGCGGCGTCCGGGCGGCCTGCGAGAAGGTCGTCGCTATTGCAGAGTCAATGGGCGCCCAGCGGGCGATCCCGCTGGCGGTGGCCGGCGGGTTCCACTCGCCCCTGATGACGCCGGCGCGGGAGCGGCTGGCCCCGCAACTCCAGGGCCTGCGCGCCCGAGAACTCGCGTTCCCCGTGGTTGCAAATGTCACGGGGGACTACTATAGTGGGGCCACTTCGGCGGCAGACCTGCTGGCGCGGCAGGTGGACGGCCCCGTGCGGTGGCAGCAGGGGGTCGAGCGCCTGATCCGCGACGGGTTCGACCGGTTCGTCGAGGTGGGGCCGGGCCGGGTCCTCATCGGCCTGCTCAAGCGGATCGACCGGCGGCTGGCCAAGGCGGCCGCCGCCGTCGGGACGGTGGAGGACATCGAGGCGTTCGGCAAGGGAGGCGAGGGATGAGGTTTCAGGGCAAGACGGCGATCGTGACCGGCGGCGCGCGGGGCATCGGCCTCGAGGTCGCCCGGCAACTGGCCGCCGGCGGCGCCACGGTCGTCCTCGTGGACGTCCTGGCCGACGCCCTGAAGGCCGCCGCCGACGCCCTGGCCGCGGGCGGCACGCGGGTCCTCACCTACGTCGTCGACGTGACGAACGAAGAGGCCGTCGAGAGGATGATCGACGAGGTCGCCGAGCAGTGCGGCCGCATCGACATCCTCGTCAACAACGCCGGCATCACGCGGGACGACCTGCTCCTCCGCATGGAGGCGGCGCAGTGGGACCTCGTGATGGCCGTCAACCTGAAAGGGACGTTCCTCCTGACGAAGCACGCCTGCCGGTACATGGTGCGGCAGAAGGGGGGCAGCATCGTCAACATGGCGAGCGTCTCGGGCCTGGTGGGGAACCCCGGCCAGGCCAACTACTCGGCGTCGAAGGCGGGGGTGGTCGGCTTCACGCGGACGGTGGCGCGGGAACTGGCCCGCAAGAACGTCCGGTGCAACGCCGTCGCGCCGGGCTTCATCGACACGGACATGACGCAGGTGCTGCCGGAGAAGGCCAAGGAGATGGCGCTGGCGGCGATTCCGATGAAGCGGATGGGCGCGGCGGCCGACGTCGCAAGCGCCGTCTGCTTCCTCGCGAGCGACGAGGCGTCCTACGTCACGGGCCACGTCCTGCCCGTGGACGGGGGCATGGCGCCGTAGGCCTCGGCCGGCGGACCTGCTTGCCCGTCACGGCCACGGGCCGTGCCGTGGTCGGACCGGTAGGCAGGTGACAAGACGACTCAAGGGACCGGGAAAGCGAAGTTGGGAGGATCCTCCGTGGCGACCGTTCAGGAACGCGTGATCGAGATCGTGGCCGAGCAGATGGGGGTGGACAAGTCGCAGATCAGCGGCGAAACCTCGTTCGTCAACGATCTGGGAGCCGACTCGCTGGACACCGTCGAACTCGTCATGGAGTTCGAGGACGAGTTCGACATCAGCATCCCCGACGAGGATGCCGAGAAGATCCAGACCGTCGGCCAGGCGATTGCCTACGTGGAGGCGCACCTCTAAGCGATGGCAAGGCGCGTCGTGGTGACCGGCCTCGGCCTGGTCACCGCCCTGGGACAGGACGTGGGGGAGTTCTGGCGGCGGCTGCTGGCCGGCGAGTCGGGCGTCAGCCGCATCGAGGCGTTCGACGTCCAGGACTATACCGTCCGGATCGCGGGGGAGATCAAGGATTTCCGGCCCGAGGTGTACCTTGACACGCGCGAGGTCCGCCACCTCGACCGGTTCAGCCAGATGGCCGTCGTTGCTGCCATCGGCGCCGTCGAGGACTCGGGCCTGGACCTCAAGAACCTCCCCGACCCGTTCCGCGCCGGGGCCGTCGTCGGCAGCGGCATCGGCGGCCTGACGGAGTTCGAAGAGCAGCACACGCGCCTCCTCCAGAAGGGCCCCAGCCGCGTCTCGCCCTTCATGGTGCCGAAACTGATGATCAACGCGGCCGCCGGCCACATCTCCATCTATTTCGGCATCCGCGGCCCGAACTCGGGCGTGGCCAACGCCTGCGCCAGCGCCAACAACGCGATCGGCCAGGCCTTCTGGATCATTCAGCGCGACGAGGCCGACGTGATGGTCACGGGCGGCTCGGAGGCCGCCGTCACGCCGATGGGCCTCTCGGGCTTCTGTGCCGCGCGGGCCCTCTCGACCCGGAACGACGACCCCCGCGGCGCCAGCCGCCCCTTCGACCGCGACCGCGACGGCTTCGTCCTCTCCGAGGGCGCGGGCATCATCGTCCTGGAGGAATACGAGCACGCCCGCCGCCGCGGCGCCCGGATCTACGCCGAGGTGATGGGCTTCGGCATGAGCGGCGACGGCCTGCACATCGTCCAGCCCGACCCCGAAGGGCGGGGCGCGGCCAGCGCCATGCGGGCCATGCTCAAGGATGCCGGCGGCGTCGACCCCGCGTCGGTCGATTACGTCAACGCCCACGGCACGGCCACCCAGTTGGGCGACATCGCCGAGACGAAGGCCCTCAAGGCCGTCTTCGGCGACCATGCCCGGAAACTCGCCATCTCGAGCACCAAGTCGAGCCTCGGCCACCTGCTGGGTGCCTCGGGAGGCGTCGAGTTTGTCGCGACGGCCCTGGCCATCCGCGACCAGGTCGCCCCGCCGACGATCAACCTCGAGACGCCCGACCCCGCGTGCGACCTGGACTACGTCCCCCTGGAGCCGCGCGAAATGACCATTCGCCGCGCGGCCTCCAACTCCTTCGGCTTCGGCGGCCACAACGCCTCGCTCCTCCTCCAGAAGGTGTGAGCCGCCGTCTGCCTCCTCCCGCGCCTCGATCATCGTTCGCCCACGGGCGTGCTCCGCCGCTGCCGCGGCGGGCTCGAGCGAATCGCGCCGCTCGAGGCACATGCTTTCGCAAGCGAAAGCATGGCACCCAAGCGAAAGCACGGCCCCCGGCCTCGGTGTGTTGCGCTTTTCGAGCCCGCGGCGGGAGCGGGTGACGTTCCACGGCACCCGAATCGTCATTCGCCCGTCGGCTCGGGCGGCAGGCGGTAGGTGCTCAGGAAGTACAGGGCGAGCAGGGCGTCGATGTGCAGCAGTTCGGGGTCCTTCGTCTGGCCGGCCCGCTGGCGGACCTCTCGGGCGAACCAGAGGCCGAGGCCGAGTTCGGCGTCCCGGGCGAAGGCGTACTCCAGGGCCACGTCGTCCGGGCACTCGCGGCGGATGGCGATCCGCGCCAGTCGCAGGACGACGCCGTACAGGCCCTCGACGGCGCCGCGGTAGGCCTGGGCCTCCAGGTGGCGGCGGACCTGCTGGAGTTCGTCCTCCAGGGACACGAGGACCTCGCGCTCGGGGCTTCGGCGCGGCAGGCCGCGCCCGAACGAGCGGACGGCGCGGCGGGCGCCGCGGAAGAGTTGCCCCAGGCGCGACCCCTGGCGGGCCGTCTCGATCGTCAGGTAGCCGTAGAACTCGCCCGGGCGGCCCAGCAGGTTGCCCATGGCGATGGCGAGTTGGCGGCGGAGGACGGCGTTGCGCGTCCGGTGCATCCGGGGCAGGATCTCCCAGGCGGCCTCGAGGATGCCGTGCTTGGAGACCGCCTCGGCGCCGCTCGCGACGACCTGCTCGGCGCCGCCGCCGTCGAGGAGTTCCAGGAGGTGGCAGACGGACTCGCGGCCGCCGATGTCGCCGAGGGCGCGGGCGCAGGCGTCCTGGACCTCGGGCGACGGGTTCGAGAGGGTCTCGATCAGGGCGGGGACCGCCCGCGGGTCGCCGATCCGGCCGAGGGCCTCGGCGGCCTCCGGCCGGATGGTCGACGCCGGGTCGCGCAGGTGCCGCACCAGGGCCTCGACGGCCGCCGCGGAGCCGATCCGCCCCAGCGCCCGGGCGGCCTCCTCGCGGACCTCGGCGTCCGGATCGTCCAGGCGGCCGATGACGTCCTCCACCTTCAAGGCGCCCGGGTCGTCGTCCAGCGTCCGCAGCGCCTTCAGGGCCGGCAGGACGGTGTGAGGCCGGTCGATCCGGTCGAGGGCCCGGGCACAGGCGTCGCGGACCTCGGGCAGCGGGTCGGCCAGTCCCTCGCGCAGGGCCGGGACGGCACGGGCGTCGCCGATCTGGCCCAGGGCCTGGGCCGCCTCGGGCCGGATGGTCGACTCCGGGTCCCGCAGGCGCTGGACCAGGGGATCGATGGCCTCGGCGGCGCCGATGCGTCCCAGGGCGCGGGCGGCCTCCTCGCGGACCTCCGGGTCGGGGTCGTGCAGGCGCTCGGCGATGTCGGCGACGGCCAGGTGGCCGGACGCGCCCTCCAGGGCCCTCAAGGCCCGGACTGTCTTGTCGGACCGGGCGGCGCTGGCGATCGCCCCGAGGTTCAGGAACGTCCGGAAGATGCCGGGCGTGAAGAGGCGCGTGACGACGTAGCCCACCGGTTTCTCACGGCCCTCTCGGATGCGGCCGAGGAGGACGACGCTCAGCGTCGACAGGACGAGCGAGACCAGGGCGACGACGTGAAAACTGCCGATCGTGAACCCCTGCCACAGCTCCGCCTGGAAGCCGCGCAGGGCGTCGCTCAGGTATCCTCCCAGAAGGGACCCGCCCGAGGCGATGAGGGCGGCCGTCGCCATGTGCCACGAGATGTACGCGTTGCGGTTCTTCGCGGGCGTCAGGGTGAGCATCAACTGGGCCGAGCCGTCCCAGAAGGCCGAGGCCAGCATGCCGGTCACCAGGGCGGTGCCGACGAGAATGTAGGGGTAATTCGCCTGGTTCATGAAGAAGAGGCCCACCCAGGAGATGATGGGGTGGACGGCCCCGAGGAGGGTGGTGGGCTTGCGGCCGAAGCGGTCCATGACGATGCCCCACTGGGTGCCCGTCAGGATCATGACCGTCAGGACGATGGCGGCGTTGATGCCCAGCCAGGTCATCGGCGCGCCGAGGCCGCCCTTCGCCGGCTCGGCCGTCAGGTACGGCGCGACGAACGGCCCGAGGACGCTCGTCGCGAACGACCACGCGCCGATGGCGAGCGAGAAGGAGAGGAAGTTGCGGTTCCGCAGGGGCTCGGTGAACTCGCGCCAACCGATGCGCGGCACGTCGCGTTCCTTGACGGGCTCGGGGATGAGGGCGTGGATCGCGATATCCAGGACGCCCACCACCCCCCCCACCGCGAAGACGGCGGCGTAGACGTAGAAGATGTTCACGACCTTGATGTGGTCCAGGGCGAGCGTGACGCCGAAGAACCACGCCATGTTGACCAGGCGCACGATGGTCGCCCGGCGACCGAAGAAGGTCCCGCGGATGTTCTCCGGCACCAGGTCGGCCATCCACGACCACCAGCCCGAGGCCGTCGAGGTCGACAGGACCCAGGCGACGACCATGGCCCCGGCGATGACCTTGGCGCCGAGGTCCTTGTCGGCGTCCGCGCGGGCGGCGTAGACGGCCACGCCCGCCAGGACGAAGCCGAGGAGGCGGCTCAGGATCTGGGCCGCCACCCAGATGCCCTTGCGCGTCCGGACCCGGTTGTAGATGAAGATGGCCCCCAGGTGGCAGATCGACGAGAACTGCACGAGGGCCACCAGCCACCCGAGTTCGCTCCCTGACGCCCCGAGGTTGTTCTTGTAGAAGACCGTGAGGATCTGCTGCGGCGAGCAGACGGTGAACCAGGCCGCGCCCATGATGCCGACGGCAATGTTCAAGTTCATCGCCCGCCGCAGCCGCGCGGGCGTGATCGGCCGGCCGCGCGTGTCGAGCGGCACGGCGGCGGCGGGGTTCAGGGGTCCGTCCGTCATGGTCGGAAAGCGATCCTTCGGGCCAGCGCGAGGGCCTCCTGGCGGCTGGTCGCGCGGCCTTCGAGTTGGGCGTCGTACACGGCGTCCAGGATATGGCGGAAGGCGGGCCCCGGCGCAAGGCCGTCGGCGATGAGGTCGTCGCCCGTCAGGAGGGGCGCCGGGCGGACTTCCTCGCGGCCCAGGGCCCGGTAGCGGCGCATGAGGTCGTCGTACGGCTCCGCCGTGCCGCCGGAGGCCAGGCAGTCGGCCCGCCAGAGTTCGGCCAGTTCCTCGAAGGCCTCGTCGGCCATGAGGCGCTTGAGGCGGGCCTCGCGCATCTGGCCGGCGTGCATCAGTTTCATGTGCTGCCGCACCAGCAGCGCGACGCGCCGCGTGGCCAGGGTGCTCAGCCGCAGGCGCCCGCAGACGGCCCGGGCGGCCGCCTCGCCCAGCCGCTCGTGGCCGTAGAAGGTCGTCCGCCCGTCGCGGACCTTGAAGGCCTCGCGCTTGCCGACGTCGTGGAGGAGGGCGGCCAGGGCGAGTTCGAACGTCGGCTCGCGCAGTTTCTCAACGCAGAGCAGCGTGTGCGTGAAGACGTCGCCCTCGGGATGGACCGTCGGGCCCTGCGCCACGCCGCGCAGGGCCTCGACCTCCGGAAGAAGGACCGCCAGGAGCCCCAGGTCGGCCGCCGTGTCCAGGCCCCGCCGCCGGCCCGGCATCGGGGCCGCCAGGAGGCGCGCGAGTTCCTCGCGGACCCGCTCGCCGCTCACCGAGGCGAGCCGGGGGGCGAGGTCGCGCACGGCGTCGGCCGTCGCCGGGTCGAGGCGAAAGCCCAGTTCCGCGACGAACCGGACGGCGCGGAGCATCCGCAGGTGGTCCTCGGCGAAGCGGGCCCGGGGGTCGCCGATCGCCCGGATGACCCGCGCCTCCAGGTCGGCCCGACCGCCGACGTAGTCGAGGATCCCGCTGCTCGCAGTGCCCGCGCTCTCTTCGCCGCCCGCGGGGTTGAGGAACATGCCGTTGATCGTGAAGTCGCGCCGCAGCGCGTCCTCGCGCGCGTCGGTGAAGGTCACCTGGTCGGGCCGGCGGCCGTCCGAGTAGCCCGCCTCGCGGCGGAAGGTGGCGACCTCGACCCGCGCGGCCCCGTCGACGACGACCACGACGCCGAAGGCCGCGCCGATCCGGAGGGCCTTCGGGAAGAGGGCCGCCACGGCGTCGGGCGTGGCGCTCGTGGCGACGTCGTAGTCCTTGGGGCTCCGGCCAAGGAGGAGGTCGCGCACGCAGCCCCCGGCCAGCAGGGCCTGGTGCCCGGCGGCCCGCAGGCGCCCTGCGATGGCCTCGGCCAGTTGTCGGTCGGTCGTCATCATGCATGCTGGGAGCGTGCTTCCAGGGGGGTCATTATAGCGTTGGGCGCGGGCCGGGTCACGCCTTTGCGGTTGAAGCAGGCCGTCAGGCCGCCTTGCGGGAGCCCTCGACCGGGTGGGCGGTCTCGCGCTTCTCTTTCGGGCGGAACCAGTTGGCGATCAGGGGCTCGACGATCGCCAGGGCGAGGCACAGGATGAGGAAGTACTGCCAGAGTTCGCGGTGGCTCGTGTCCTTGAAGCGCGAGACGAGGTCGGCCAGGCTGGCGGCCACGTGGGTCTCGCGGGCGCCGATGTCGCGGCGGAGGACGTTGTCGGCGACCTCGGCCAGGTCCGACTCGGTCCCGTCGGGGTTCGTGCAGAAGAGGCCCGCCAGGTCGGCCTGCTGGGGGACGCGCCAGGTGTAGTAGCCGAGGTTCCAGGTCTTCTCGAACCTGAGGACGTTCCGCCCCTCGTCGGCCCGAGTCTCGCGCTGCTCGGAGACGCTCTCGCCCGCGGGCCCGAGGGGGCCGGTGACCTCGGCGGTGGCGACGGCGGCGAGTCCGGGGTAGAAGTCGGTCTCGAACGGCTGCCCGGCCAGGAGGTTCAGCCGCTGGGCCTGGCCGCGGGCCGCCAGGTGGACGATCCGCATCATGAGCGGCATGAACAGGTTCTGGACGGGCAGGTTGGTCCAGTCGCGGTTCGCGGTGGTGGTGAAAAGGAGCACGTGCCCCGCGCCGAACGCCTTGTGGAGGAGCAGCGGGTCGCCGCCCGAGAGCCGCGCCAGGACTGAGTCCGGCTGGACCCCCTCGGCGGCGAAGTACTCGTAGACGAGGATGTCCTGGTAGATGTCGGCCGAGTCGACGAGGTCCTGGAGGTAGGGCGAGCGGCCCTGGACCTGGGTGACCTTCTCAACGGTGGTCTTAAGGACGGCGTCGCCGACGCGCTCCTTCAGGCGCGCGGGCAGCAGGCCCCCCGCGCGGCCGGCCTGGTCCATGAAGAGTTGATTATACTTGTCCGCCGGCACCTCGGCGCCGAGGAAGACGACGAGCGTCCGCCCCGCGGCCACGTAGTCGCCCAGGGCCCGGACGGCCTCGGGCGCGAGCGCCCCCACGTTGTTCAGGAAGACGGCGTCGTACTTCGGCAGGGCCTTCGGGTCCAGCGCGCCGGCCAGCGTCTCGACGGGCCGGATCGCCCACGCCAGCGACGGGTCGCCGCCCGCCGGGTCCAGCGCCGTCATCAGGTAGTAGTCCGCGTCCTGGAAGGGGATGTCGGCCTGGGCCTGCTTCACGACAAGGACGGGGATGCGGTCGGCGATCTGGAGGGCCACCCGGTAGGCGTTGTCGGTCGCCAGGGCGTCGGTCCCCTCGAACTGAACGAGGATACGGTGGGGCCCGGGCTGCTCGAAGACGTGCGTCACCGGGACGACCTTGGTCGAGCCGGGCGTCCCGGCGGCCGTGAGTTCAACGGGCTGCTTCTGGCGCGGCTGCGTGAAGTCGTCCGCGAACAGAAGGAGGTTCCGCTTCTCCGGGGCGGCCGTGCCGTTCCGGACGGTGACGTTGAGGCGGATGGGCAGGCCGACGACGCGGCTCTTGGAGACGAGGTCGGCCCCCGCAATGGCGACGTTGGTGAAGGACGGCTCGGTCGGTCGGATGACGGCGACGGGGACGTCGGGGTGCTTGCGGGGCTCCGGGAGTTCCTCGAGGCCGCGCCACGAGAGGGCCTGGCGGTCGGTGAGGATCCAGAGGCGTTTCTCGGCGGCCTGAGTCGCGTCGAGGAGGGCGTAGGCCTTCTTGAGGGCGCCGGCGAGGTCGGCGCGGCCGGCAGAGACCTGGGCGCGTTCGATGTCGCTGAAGAGTCTGGCCCGGTCGGCGCCCAGGCGGTCGGGCACGGGCAGCGCGCCGGGGTTCGTCAGCAGGACGGCCGCCTGGGCCGGCCGCCACGGGCTTTCGAGGATCGCGCGGGCCTCGGCCTTGGCCTTGCCGAAGCGGGTCTCGCCCGCGCTCTGGAGGCCCATGGAGTACGAGTTGTCGAGGACCAGGACGGCCGCGCCCACCTTCTCGCTCTCCAGCAGGCCGAACCGCTCCGAGAGGAACGGCCGCGCCAGCGCGAAGGCCAGCAGGGCGAACAGGAGCATCCGCAGGATCATGAGCAGCAGGTTCTCGATCCGCCGGCGGCGGGCCGTCTTCTCCGACGCGCTCTTCAGGAACCGCAGGGTCGGGAACGGCACCTCGGGGGCCCGCGACGTGTGGATCATGTGGATGACGAGGGGGATGGCCGCCGCCGCCGCCCCCGCCCCGAGCCACAGCCACCACAATTGGGTCACGAAACTCATGCGCTCACCGCATCTGCTGCCGCCGCGCCAGGTACGACCGCAAGAGGAAGCCGTACGGGACGCTCGTGTCCGTCAGGACGTACTCCGAGTCGGACTCGGAGCACGCCTTCTTGTGCCGGTCGATGAAGGCGCGGACCTCGGCCAGGTAGGTCTCGCGGACGGCCTTGGGGTCGATCTGGTACCGCTCGTCCGTCTCGAGGTCGACGAACTGGGTCAGTTTGGTGAAGGGGAACTCCAGTTCGGCCGCGTCGAAGATGTGGAACAGGATGACGCCGTGCTTCTTGTGGCGGAAGTGGCGGACGGCGCGGATGACCTCGGCCTCGTCGTCGTAGAGGTCGCTCAGGATGATGATCAGCCCCCGCCGCCGCACCATCTCCGCCAGGTCGTGGAACGGCTTGGCCAGGCGGGTGACCTGGTCGCCCTTGAGGTGCTCGAGGCGGCGGCACATCTCGTTGACGTGGGCGGGCGAGCCGCCGGGCGGCATGTGCAGGCGGATCTCGTGGTCGAACGCCACCAGCCCCACCGTGTCCTGCTGCCGCGTCATCAGGAACGCCAGCGTCGCCGCCAGGAACGAGGCGTACTCCAGTTTCGTCAGGCCCCGGCCGCTTGAGTAGTTCATCGACGCCGAGCAGTCCAGGAGGATGTGGCACCGCAGGTTCGTCTCCTGCTCGTACTGCTTGATGTAGAACCGGTCGGTCTTGGCGTAGGCGACCCAGTCCAGGTGCCGCAGTTCGTCGCCCGGCGTGTAGGGGCGATGCTCGGAGAACTCGACCGAGAAACCACGGTGGGGGCTGCGGTGGAGGCCCGAGATGAACCCCTCGACCGCCATCCGGGCCACCAGGTTGATGCTCCCCAGGCTCGCGAGGGTCTCGGGGTCGAGGTACCGGTATCGGCCCGGCGCGGTCTGCGTTTCAACTCGGGTCATGCGTCATCCGGTCTCGGGAGGCGTCTCGGGCGCCGCCTCGTGTTCCATCAGATATAACGTCGTGGTCCCGTAAGAGCGTTCGTCGAAAACCCGCCAGCGCGGCCACGGGGCGTCCATGGGCGTCCCGCGGCGGGCGCGGAGCATGGCGGCCGCACGCGGCGCGACCGCCCCCAGGCCGTCCAGGGCCTCGGCCATGGCGGCCAGGCGCCGGCGCCCCGCCGGGTCCGCCGTCATCTTATACGGCGGGTCGACGAATACCAGCGTGTATTGATCCGGCGGGGAGGGCACGATCCAGCGGCCCGGCCTCAGGGCATCGCCGCGGGCGACGCGGGTGCGGTCCTCGAGGCCGAGCGACCGGCGGTTGGCCTCGACCACCGCGAGGGCGGCCGGGTCGGCGTCGACGAACAGGCACGAGGCGGCCCCGCGGCTCATCGCCTCCAGGCCCAGGGCCCCGGAGCCGCAGAAGAGGTCCAGGGCGACGGCACCGGGGACGTCGGCCGCCAGCAGGTTGAAGAGGTTCTCGCGGACGCGGTCGGTCATCGGCCGCGTCGCAAGCCCTTCCGGCGCCGCGAGTCGGCGTCCACGATGGGTTCCGGCGATGATGCGCATGCGGCCTCCCCGGCGGCGGGCGGCCATGGTAGCGGGGGACGGGGGGCGAATCAAGGTGGAGCACGAAAGGCAGAGCGACGTAGTGACGAAGTGACGGAGTGACGTAGCCTAAGGCGGAACGCGACGGCGCAGAAAAACGTGGCGGCCACGATGGGCCGCCACGCGGTGTTTCCTCGTGACTGCGTCACTTCGTCACTGTGTCACCACGTCACTGCCGTCAAGACAGATTCATCGACATCAGGAACTCGGCGTTCGTCTTGGCCTTGGAGAGGCGGTTCCGCAGGAGTTCGATCGCCTCGACGACGTTCATCTCCGTCAGGACCTTCCGCAGGATCCAGACGTACTTGAGTTCCTGCGGGTCCAGCAGCAATTCTTCCTTGCGGGTGCCGCTGCCGGTGATGTCGATGGACGGGAAGACGCGCTTGTCCATCAGGCGCCGGTCGAGGTGGACTTCCATGTTGCCGGTGCCCTTGAACTCCTCGAAGATGACCTCGTCCATGCGGGAGCCCGTGTCGATGAGGGCGGTCGCGAGGATGGTGAGGCTGCCGCCTTCCTCGATGTTGCGGGCGGCCCCGAAGAACCGCTTCGGCTTCTGGAGGGCGTTGGCGTCGACGCCGCCGGAGAGGATCTTGCCGGAGTGCGGGACCTCGGCGTTGTGGGCGCGGCCCAGGCGCGTGATCGAGTCGAGGAAGATGACGACGTCCTTGCCGTACTCCACCAGGCGCTTGGCCTTCTCGATGACCATCTCGGCGACCTGGACGTGGCGGCTGGTGGGCTCGTCGAAGGTGCTGGAGATGACCTCGGCCCCCGGGACGTTCCGCTCCATGTCGGTGACTTCCTCGGGCCGCTCGTCGATGAGGAGGATGATGACGATGCACTCGGGGCTGTTCTTGATGACGGCGTTGGCCATCTTCTGGAGCATGACGGTCTTGCCGGCCCGGGGCGGCGAGACGATGAGGCCCCTCTGCCCCTTGCCGATCGGCGTGATCAGGTCGACCACCCGCATGTCCAGTTCCTCGCTCGTGGTCTCGAGGAGCAGGCGGTCCGTCGGGAACAGGGGCGTCAGGTCCTCGAACACCACCTTCTCGGGCAGGAGTTCCGGGTTGTCGTAGTTGACCGCCTCGACCTTGAGCATGGCGAAGTAGCGCTCGTCGT